>JAFAXH010000121.1 GCA_019241085.1 Verrucomicrobiota bacterium | reverse complement strand
AATCCGGCGACCATCATGACCGACCCGGAATTCGCGCACCGGACGTACATCGAGCCGATCACGCCGGAGGTGGTGGAAAAGATCATCGCCGCGGAGAAACCCGACGCGCTGCTCCCGACGCTCGGCGGCCAGACGGCGCTCAATTGCGCGATGAAGCTCCACGAGCTTGGTGTGCTGGAGAAGCACGGCGTGCGGATGATCGGCGCGAAGCCGGCGGCCATTCACAAGGGCGAGGACCGCGCGGCGTTCAAGGAGGCGATGCTGAAGATCGGGCTCGATATGCCGCACTCCGGCGTCGCGCACACCATCGAGGAAGCGCGCGCCATTGCCAAGCAGATCGGCTCGTTTCCGCTCATCATCCGGCCCGCCTTCACGCTCGGCGGCACGGGCGGCGGCATCGCGTACAACCGCGAGGAATTCGAGAAGATCGTCGCGCACGGGCTCGACATGTCGCCGGTAACCGAGGTGTTGGTCGAGGAGTCGCTCCTCGGCTGGAAGGAGTACGAGATGGAAGTGATGCGCGACCGGGCGGACAACTGCGTGGTCATTTGTTCCATCGAAAATCTCGACCCGATGGGCGTGCACACCGGCGACTCGATCACCGTCGCGCCCACGCAGACGCTCAGCGACCGCGAGTATCAGCTCATGCGCGACGCCAGCTTCGCCGTCATCCGCGAAATCGGCGTCGAGACCGGCGGCTCGAACATCCAGTTCGCCGTCGATCCGCAGACGGGCCGGATGGTTGTCATTGAAATGAATCCGCGCGTTTCGCGCTCGTCCGCGCTCGCGTCGAAGGCGACCGGTTTCCCGATCGCGAAAATCGCCGCGAAGCTCGCCGTCGGCTACACGCTGGACGAATTGAAAAACGACATCACGCGCGAGACGCCCGCGAGCTTCGAGCCGACGATTGATTATTGCGTCGTCAAAATCCCGCGCTTCACGTTTGAAAAATTCCCGCAGGCCGACGCGACGCTGACCACGCAGATGAAAAGCGTCGGCGAGGCGATGGCGATTGGCCGCACGTTCAAGGAGGCGTTGCAAAAAGCATTGCGCTCGCTCGAGACCGGCCGCGGCGGACTCGGCGCGGACGGGAAGGATGTTTATCCGATTTTGCCGAATGGCGATTGGGATGAAAATGCGATCACGCAGAAGCTCGCGGTGCCGAACAACGAGCGCATTTTTTTCCTGCGTTTCGCTGTGCTCGCCGGCATGAGCGACGACCGGATTTTTGAGCTGACTGGCATCGACCGTTGGTTCCTCAATCAAATCCGCCAGATCGTCGCGGAAGAAACCGCCTACCGCGCGAACCCGGCGGACATCGCGTTGCGGCGGGCGAAGAAATTCGGCTTTTCCGACCGCCAGCTCGGACGCTTCACGCAGCTCAACGAAAGCGAGGTGCGCGAGCAACGCCAGGCGGCGGGATTGCTGCCGACCTACCGGCTGGTCGATACGTGCGCGGCGGAATTCGAGGCTTACACGCCATATTATTATTCGACCTACGGCGACGAGGACGAGACGCGCGGGGGCGAGAAGAAAAAAGTGCTCATCCTCGGCGGCGGGCCGAACCGCATCGGCCAGGGCATCGAGTTCGACTATTGCTGCGTCCACGCGGCCTTTGCGCTGAAGGAGGAAGGCTTCGAGACGATCATGGTCAACTCCAACCCGGAGACCGTCTCAACCGACTACGACACGAGCGACAAACTTTACTTCGAGCCGCTCACGCTCGAAGACGTGCTCAACATTTATGAGCGCGAAAAAGCCTGGGGCGTCATCGTGCAATTCGGCGGCCAGACGCCATTGAACCTCGCCGCGGCGTTGCAGAAAAACGGCGTCAACATCATCGGCACCTCGCCGCATTCCATCGAGCTGGCCGAGGACCGCAAGCACTTCGCCGAGTTGCTGACCCGGCTCAAGTTGAACCAACCGCCGAACGGCACCGCGACGAGCGAGGACGAAGCCGCCGCGGTCGCGCGCCGGATCGGTTATCCCGTGCTCGTGCGGCCGAGCTTCGTGCTCGGCGGGCGCGCGATGGAGATCGTCTATCAAGAGGACGATCTGCGGCGCTACATGCGCAACGCCTTGGGCGTCAGCCCGGACCGGCCGATTCTCGTGGACCGTTTTTTGGAAGACGCCACCGAGGTCGATGTCGATTGCCTGTCCGACGGCGAGACGCACGTCATCGGCGCGATCATGGAGCACATCGAGCAGGCGGGCATTCACTCCGGCGACAGCGCGTGCGTGATCCCGCCGTTTTCGTTGTCGGAAAAAGTGCGGGCGGCCATCGCCACGGCGACGCGCGCGCTGGCGAAGGAGCTGAAGGTGCGCGGCTTGATGAACGTGCAGTTCGCGGTGAAGGACGAGGAAGTCTTTGTGCTCGAAGTCAACCCGCGCGCCTCGCGCACGATCCCGTTTGTGAGCAAAGCCATCGGCGTGCCGCTGGCAAAACTCGCCGCCAAAGTGATGGCGGGAAAGACGCTCGCGGCACTCGGCTTTACCCAGGAAATCGTGCCGCCGCACTTCGCGGTGAAGGAAGCGGTGTTCCCGTTCGTCCGCTTTCCCGGCGTGGACATCGCGCTCGGGCCGGAGATGAAATCGACCGGCGAAGTCATGGGTATCGACAGCGATCTCGGCCTGGCGTATGCGAAGTCGCAGACCGCCGCCGGCTCGCCGCTGCCGCGCGGGGGCAACTTGTTTCTGAGCGTGAAAGACGGCGACAAAGCCGACGCCACTGTCCTGGCAAAAAGCTTCGTCGAACTCGGCTTTCAAATCCACGCCACCAGCGGCACCGCCGCCGCGCTCGAAGCGGCCGGCGTGCCGGTGAAACGTTTGTTCAAACTCAACGAAGGCCGGCCGCACGTGCTCGACATGATCCAGAACGGCGAGATTGCCTTCATCATCAACACGCCCAGCGGCAAGACGCCGCGGCAGGACGAGGTGAAAATCCGCGGCGCCGCCGTCGCGCACCGCATCCCGATCATGACCACGCTCAGCGCCGCCGCCGCCAGCGTGGGCGGCATCCGTTCGCTCCAAGCCAAGGGCATCAGCGTGCGGACGTTGCAGGAATTCCACGCTGCGATGTGAGGCGAAATGCCCGGCCTTTATGGCGCAAGACATCTATCCCATTCCCGGTTTGCCCGTGTGGCAAAATGTCGAGCGGATGAGCGGCGCTCCTTGTTTCGCCGGAACCCGCGTGCCGGTGGAAAGCTTGTTTGAAAATCTGGAAGGCGGAGTCAGTCTCAATCAGTATTTGGAAGCGTTTGAAGGCGTCACGCGCGAGCAAGCCATCGCGGTGCTCGAACACGCGCGCCGAACCATCATCCGCGCCGCTGCGTGAAGGTGCTGCTCGACCACTGCGTGCCGCGCCCGCTGCGCCGGCATCTGCCGGGACACGAGGTTGCGACCGCGCATTCGCTCGGCTGGTCCACACTCAAAAACGGCGAACTCCTCGCTGCCGCCGAGGCCGCGCAGTTCGACGTGATGATTACCTCGGACAAAAATCTGCGTTACCAACAAAATCTCGCGGACCGGCGGTTGGCGATCCTCCTGCTGGCGACGAATTTCCTGCCGCGGGTGATCGCACTCGCGCCGCAAGTGCTGGCCACTTTGTCGGTCATCCGAGCCGGTGAATGGCGGAAGATCGAGTGAGCGAGCAAACGCTGCTTTCTATGATTAGCTGCTGGATTTGACACAAGCTCCGGGTGCCATCCGCCGGCATTTGGATTGTCTCTGATCCTCGCGCGATGCTACCGCTTCGGCGGGCCGTCCTTGTCGTAGAACTGAGGCAGTTCCGTCTGGTATTCGGTGCGTTCCTTCGCGGCCTTCTCGGCGAGCGCGCGACTGTCGGGCACCAAACCAAACTCTAGGGCGAAAATCGCGGCCTGCCAGCGACGCTCGGCGGCGGCTTTCGGGTCGGTCGTTTTGTCGGCAAAATAAACCGCCATCGTCAGCACCGTCCTGGCATCGAGATCGAGCCACGAGATCGTCACCTGGCCATACGGCGTGTCGGCGTCGAGCTTGTCCGGGCCGGCTTTTTTGATGCCTTGCGGAAACGTGCTGTTCGCCCGGGTAACGACCGTCTGCGGATACCCTCCGCGCGTGTTGTTGATGTCGGCGATGAGCCGCTGCTTGAACGCCACCAACAGGCGCGCGCGCTCGCGGGCGGCGTCGCGCGCGACGGTGAAATCGGGATCGTGCAATTCAAGCTGGCTGAGGGTCGCGAGCGCTTCCTCGAACCGGTAGCGCCGCAACACCTGTTGCACGGTTTCGCGCGCCGCCAGCCAGCGATTTTTGTCCGCGTCGTGCTCGCTGGTGGCGCGCGTCAACGCGTTCTCACTTTCCTGTTTGCGCGTGGTGCCCAGCCGGCTGTCTATGTCGGCCTGCATCACGTCGAGCAGTTCGACGATTTTGCCGCTGGTCTGCAAATCGCCGCGCGCCTTGGCGAGGTCGGCGTTCAACTTCGTCAAAGCCTCGGCCGTGGTGGCGTTCCTCAACCGTTCGCGCAGGAGCGCGTAGCTTTGGTAATCGTGCCAGTGCTGTTCGGCAAATGGCTTGTAGTCGCCGATCCAGCGGTAGTTTGCCGGCAGCTTGCCGTCCGCAAACGCGCGCAGCAATTTCGCCGCGTCGTCCATCGCGCCGACCTCCCAGTCGCGCAGGCCGAAGAGCAGGAGCGAGAACGCCTCGACGCTGTCTTTGTTGAACGCTTTCAACGCGCTCACCGGCACCGGCTTGCCGGGGTCGGCGAGGAATTTCGCGGTTTGGGAAAAGAAGTTTGCCAACGGCAAATCGGCGGGTTCCTTGGAAAAAAAGCCGGCTTGGTTTTCATCGGCAATCAAGGCGTCGGCGGCGCCCACCTGCCGGTCGAGCAAGGCGGCGAGAATCTGGTGGTAACGCACCCAGTCGATCCGCGGCCGGATCATGCCTTGGCGGCGGGAGAGGTCGGCGAAATTGCTCTGCGCGGTGGCGAAATTTCCCGCCACGAGCTGCGCGCGCGCCGCCTGGAACGCTTCCTCCAGACTCTGCGCGTCGCGCTTGCGCGCCTCGGCCTCGCGTTGCGCGCGCAGCGCCGCCGCCGTCTCATCGCTGGGCCTGTTCTCCCCGGTCTGGAAGAACTGGGCGCGGTGCGCATACACCAGCCCGATGCCAGCCAGGAGCGCGAGCAGCAGCAGCAGGGTGAAGATGCCGGAAAGACTGCGCGTTTTCTCGGTTTCCAACTCCACCCGCGCCCGCGGCCGGCGCGGCTGCGCGGTGCGTTCGCGCAATTTGTCGGTCGCGTATTGCAGGTGCTCGATCAGCTCGCCGTAGGACTCGTAGCGCTGCGCCGGGTCTTTGTGCAGCATCCGGTTGACGACGTAGGCCGTCTCGGCGCTCACGTCGGGCGCGAAGGCTTGCAGGCTGACGGCCTGGCTCTTCAAATGTTTCAGCGCGACCAGGCTCGCATTCTCCGCCTCGAACGGCGGCCGGCCCGCGACGGCGTGAAAGAGCGTGCCGCCGAGCGAATAAATGTCGGAGCGGAAATCCTCCGGTTCCTGGTTCAATTTCTCCGGCGCGATGTAATACGGGGTGCCCCAGATTTCGCCGCGGCTCTCGGCTTCGTGTTCGGCGAGCAGGGCGAGCCCGAAGTCGGTGATCTTCGCCGTGTGCGCGTCGGCAAAGAGGATGTTGCCCGGCTTCACGTCGCGATGGATCAGCCCGGCCTCGTGCGCGGCTTGCAAGCCCTCGGCGATTTGCCGGCCGACCGTGAGCACCTGGAGTTCGGCGACCCGGCCCTGAAGCTGCATCAGGTCGTCGAGCGAACCTTTGTCCACCAGTTCCATCGCGAGGTAATACTGCCCGTGGTCTTCGCCGAAGGAGAAAATTTTGACGACGTGCGGATGGTTGATCGACGCGGTGATGCGCGCTTCGTCTTCAAACTTGGCGATGAATTCCGGGTCCGTGCTCGACTCTTTGTGCAGGAGCTTCAAGGCGACGGGACGGTGCAGATGCACGTCGGTCGCGCGATACACCGCGCCCATGCCGCCGGCGCCGAGTTTCTCGGTGATGACGAAATGATCGAAGCGCCGCTCGACCTGCAACCCCGTCCCGCAGATCGGGCAGTGGATGCGCGCCAGCGGCTCCTGCTCGCTCACGTCGAGCCACGCGGCGCAACCGGGGCAGACCTGCACCTCGGCGGGCGGCGCGGCGCTGCCGTCTTCTGCCGCGGGCGCAGGAGGCGGCGCGGATTCCACCGCGGGTGGAGAAGAATTTTCACTATCGCCGGCGGGGGACATCGTCGAAAACGTGTTTAACACCGATTTTCGCCGCCGGCAATCGTCTGCGCCGCCCCACGCGCACACGCGCCGATCCTTTTTCATTTTCCTCCATGCCAGAAATTTCCGTTCCGCCCGAGGCGGCCGGCGAACGGCTCGACCGCTTTCTCGCTGCCGCGCTGGCTCCGGCGCTCTCGCGCGTGCGCGTGCAGACGATCATCCGCGAGACGGCGAATGGCGGCGACCGCGCGCCCGTGCGGATCAACGGCCGGCCTGCGGCCAAGCCCTCCGAGCCGTTGCGCGCGGGCGACGTGATTTTTTACGACGCCGAATCACTGCTCGCGCCGACCGGCCCGGCCACTGCCCCGCCCGCGCCCGAGGACATCGCGCTCGACGTGCTCTTTGAAGACGCCGACCTGCTCGTGGTCAACAAGCCCGCCGGCCTCGTCACGCATCCCGGCGCGGGCAACTGGCAGGGCACGCTCGTCAACGCGCTCGTCCATCATCTCGGCGGCGACCCGGCTGCGCTCTCCGCCGCCGGCGGCGCCGAGCGGCCCGGCATCGTCCATCGGCTCGACAAGGATACCAGCGGCTGCCTCGTCGTGGCAAAAAACGATTTCGCGCACCGCGCCCTCGCCGCGCAGTTCGCCGGACGCACGACGGAAAAACGCTACCTCGCTCTCGTTTGGGGAACGCCGCGCCTGCCGGGCGGCCTCATCGACGCACCCATCGGCCGGCATCCGGTGCAGCGGCAAAAGATGGCCATCGTGCCGCCGCCGCGCGGTCGGACCGCGCAAACGGAATGGCGACTGCGCGGCGCCATCGCCAAACGTTTTTCTTTAATAGAATGCCGCTTGCTCACGGGCCGCACGCACCAGATTCGCGTGCATCTCAAACACCTCGGCCATCCGATCCTGGGCGATACGCTCTACGCCGCCGGTCCCGCCGCGGCTGCTGCACCGCGGCAGATGTTGCACGCGTGGCGGCTCGGGTTTCAGCATCCGCGTGGCGAGGGCAGGGCGCCGCTGGAATTTCGCGCGCCGTTGCCCGCCGATTTTCTCGCCTTTGGACTCGATCCGCGCGAGTTTGCGAACCCCCCATGAGCCACCGCCATTTTCTGCAAGCCGTCGATCTCGTGCTGGACGATCTCGCGCGCCGGCGAGCCACCGATAGCGGCACCGCGACACCGCCATCGCTCGGCGCGTCCGTGGCGGCGCTGGCGCGTTTGCGCGCCGTCCGGCCCAAATTGTCGGCAGACGCACCAGCAGCGGCAACCCATTCGTCAGCCTGCGCCGATTCAGCACCGGCCGGGGCTGTCAACGCCTCGGCAGGAGAAGCCGTGCCCACCCGATCCCGCCATTCTGCCGTTGCTGCCGCCGCGAAGGGACCGTCGCTTTTCGACGAACCGGCGGCGTCGCCAGCGCAGACCGCGGAGTTGCCGGCGACCAAACCGCCGCTCGGCGATTACCAGCCGATCAGCGATCCGAAAAAATCCAAAGCCGAACGCCTGGAGCAGATGCGCGCCGTCGTGCTGCCGTGCGTGAAATGCCCGCACCTCGCGGCCAGCCGCACGCAGGTGGTTTTTGGTGTGGGCAACCCCGACGCCGCAGTCATGTTCGTCGGCGAAGCGCCGGGCGCGGACGAGGACAAAGCGGGCGAGCCGTTCGTCGGCCGGGCGGGGCAGCTTTTGAATAAAATCATCCAGACGATGGGTTACGCGCGCGAGGAAATTTTCATCGCCAACGTGCTCAAATGCCGGCCCGACACGCCCGGCCAGGCTTTTGGCAATCGCAAGCCCAAGCCGCACGAGATGGAGACTTGCCGGCCGTATCTTTTTGAGCAAATCGACATCGTGCAGCCGCGGGCCATCGTCGCGCTCGGGGCGACGGCCATGCAAGGGTTGCTCGATCTGGAAGGGCCATTTGGCGCTTTGCGCGGCCGGTGGCACGATTTTCGCGGTATTCCGGTTATGGCCACGTATCATCCCGCCTACCTCCTGCGCAACCAGGCGCCCACGGAAAAACGCAAAGTCTGGGAAGACCTCTTGCTCGTCAAAGAGCGCTTGGGTCACACGATTTCCGAACGTGACCGCAATTACTTTCTGGTAAAACCGTAATCGCTGCGGCACCCTGATGTCGGCCCCACTTTCCTCCTCGTCCTTCGCGCTCGTTCCCTCGATGAGTGACCCCGCCAAACCGCCGACCAGCAGCGGTGCCTCGCCTGCGCCCGCGCGGCTGAGCGACCGGCCGCCGTTGCGCACCAACCGCATCGCGGGGCGCGAAGGCGGCGGCAGTTCCACGCCGGGCAGTGAAACCACCGTGCCCAATAATGGCGGCGGCCTGCGCGCCGGTGGCGGCGTGACGACTGGCCCGACCGTGTTTTCCCACCGCATTACCCCAAGTTCCGCCCATGCCGACAAGCTCGGATGTTCCGGCCCGCTGAGCAGCGTCACCACGCCGACCATCCGTGCTTTGAACGGCGCGCCAGCAGCCTCGCCCCCGGCGACCGGCGGCGCCCATGTCGCCGGGATGTCTTTGCGGGAACACGAACGCGAACTGGCGGCGGCGGCCGAGCGCCGGCGGCTGCGCACGCAGATCGACGCCTGCCTGCGCGAGCAGAGCAGCGGCGCGGCGTCGATTTTCGATCTCGTCTGCCGGCTCTGCGAATTACTCGGCGGCGATCACGCCTGTCTCTGGAGCGTGCCGCCGCTGCCGCCGGGCGCCGCGGCGACCGGGGCCGGCCGGCCGTGGACACGCATGCACGTGGTGGCCGAAGCGGTGAGCGACGGTTATCCGCTGCACAATTTCACCGTGTCGCCGCCGCCGCCCGCCTGGACCGAGTATTATCTGGAACCGGTGCTGGAAAACGCGAGTGCCGTGCGTTTCCAAGGCTATCCGCCCGACGCGCCCGACGAGGCGAAGTGGAATCCCGCGGCGCAATCGCAGTTTCTCGCCGTGGCGCTGCACGGCCGGCCGGGACAGCACTGGGTGTTGCTGCTGGAACGTTTCGGCGCCGGGCCGACGCCGGGCGCGCCGCCGTGGGCGGACCATTACGCCACGTTGCTCGATGAGTTCAACGTCGCCTTTTGTCTGGTGCTGGAAAATCACCAGCTCGGCGCGCAATCGGCCGAGCGCGACAGCTACCTGAGCAACATGCTCAACTCGGTAGACCTGGCGGTCATGGTCATCGAACAGCCGCGCGCGCTCGGACAGCCCGCGCTGGTGTCGCTGGTGAACCGCGGTTTTTGCGAAATTTTCAACCTCGACCGCGCCGAGGTCGAGGGCGGCAATTATCTGGTTTTAATGGAACGCATCCGGCTGTTGCTGCCGGACCCCGAGGGGCAGCTCGAATTGCTCGAAAACCTGCTCGCCGATCCGGCGGCGGAACACGCCGACGAATTGGTGCTCACCGATCCCAGCACCGAGGGCGGCCAGCGCACGCTGCACCGCTACGCCACACCGGCCCGCGACGCGGCCGGGCGCATCTTTGGGCGCATGTTTTTCTTCCGCGACATCACTTACGACAAGGAGTTGGAGCGCCAGCTCCTGCACTCACAGAAGATGGATTCCATCGGCACGCTGGCGGGCGGCGTGGCGCACGATTTCAACAATCTGCTCACGACGATCCTCGGCTACACCGAGCTGCTGAAGCGCGAGCTGAAGGAAGACGAGCCGCGCAAACAAAAGCTGCTCCAGATCGAACGCAGCGCCAATCGCGCCGCCGAGTTGACCGGGCAGTTGCTCGCCTTCTCGCGGCGGCACCCGACGTTGCTGCGCGTGTTCGATTTGAACAAGCTCGTGGAGGAGACGATGGGGATGCTGCGCTCAACCGTGCCGGCGACCATCGAGCTGGCCACGGAGTGTTATCCGAAGCTGCCGAACATCGAGGCCGACGAGACGCAGATTCAGCAGGTGCTCATCAACTTGGTCATCAACGCGCGCGACGCGCTGCCGGGCGCGGGCAAGATCACCGTGTCCACCCGGCCCGGTCTGGACACCCAATCGTCGGCGGCCACGGGCACGATCTACACGATCCTGGAGGTCGAGGACGACGGCGTGGGCATTCCGAAGGACGTGTTGCACCGCATCTTCGAGCCGTTTTACACGACGAAGGAAGTTGGCAAGGGCACCGGCCTGGGCTTGTCGATGGTCTATGGCATCATCAAAAAGCACAACGGTTTCATCGAAGTCACCAGCGCGCTGGGCGTCGGCACAAAGTTCAGCGTCTTCCTGCCCTCGTGCGCGAAGCCGGCCGAACTGGGCAACCCGCTCGCCGGCGCGCCGCGCGCGGCGCGCAAGCGCGATGCGACGCTCTTGATCGTCGATGACGAGCCGGACCTGCGCGAGTTTTGCGTCGCCGCGCTGGGCGAGTTGTGCAGCCACATTCTCACCGCGAGCAACGGTGTGGAAGCTATCGAGCACTTCAAAGCCGCCAACGGCAAGATCGATCTCGTGCTGCTCGATCTGACGATGCCAAAAATGAGCGGTCCGGAGTGTTTTCAACACCTGCGCGCGCTCGATCCGCATGTGCGCATCCTCATTTCCAGCGGCTACAATCTCGACTTCAACGAGCGCGGCTCCATCGCCGAGCAAGCCACCGGTTTCCTGCCGAAGCCTTATGATTTGAATCAACTCGTCGAGAGCGTGGAGCGCGCTCTGACCAGCGGGGACGAGGTCCAGGGTCGCGATGCCGAAGCGTCGCAGCCACCGTCCTCTGCTCCCGCGGAAACTCAGCCGACGGCGGCGAGCAGCAACGCGGAGCCAGCGTGACGACGACGACCGCGACCGCGGCTCACAATTCTTTTTCCAGCCGCTCGCTGAGCCACTGTTTGATCATGCTCTGATAATTCAGATACCGCGAGCGGGCCAGGCGCTTGAGCCGGGCGAGCATCCGCGGGTCCATGCGCAAGGTCACGGTGGTCGATTCGCGGTTCTCGACGGTTTTGAGGATCGCGGTGTTCATCAGCCGCGAGTCGATGCGGGTGCGCGTCCAGAACTGCGCCTCCGCAACCTCGTCGTCAAAACGCGGCACCTCGCTCCAGGTGGCGATAACGCGGTCAATGGCGGGTTCCATGAAAAGTTATCCGAGATGGTATTCGGCGTTTTTGCGTTCGTAGAAGTTGGCTTCCTCCGGCGTCATGGGCCGGGAAAGCAGCACGCGGTAACGCTTGCCATCGGTCCAAAAGACGCTGAACAGCGCCCGGTCGCCGGTGGTCTTGCCAAGGTTGAAATACCGCGCCTCTACGGCGTGCGGCAGATCGGGCAGCAGGCGGATGCTGAAGGGGTCTTCAAAGCTCTCCTCGATCTCGCGCGGCGGCAGGCGCTTGAGGTCGAAGGGAGCGTCGAGCCAGTCGAATTCCATAAGTGGGAAAGCTCGAAGTTCTAAGCTCTAAGCTCGAAACAAGCTCAAAGCTCGAAGCTCAAAAACATCTGCGTTTTTCAAATTTGAACTTTGAATTTTTGAGCTTGTTTAGAGCTTGGAACTTGGGACTTAGAACTTCCCGGCTCCGCCGGGCATCAGAGTTTCTGGATCAGCTCGACTTCATATCCTTCGGGCGCGTCGAGAAACGCGATGATGCTCGTTTTGCCCCGGTGCGGACCATCCGAGAGCGGGTAGCCTTTTTTCGCGGACTCCCTGGCAAACGCCTCGATGTCGTCCACCTCGAATGCGAGGTGCGTCAAATCCGGGCCGACCTGGACCGGGCCGCTCTCGTCAAATTTGCACAGCTCGATCTCTTCCTCGCTGCCCGGCGCTTTGAAAAAAACCAGTTGCGAGCCGCGGCCCGAGGTGTGTCGGCGGGTTTCTTCCAAGCCCAGCACGTCGCGGTAGAAGGCGATGGTTTTTTCCAGGTCGTGAACGCGGTAGCGGGTGTGCAGGAGTCGCTTGACCATTGTAGGATTTTTGAGGGTTGCGGATTTTGAATGAAACGGGTGTGATGTCGGCGGGCTGGCTGGATGCGCGTCCTTCGGGAGGTCGGGCAGCTTAAATCCAAAATCGGAAATCGGAAATCTTAAATCGGATGCTTTACCTCGGCTTGGACAGCGGCACGCAGAGCACGAAATGTGTGGCCCTCGACGCGGCCTCCGGCGAGATCGTCGCCAGCGCCAGCGTCGCCTACGGCCTCATCGCCGGCCTGCCGCCGGGTCACGCCGAGCAGGCGCCGGAAACCTGGCAGGAAGCCGCCGACAGCGCCGTGCGCGAGGTCCTGGCCAGGCTCGGCGCCGAGCGGCGCAAGGAGGTGCGCGGCATCGGCGTCAGCGGCCAGCAGCACGGGCTGGTCGTGCTCAATGAAGCCGGCGAGCCGGTGCGCCCAGCCAAGCTCTGGTGCGACACGTCCACCACGGCGCAGTGCGAGCAGTTCAACGCCGAATTTGGCGGCGCGGACGAGATCATCGCGCTGACGGGCAACACGATGCTGCCCGGCTACACGGCGCCGAAAATTCTTTGGTTGAAACAAAACGAGCCGGCGAACTGGGCGGCCACGCGGACCATCTTGCTGCCGCACGATTATCTGAATTTCTGGCTCACCGGCGAGAAGCGCATGGAATACGGCGACGCCAGCGGCACGGCGCTGCTCGACGTGCGCACTCGTGCGTGGAGCCAGCCCATTCTTGACTTTATCAACACCGGCGTGCATGAAAAATTGCCGCCGCTCGGCAGCTCGCGCAAACCGTGCGGCCTCCTGCGCGACAGCCTCGCCAAGGAATGGGGATTGCGCGGCACGGTGCTCGTTTCCGCCGGCGGCGGCGACAACATGATGGGCGCCATCGGCACCGGCAACGTCGCGCCCGGCGGATGCATGACCGCCAGCCTCGGCACGAGCGGCACGCTCTACGCCTACAGCGCCGAGCCGGTCGTGGATGAAAACGGCGAGGTCGCGGCGTTTTGCGACAGCACGGACGCCTGGTTGCCGCTGGCCTGCACGATGAATGTAACCGTTGCCACCGAGGCCGTGCGCAAACTTTTCGGCTACGATCACGGCGCGCTCGACGCCGCCGTGGCCGGCGTGCCGCCCGGCGCCGGCGGTCTGCTTTTCCTGCCGTATCTCAACGGCGAGCGCACGCCGAATCTGCCGCGCGGCAGCGGCGTGCTCCACGGGATGACGACGGCGAACATGGAGCCGGGAAACATCGCGCGCGCCGTGATGGAAGGCGTCACGCTCGGGCTGGCCTACGGGCTGGCGCGCTTCCGCGCGCTGGGCGTCAAGCCGACGGAAATCCGGCTCACCGGCGGCGGCAGCCATTCGGCGGCATGGCGGCAGATTTGCGCGGACGTTTTTAATTTGCCCGTCGTCGGCCTGGCCACCGCCGAGGGCGCCGCGCTCGGCGCCGCGGTGCAGGCCGCCTGGACCGAGCGCACGATGAACGGCGCCTCCACGCTGCTGCGCGACCTCACGGCGCATTGTGTGCGGATCGACAAAGCCACGCGCGCGGAACCCGTCGCCGGTCGCAAATCGCTCTACGCCGAGTTGCTCTCCCGCCAGACCGATCTCACGCGGCGATTGCACAGCAGCGGATTTTTATGATTTGAAAAAATGAAACTTCTCCTCGCGGCCACGGGCGCCAGCGGATCGATCTATCTGCAACGGCTGCTCGGCCGGCTCGATCCGCAGGCGCACGAGTTGCACCTCGTGCTCAGCGCCCATGCGCGGCAGGTCGCGGCGGAGGAGCTGACCGAGCACGGCGGCAAGTTGCAAGTGCCCGCCGGCGTGCGCGAATACGACGACCGCTCGATGCACGTGCCGTTCACCAGCGGCTCGGCGTTGTTCGACGCGATGGTCATCGCGCCGTGCTCGATGGGAACGCTCGGGCGCATCGCCGCCGGCACGAGCGAGACGCCGATCCTGCGTGCGGCCGATGTGTTCTTAAAAGAACGCCGCAAGCTGATCCTCGTGCCGCGCGAGACGCCGTGGAGCCTCATCCACGCGCGCAACGCCGTTGCCGTCATCGAAGCGGGCGCGATCCTGCTGCCGGCGATCCCGTCGTTCTATCACCGACCCGCGAGCGTGGACGAACTGGTGGACACCGTTGTCTTCCGCATCCTCGATCAACTTGGCATCCGTGATCCTGCGGCGCGCCGTTGGCAACAGGAGGGGGAAAAGAGTTGAGAGTTGTTGGTTGAGAGTTGAGAGATCGGAAAAATAACCGAAGTCAGCGTGCATCCACGGCTTCGGAACTCTCGACTCTCAACTAACAACTCCTCTGCGCCTTCCTCCCTCGCTCATCGTCCGCCTCGGCGTCTGGCTCTTGCGTGGGCTGGAGGCGACGTTGCGTTGGGAAATGGACGATGCCACCCGCGCGCGGCTGCGCTGGCTGCAAGAGCACCCGACCGAACGTTTCACGCTCGCGCTCTGGCACAATCGTGTCCTCGTCGTGCCGTTCGTTTGGGAGCGCCACCTGCTGCCGTGGCGGAAACGGGGCACGGTGCTCACCAGCTTGAGCAGCGACGGCGAATTGCTCGCCGGCTTTGCGCGGGCGTTCAGCCTCGATGCCGTGCGCGGCTCGGCGCGACGGCGCGGTGCCGGTGCGACGCGCGACATCGTGGAGCTGTTGAGCCAGGGAAAGTCGGACATCTGCATCACGCCCGACGGCTCGCGCGGGCCGCGGTATCATTTGAAACCAGGCTTGGTCATGGCCGCCCAACTCAGCGCCACGCCGATCTACCCGTGCAGCGTGGAATTTTCCCGCCGCTGGCGGCTGCGGAGCTGGGATGGCTTCATGATTCCCAAGCCTTTCGCGCGCGTGACCTTCCGCCTCGGCGAACTGCTGCGCGTCGCCGCGACTTTGTCAGAAACCGAGTTTGAAGCCGAGCGCCAACGTTGCGAAGCCGCGCTGCTCGCGCTGGTCGTGGAACGTTGAAAAGCGACACCTCGGAAAGACTATAAATCTTCAGTTCGACTGTCGCAAAATTAGCACGACGCGCAAAAGGGAGCACTGCGCTGCCGCTCGTAAGGATCGCGTCGAGTGGGAATCTTTTGGCACTGTTCGTGCTAAGCCACCGCCGCCGTTGCCAACCGGCCGTCGGGAATGGTTCTCGGCGCGCCGGCCACGGCGGCATTTCCACCAACAAGGGACAACAAACAACAATTGTTCGGGAACTTCCTACCACAGCCTCTATCCGTGTAATGAAATCCTTCTCTGTATCCACCTTCGCCGCTTTCGCTTGTGCGTTTGTCCTCGCCCTCGGGGCGCCAGTCGCCGCGCACGCGCAGGACTCGGGCAACTCCCCGGCGTCCGCCGCCGCTGCCGCCGCTCCTGCCACTTCGCCCGCCGCCAAGGCTGCGCCCAACGTCGAGCAGCGCCTCGCCGACCTGGAAGCCTACGTCAACAACGCGGCGCGCGGCGCGGACGCGACGGACGCCAAGATTTCCTCGAACATTTCCGGCTCCGGCCCCGGCCACAACGCGTGGATGATGACCTCCGCCGCGCTCGTGCTTTTCATGACGCTGCCCGGCCTCGCGCTGTTTTACGGCGGTCTCGTGCGGCGCAAGAACGTGCTCAGCGTCATGGCGCAATGCCTCGGCTGCGCCGGCCTCATCACGATCCTGTGGTGGATTTGCGGCTACTCGATGGTCTTCGCCAAGGGCAGTCCATTCATGGGTAATCCGCTGACGAATCTTTTCCTCAAGGGCGTCGATTCCAATCCGAACACGGATTACTCCTACTGGGTCTCGCACAACGTCTTCTCGATGTATCAGCTCATGTTCGCCATCATCACGCCGGCGCTCATCGTCGGCGCGATTGCCGAGCGCATGAAATACCTCGCCGTCATGCTCTTCATCGCGCTCTGGATGTTTGTCGTTTACTTCCCGCTCGCGCACATGATCTGGGGCATCGACGGCCTCATGAACGGCGTCTGGAACGCCGACGCCAAGATCACCGCGATCGACTTCGCCGGCGGCACCGTCGTCCACATGTCCTCGGGCTGGAGCGCGCTGATCCTGTGCCTTATTCTGGGCAAGCGCCTCGGCTTCGGCAAGGATGCCATGCCGCCGCACTCGATGGTGCTTTGCATGATCGGCACCGGCATGTTGTGGGTCGGCTGGTATGGATTTAACGCCGGCAGCGCCCTGGCGGCCGACGGCATCGCCGCGAATGCGTTCATGGCCACCACGCTGGCCACGGCGGTCGGCGCCTTTGTCTGGGCGACGGCCGAGTATTTCCTCAAAGGCAAAGCCAGCATCCTGGGCTTCTGCTCGGGCGCCGTCGCCGGGTTGGTCGTCATCACGCCTGCCTGCGGTTTCGTCAACGCCAGCGGCGCGGTCGCCATCGGCGTCGCCGCGGGCCTCGTGCCCTTCTTTGCCTGCTGGAAGTTGAAAGCCTGGCTCGGCTATGACGACGCGCTGGACACCTTCGGCGTCCATGCCGTCGGCGGCACGATGGGCGCGTTGCTCACCGGCATCTTCGCCACCGCCGACGTGAACTCGAATCTGGCCAAAGCCGCCGCCGGCGCCGCCGCCAATCCGGCCACCACCAACGGCCTGGCTGACCGCGTCGCCGCGCACTCGCTCTGGACGCAGCAGCTCGCGGCCATGGGCATCACTGTCGTGCTCGCCGTCGTCGGCACGGCGGTCATCGCCTTCGTGGTGAAAGCGCTCGTCGGCCTGCGGCCTTCGCAGGAAGTCGAATATAGCGGCCTCGATCTCGCCGAACATGGCGAGGAAGGCTACACCGACGCGACGAGCGGCTACGGCGGCCACTCCGCGGTGCTCGGCGCCGCGGCGATGCACTCCGCGGCGGCGAGCGCTCCGCTCAACACCGCAGCGGACGTGCGCGTGGCGACGCACTAAAGAAAGAGCGATCACCAAGCTTGTGAGCGCGCCAGACGCGCGCCCGCGAGTAGTAATTACGGCAGCCGGCTGGGCGTGTGCAAAACGCCTGCCGGCTGCCGGCTTTTTTTGGCGGAGTAAAAGGCAACGCGTGCTGGCAGCAGTCGCGGCAGGGTTTGGGAAAAACGCGGCAACCGGCGCTGCGGATATTTGCGCAACGCGCCCACAACTCGACAAAGCTGGCGACTGGTTTGCCCAATTCCGAGGGATGCGACGCAAAGACAAAACCTTGCTTTTCCCTCGCAGCCCCGTGCTAAGCTGCGCCCGCCGACAGCCATTTCGCCCATAGTCGTCGCCTTGGCGCACGTCTTGCTAGCGGTGGCTGGCTCGCCCGGCGGGGTGCGTTTTGCAGCCCGTCGGAATTACTCACACAAAATCGACGCAGTCAGCGACCGTATCGCATTGTTCGTTTCGACCTTTATCCGACCTCTATGAGTGGAAGCATCTCCCGTCTGCAGGCCATCAGCGCCGTCACCAACTTCAAACCCACTTCAGAACCACTGAACTTCCGCGAGTCGCCCTCGCACGAAGTCTTTGGCGCCAACATTTTCAGCCTGGCGGTGATGAAGGAGCGCTTGCCGAAGAACATTTACAAGAGCCTGAAACAAACCATCGACGACGGCAACAAGCTCGACGCGACGGTGGCCGACGTGGTCGCCACGGCGCTGAAAGATTGGGCCATCGAGAACGGCGCCACGCACTACGCGCACGTTTTTTATCCGCTCACCGGCCTGACCGCCGAGAAGCACGATTCCTTCCTCGCGCCCGACGGCCAGGGCGGCGCGATCGCGGAGTTTTCCGGCAAGACCCTCATCCAGGGCGAGCCGGACGCGTCGTCGTTCCCGAGCGGCGGCATCCGCTCGACGTTTGAAGCGCGCGGCTACACGGCGTGGGACATCACCAGCCCGGCTTACATTCTCGAAAATCCGAACGGCAACACGCTCTGCATCCCGACGGCGTTCGTCTCGTGGACGGGCGAAGCGTTGGATAATAAAACGCCGCTCCTGCGCGCGATGCAGGCGCTCGACAAGCAAGCGCGCCGCGTGCTGAAAATTTTTGGCCACACGAACATCGCGCACGTCGCCTCGACCGCCGGCGCGGAACAGGAATACTTCCTCATCGACCGCAACTTCTTCTTCTCCCGGCCCGACCTGCTCAACGCCGGCCGCACGCTCTTTGGCGCGAAGCCGCCGAAGGGTCAGGAGTTTGAAGACCAATACTTCGGTGTCATCCCGGACCGCGTGCTGGCGTGCATGCTCGACGCCGAACGCGAACTCTACAAACTCGGCATCCCGATCAAGACGCGGCACAACGAAGTCGCGCCGAGCCAATACGAGATCGCGCCCGTGTATGAGACCTCGAATCTCGCCGCCGATCACCAGCAGCTCGTGATGATCACGCTGCGCCGGGTCGCGGAGAAATACGGCCTCGCGTGCCTGCTCGCGGAGAAGCCGTTCACCGGCATCAACGGCAGCGGCAAGCACCTCAACTTCTCGCTCGGCAACGCCACGCAAGGCAACCTGCTCGAACCCGGCGACAGCCCGCACGAAAACGCGCAGTTCCTCGTCTTCTGCGGCGCGGTCATCCGCGCGGTCAGCAAGCACGCCGCGCTCCTGCGCGCCGTCATCGCCAGCGCCGGCAACGACCACCGGCTCGGCGCGAACGAAGCGCCGCCGGCGATCATTTCCATCTTCCTCGGCGACCAGCTCGCCGACGTGTTCCAGCAGATCGGCGCCGGCGGCGCGAAAACGTCGAAACAGAGCGGCACGCTCAACATCGGCGTCGATGTCCTGCCGACGTTGCCCAAGGACGCGGGCGACCGCAACCGCACCTCGCCGTTTGCCTTCACCGGAAACAAGTTCGAGTTCCGCGCCGTCGGCTCGAACCAGTCCATCGGCGCGCCGATCATGGTGCTCAACGCCATCCTCGCCGAGTCGCTCGACTACCTGGCGACAGAGTTGGAAAAAGCCGGCCCGGACAAGCTCAACGCCACCGTGCAAAAGCTCTTGAAAGAAGTCGTCGATCAGCACGGCAGCGTGATCTTCAACGGCAACGGCTATTCCGAGGAATGGCACAACGAAGCCGCCAAGCGCGGCCTGCCGAACTTGAAAACCAGCGTCGAGGCGCTGCCGCAACTCACCTCGGCGAGCACCGTCGCGGTGTTCGAGAAATACGGCATCCTCAGCCAGCGCGAGTTGGAGAGCCGGCAGGAGATCGCCTTCGAGCAATACAACAAAGCGGTCAACGTCGAAGCCAACCTGACGCTCGAAATCGCGCGCACCAGCATCTTCCCGGCAGCCATGCGTTACCAAGGTCAGCTCGCCGCCACCGCCGCGAGTTTGAAAACCGCCGGCCTCGAGCCGCACACGGCGATGCTCAATCAAGTCACCGACCTGATGGGCAAGCTGATGTCGGCCGTGCACAAGCTCGACGGCGCGCTCGGCCACAACGGCCACGGCGGCGCCGCCGATCACGCCGGACATTTCCGCGACGCCGTGCTGCCCGCGATGAGCGAGGTGCGCGAAGCCGCCGACGCGTTGGAGGGCGTGGTCGCCGACGACCTCTGGCCGCTGCCGACGTATCAGGAAATGCTGTTCATCAAGTAACGGCTGAACCGGCATTAAAAGCGAAAGGCCGCCCTGGCAACGGGGCGGCCTTTTTTTTGTGGGCTGGAAGGGTCGCCAACGGGCCGGAGCGTCGGCGACGAAAAGTTCACAATTCAGTGATTGTCGGGCCATTGGCGAAAGCGGAATTCTGGAGGCCGCGGCGAGCTTTTCACCGACTCGACCTTTGCCACCGGCTTGGTGACGCAAAACGTGGCCACCGACGCGACGCGGGATTTCACCTGCAAGGTTTCTTCATGCTCGACGGTGACACGATTTATGAGACCGCGAGCAACGGCTCGGCCGCGGCGACCAGCACTGGGACGCTTCCCGCGCCTTCCTCGACCGGCGCGACCCAGGCGCAGTTGCTTGCAGACTACTCGCGCAAATATCGCGAGCAGTTTTTGCCGGTGAACAGCGGCGGGCAAAATGGTCTCCAGCCTTTCTTTGCCGACCAGGGCAACTACACGACCTATGATAATCATGAGCTGGGCAACAAGCAATACATCAACGGCGGCGCGCCGGCGGGCGGACCGGTCGGGAGCACCACGGGCAGCGCGCCTTTTGATTTCAGCAGCGGCGCGGGTGTGGATGCGCGCGTGAGCACTAACGACGTCAACCCCAGCGGCACTTACATGAATAAGAGCGGTGGTTTCCAGACGCTCCAGCAGGTGTTTTTAAACTATCAGCCGATGCAGGACCGCGGCACGATCAGCTCAGCCAGCGATGCAAACACGAACGGCACGAAGCAACTCTACTTCGCGCAGCAGTGGGGAAAAACGCCGCGGCGCCCGTGTATCCAAACGCCGCCAGCCTGATTCCCAACAACATCGCCGCGCTCGACAACAACGGGCAGCTCAGCCTCAACGGCAGCGGCAAACTCCTGCGCGACGGCAACATCACGCCCATCGGCGGCGTCTCGTTCGTCGATTCCACGAAGACGTTCGACAAGAACTACGCGGTCAACACGATCTTCTCGAAAAACCTGCAATCGCACGGCGGCGATCCAAACGCGGCCAGCCTGCTGCCTTCGCAAAACGACTCCAATCCGAACGACGCGGCGCGGCCTTTCATCGTCAACATCGGCGACTTGCTGAGCGCGGCGAACGTGACTTGGAAATGGTATTCCGGCGGCTGGAACAACGCGCTCGATTCCTCGCCTTCGAATCCGGTGACCCAGGGTGCGCCCAATACCGTCAACCCGCTCTTCCAGTGGCACCACCAGCCGTTCGCCTTCTTCGACAACTACGCGCCGTTCACCACGGATTTGGCGAATCATCCCGACGGGCGCAACCCAGTCTCCGCGGCGCACCTCCAGGACAAGGCGAACTTCTATCAGGATGTTGCGAACAACACGCTGCCGGCGGTTTCGTTCGTGAAATTCCTCGGCCCGGACAACGAGCACCCCGGCTACGCCTCGCTCCAGCAAGGCCAGCAACACGTCGCCGACCTCGTCGCGCAAGTGCAGGCCCAGCCGCAGCTCTGGGCACGCACGTTGATCGTCATCACCTATGACGAGCACGGCGGCCGCTGGGACCACGTCACCCCGCCGGCGCGCGACATCTGGGGACCGGGCGTGCGCGTGCCCGCCATCATCATCTCGCCGTTCGCCCGGCAGGGTTACGTCGATCACACGCCATACGACACGTCATCCATCCTGAAGACCATCGAGCAGCGCTTCGGCCTGCCGGCGCTCACCGCGGCGGACGCCAACGCCGCCAGCCTGGCCGGCGCCTTTACCAACGCGCAGCTCAAACGCAGCGGCTACAGCGTGAACCGACGGCTTGGCCGCGTGACGCAGGTCGTCACCGTCACCAACGCCGGCAGCCTGCCGCTGGCCGGGCCGATCAACGTCGTCCTCGACAACCTCTCGGCCAACACCACGCTCGCTAATGCCAGCGGCGCGACGGCCAACAACCCGCCGGCTGGCAGCCCCTACATCGTCGCCAGCAGCGGCGACCTCGCGCCAGGCGCCTCGGTCAGCGTCACCTTGCAGTTCACCATTCCGAACTCGGGCGGCATCACCTACAGCGCGCGCACTGTCACTGGCACGCCCAATCCCTGAGTCATCCGGTCCAGCGTTTGTTCGTTGCCCAGCTGGCTTATGAAGCAATCGTCTCTTCGTTTTCTCGGCGGCCCGTTCCTTGCCAGCGTCGGCGCGCTTTTACCCACAACGGGGCCGCTTTCTAGCCGAGGCGGCCTTGGTTGCATCGGCGGACGTGTGCGCGCTACACCGCGCGCGCGCCGGCTTCCTCCGTGCGGATGCGAAAGGCTTGCTCGACGTCGGTGACAAACACTTTGCCGTCGCCGATGCGGCCCGTGCGCGCCGCTTTGACCACGGCTTGCACGGCGGAGTTGATCATCTCGTCGATCACGACAACCTCGATTTTTAGCTTGGGCAGGAAATCGACGACGTATTCGCTGTCGCGATAAATTTCCGTGTGACCCTTCTGCCGGCCGAAGCCCTTGACCTCGCTGATCGTCATGCACTCCAGACCCAGGTCGAGCAGCGATTCGCGCACTTCCTCGAGTTTGAATGGCTTGATGATCGCTTCGAGCTTTTTCATGAACTGGAGAACCGGAAAAATTGAGTGGGGGACGGGCATAAACCCCCGAAAATGCCCGTCCCCCACCGCTGGATGAGCGGCTCGCGCGGCTGCCTCAATCTCCCCTACAGACACGCGCGCTCGCTGTGCGCCATCCCCTTTAGCAAGCCCAATGCCAGCGCTCCAAGGCCGTTGAAAAGCTGGGGATTTCTGCTCCATTGCGCTGGGTTGCCCCGCGGTGTGGTTAAGTTTGCGCGCGGCGGCAGGGCAGAAATTATCCACCAGTGGCTACTTTTTTCTCTTTCCGTCGCGTGCGCGGGTTCATCCAGGCGCGCCGACGGCAGCACTATCACCCAGAGGAGGAGGGCGGGCGATGATCGGCGCCATCGGCCGCAGCACGCGCAACGCGCTCATCCAGCTTGGCAGCATCTACCGGCTGCTGTTGGGGATGGTCAACGAACTGGGCGACCAGGTCTCGCGCCGCCGGCCGCCGCTGCGCCGGCGCGTGCTCTTTGAACAAACGGATCGCGTCGGCATCGGCTCGATTCCGCTGGTGGCGATGGTTTCGTTTTTCATCGGCCTGACCATGGCGCTGCTCATCGGCGCGGAATTGAAGGTCTATGGCACCGAGCGACTCGTGCCGCAGCTCATCGCCATCGCGTTCTCGCGCGAGCTGGGTCCGCTCATGACCGGCATCGTGCTGGCGGCGCGCATCGGCGCGGCGTTCACGGCGGAGTTGGGCACAATGACCGTGAGCGAGGAAGTCGAGGCCGTGGAGGCGATGGGCCTCGGGCCGTTGCGCTTCCTCGTCGCGCCGCGGCTGCTGGCGATCACCGGCCTGTTGCCCTGTCTGGTCGTCATCTCCACGTTGGCGGCGGTCTTCGGGTCGTTCCTGGTTTCGCTTTATTATTTGAACATCGCGCCGGGCTATTTTTTCGACCTGACGCAGGAAGGGTTGCGCGTGCGCGACGTGCTCATGGGGATTTTCAAAAGCGGCGTCTTTGGTTTGATTATCGGTCTGGTTGCTTGCTACCGCGGGCTGACCGTCAAAGGCGGCGCGGCGGGCGTCGGCAATGCGACGACCTCCAGCGTGGTCACGAGCGTCACCACCGTCATCGGCACCGACACGCTCTTTAACATTCTTCAGCAGGCGCTCCTGCCGAACCAGTGAATCCCGAAGCCGCCACGCATTCCATCGACCGCCGCGACGAGATCCGTCACCTCCACGACGGCGAACCGGCGCCTGCCGCCAACGCGGATGACGGCGGCGCCGGCGACGACGACGCGCCGCTCGTCGAGTTGCAAGACGTCGTCCTGCGTTTTGGAAAAAAGACCGTGCTCGATGGCGTGAGTCTCGCCGTCTATCCCGGCGAACGGCTCATCGTGCTGGGCGGTTCCGGCAGCGGCAAGAGCACGACGCTGCGGCTCATCATGGGTATCCTGCAACCGACGGCGGGCCGCGTATTCTTCTGCGGGCACGAGATCAGCGCGCTCGGCCGCCGCGAGTTGAACGTCCTGCGCGCGCGCATCGGCATGGTTTACCAATACTCCGCGCTCATCTCCTCGCTCACGGTGCGCGATAATCTGGCGCTGCCGATGGAGGAATTGAGCGACCAAAAGCCGGAGGAGATCGACCGCATCATCGACGAAAAACTGGCGATGGTGAACATGGGCAACGTCAAGAGCGCGATGCCCGCCGAGCTTTCTGGCGGCATGAAAAAACGCATCGGCCTTGCGCGCGCGCTCGTGCTCGATCCCGAGCTGATTCTTTTCGACGAACCCAGCGCCGGCCTCGATCCGGTGACTTCCTCGATCGTCGATGAGTTAATCATCAACCTCACCGAACAGACGCAAACCACGAGCATCGTCGTCACGCACGAGATGGACAGCGCCTTTCGCATCGGCACGCGGATGGTCATGCTCTACGAGGGCAAGATCATCGCCGACGGTCCGCCCGAGGAGTTCCGGCATTCGTCAAATCCCGTCGTGACGCAATTTGTCGAAGGCCGCACCGAAGGGCCGATATTGGACAGCACGCGGCACCACGATCCCAAACCAGAACAGCCCGCCACCACAACGGCGGGGCGTTAACTTTTTTCGACCATGACCTTTGAAAAAAACGAAGTCCGCACCGGCTTGTTGGTGCTCGTCACCAGCGCCGTTCTCATCGCCGCGCTCCTGCTCATCGGCGTGCCCGGCTTGTTCAAAAAACAAAAGTCGTATCGCATCTTCTTCGACAACGCCGCCGGCGTGAAGCCCGGCGCTGCCGTCGCGCTGGCTGGACGCAAGATCGGGCAGGTCGTGAACATCTCCTCGCCCGTGCCCAAGACGTTGCGCCCGACCAAGTCGCCCGAGGCCGAGGTGCTCATCGAGGTGCGCATCAACGAAGACGCCAGGGTGTATCGCGACGCCACCGCGCGCATGAGCCAGCTCGGGTTGCTCGGCGAGCAGGTCATCGACTTCATCGAGGGCAACGAAGACGCGGGTGCGGCCGAGAGCGGCTACACCTTTGTCGGCGAACGCTCGCCGGACTTCAGCGAAACGATCCCGCGCATCATCCGCATCCTGGAGCCAGTCGCCAGCAACGCCACACTGACGCTCGATGACCTGCGCAAGACCATCGCGAGCTTGAACGTTTTCTTCGACAAGGAAGGCGAACTGCAAGGCGCGCTCGCGCAAATCAAAAACGTGGCCGCCAATCTCGCGCTGACCACGGCGAAGGAGGGTTCGCTCGGCAAATCGCTCGACAACATCCAAAAACTCACCGCCGGCCTGGCCGACAAGGATGGCGAGTTGCAAAGCGCGCTGGCCAACCTGCACCGGACGACGGATCAACTGAACAAGGACGACAATCTGGCCAAGACGCTTGCCAATTTTGAAGCCGCCAGCCGCCGCGCGAACACGACAATGAAAGACGCCAACGCGCTCGTCGCCAGTGTCACGCCGACGCTGAACCAGGCGGCGACGAATTTTAATCAAATGACCGACACGCTGAAACGCCAGCCGTGGCGGCTCATTTATCCGACGACGAAAAAATACGACACGCCGACAACCACGGTCGCCAACGTGCCGCGGTCGCAAGGCGGCCCGGCGACGCTGGTCACGCGCGAGCGCCGCGGCGGCGGCGGCGCGGCCACGACGACGGTGCGCCCAGAGCCGAGAAATTGATCGCCGACAAATCCGACTGCTGGCGGGTATTTTACCGCCAAGGTGAATGGTGAGGAGTGAGAAGTGACCAATTGCCAATCACTTCTCACCCGTCACTTTCCAAAAATTTCCCCGGATTCAAAATCCCGCGCGGATCGAGCGCCGCTTTCAAGCGCGCGTGCAGCGCGCGGTTCTCCGCCGACAAAGCCCGCGGCCACCAGCGGCGCTTGGCCAGGCCGACGCCGTGTTCGCCCGTGATCGCGCCGCCCCAGGTGATGATTTGGTTGAATAATTCATCCAGCGCGCGGTCCATGTTTTCCCGCACGTCGGCGCGTTCGTGATAGCCGCCGGCCATCAGGTTGACGTGAATGTTGCCGTCGCCCGCGTGCCCGAAACAGGCGACCGGCACGCCGTAGCGGCGCTGGATGTCGGCGGCAAAGTCGATGAGATCGACCAGTCGTCCGCGCGGAACGACCACGTCTTCGTTGAGCTTCGTCAGACCGGTGGATTTCAGTGATTCCGAGAACGCGCGGCGCAAATCCCAGAGCCGTTCGCAATCGGCATTCAGCGCCGTCGCCGGCTCCAGTCCGCCGACGCCGAGCAGCAGTGCGCGCAATTCTTCGATCTCGTTGCGCAGGGAATTTTCACGGCCGTCGAGTTCCACGAGCAAATGCGCGTCGCCCGCCGGCACGTTGGCTTTGCCGACAAATCCGCGCGCCGCTTCGAGCGTGAAACGATCCGCGATTTCCAGCGCCGCCGGCAACCAGCCTGACGCGAAGATCGCCTGCACCGCCGCCGCCGCGGCGCGGATGTCGGCAAAGCCGCAAGACAACGCCGCGCGTGCCGGCGGCAGCGGCAGCAAGCGCAGCGTCGCCTCAGTGACGACGCCGAGCATTCCCTCGCTGCCGACGAAGAGGCCGATGAGGTCAAATCCCGTTTTATTTTTATGCGTGCGTCCGCCGCAACGCACGATGTCGCCGTTGGCGAGCACGACTTCCAAGCCGAGCACGTAGTGGCGCGTGACGCCGTATTTCAAACACTTCGGCCCGCCGGCGTTCGTGGCGATGTTGCCGCCGAGGGTCGAGTTTTTCAGGCTCGCCGGATCGGGCGGGTAATACAAATTTTTCGCCCGCGCGGCAGCCTGCAACTCGCCGGTGATGACGCCCGGCTGCGCGACCGCGACGAAATCGCGCGCGTTGATTTCTTTAATGCAATTCATTTGCATCAACGACAACGCCACGCCGCCGCGCGCCGGCACGCAGCCGCCGACGTAGCCGTAGCCCGCGCCGCGCGCCGTGACCGGCACGCCGCGTTCGGTGCAAAATTTCAGCACGCGCGAAACGTCCTCCGCCGAGCGCGCGAAGACGACGGCTTCCGGCGCATGCGCCGCGAACCACTTGTCGCCCGCGTGCGCCGCGAGCGTCGCGGGATCGTCTGAAACGGTGTCACCATCAGCGCCGAGCAAATAATGTAAGCTCTCAGCAAGGCTAAGCTGTGGTTCTGGAACTTCCCAAGCCATGAGAGCCCACTGGCAGTCCGCTTGTTTCCTGAAACCAAACTCTTTTTGGATGACTTCGTCTGATCCCGCTATCTTATATCGAAAATCGCACCAGATATTTTCATTATTTGCAAAATAGCCAATGCTCCATCGTTGGACCGATGCCTCTGGAATCCTGGTGGTGAACTCTTTCCACGCACGCTCCGCCAAGCCGAGCGCAACAATTTCATCGTAATCGGCAGCGGCTTGTTGCTTCCACTTCGTCGCATCCTCCGGAGAAGGCAGGAACGAGTTTTCGAGCGCGTGTAGCCGCTGTTCTGGGCTTAACGGTGCCTCGCTCATGCCCAACTTTTTAGATTAAGTTCCAGCGCCTCGGTGAGAGCAACGCGCAACGATTCGAACAATTCTTCCTTGGTGGCGTCCTGTGCGTTCACCCCCGGCATCTCTTCGATCCAACCAATCCACCAATCGCCGTCCTGTTTGTAGATCGCGGTGAAAGGCGTTTTCATAAAACCTCACATCCCCATGATCTGATAGCCGCCATCGACGTAAATCACCTGGCCGGTGATCGCGCCCGCGCCTTCGCTGGCGAGAAAGACGCCGGTCTGGCCGAGTTCCTCCGCGGTGCAGGAACGCCGCAGCGGCGCGCGGTCTTGATAATGTTTGATCATCTGCGTGAAGCCGCTGATGCCGCGGGCGGCGAGCGTGTTCATCGGACCGGCGGAGATGCAGTTCACACGGATTTTTTTCGGGCCGAGATCAAATGCCAGGTAGCGCGTCGTCGCTTCCAGGCTGGCCTTGGCCACGCCCATCACGTTGTAGTGCGGCACCACTTTTTCCGCGCCGTAATAGCTCATCGCCACGATGGAGCCGCCCTCGGTCATCAGCGGCGCGGCCTCGCGCGCAAGCGCGACGAGCGAATACGCGGAGATGTCGTGCGCCACGCGAAACGCCTCGCGGTTCGTGGAAAGAAAGTCGTTTTCCAGCGCCTCCTTCGGCGCGTAGGCAATCGAGTGCAGCACGAGGTCAACCCGCTCCGTGTGCTGCCGCGCGCTGGCAAAAAATTCGCTGATGTCCTCGTCGCGCGACACGTCGCACGGATAGAACGGCACGTTTTCATCCAGCTCGCTCGTGAGTTCCTCGACGTAGCCTTTGATGCGCTCGCCTTGATACGAAAAGATCAGCTTCGCGCCCGCCGCGTGCCACGCCTTCGCGATGGCCCAGGCGATGGAGCGTTTGTTCGCGACGCCGAAAACTAGGCCCGTTTTGCCGGCGAGAATGGGGGGGATGGCGGGGCTGCTGGTGGACGTGGTCATAGGAAGTTTTGGAGAAAAGGAACGATCTGTTGCCGAGCACGAAAGCTACGGGCGAAACCGCGTCGAGGCCAAGGGGAAAATTCCGCTCCGCGCGCCAGCCCGCCGACAGCGCCCACGGTTGAAAACCCCCTCGCGCCGGGCCAAGGTGATCTCCGCACTTCGCGCGACTTTCCCGCAGTCCATGAGCGACCCCACTCCGCAGCCCATTCGTGATTTGTTGCCCGTGCAACCCAGCCGCCGCTCGCGTCTGGGCCGCGGCAACAGCGCCCCGTCATCCGCGCCGCGAGCGACCGCGCCGCGCGCCGAGACGGCCAACGAAGCAGCCGCAGATACGGAGGAACTGCCCGCCGCAGCGGAGACTGACGCTGAGAACGCGCTTTTGCCAACTGCAGATGACACGCAGGAAAACCCTGCCGCCATCGAGCCGGAATCAGCACTGCCGGGAACAGCCGCCGCCACCACCGAGGCCGCAACGGCGGAATCCGCGCCGGCACCACCAGCCGCGCCGCTCCCAGCATCGCCTTTGCCCCGGCCAAGACCCATTCCGCCAGAGATGCGGCGTCCGCGCGAGCTGGCGCCGTCACCTTTGGCCACGCCGCCAGAATCAGAGGAGCCGACGCCCGACCGCGGGCCGGAGTTTGAGCCGGCCGGGGGCTTTCCGCTGACTTTTCGCGAGCGCTTCCTCGCGGTCAACGAATTGCCGTTCGATGTAGCTCCGGCGCCGACGCTGCCGGCGCAGACACCCGATGCCGCCTGGACGCGGCGCACTTGGGTGCTCGCCAGCCTGGCGCTGGTTTTTGTGCTCACCAGCGTCGCGGCCGGTTACTTCATCGGCCGCTATACCGGCGGCGCCGCGTCGGCGGGCAATGCGCCCGACCGCAGCGAAGGGGCCGTTGAACCGCCGACCGCCGCGGCCCTCGCGGATGTCGAAGGCGCCTTTGCTGCCGCCAGCGATGGACGCTACGCCACCGCTCGCGCGGCGTTCGAGACTGCGGGAAAACGGTATCCGAACTGGCCCACGCTCGCCATCGAGCAGGCGCGCAACGCCGCCTTGGCTGGCGACCCGAGCGCCGCCGACGCCGCTCTCGCTCAACTGCTCGAGCGCGCGGCGGCCTCGCGTTCCCGCGGCATGGCGTCCACGCTCATCGCCGACGCGGCGTTCCTGCGCGCGCTGCTGCACGTGCGCACCGGCGAGCAAGACCGGGCGCTGGCGGAGTTTGCCCTCGCGGTCAATGCCGACCCCACGCGCGCCGATCCCTATTTTTTCTGGGGCTACGTTTTGCGCCGCGCAGGCAAAGTCGGCGAATCGGTCGAAAAGCTGCGCGCCGCCGTGCGCCGCAATCAGCAGGATAATAATCGCAGCATGTATCAGGCGGAACTTTGGCTTTCGCAACTGGAAGTCGGCGGCGACGAGGCGGCCATTGCCAACGCCCAGCTCGACGCCGCCTTGACCACACCCCAGACACTTGGCGGCGCTTGGATCGGCCTGGCTGCACGCGCGTTGCGCAACGGCCAGCTCGCAGATGCCGCCGGCGACCTGCGCCGCGCGCGCGCGGCGCTCGATCCGACCGTCTTTAATTTTTTAATCAACGACCCGCTTTTCACATCCGAAAGCTGGCGGCCGGAACTGGCGGAATTTTTCCGCTGACCGTTCGTTAAAACAACGTCTTTCAAGTCAGCCGCACCCGGCCGGTGAGCGCGCGGGAAAGCGTCAATTCATCCGCCGCTTCGAGTCCGCCACCCGCGGGCAAACCTTGCGCGATGCGCGTCACCCGCACGTGCGGAAACTCGCGCAGCAATCCCGCCAGATATTGCGCCGTCGCCTCGCCCTCCACGTCGGCGCCGAGCGCGAGGATGACCTCGGCCGCGTGGCCCGCGCGCACGCGGTCGAGCAAGCCGTCGATGTTCAAATCCTCGGGGCTGACGTGATCCAGCGGCGCCAGCCGGCCGCCGAGCGCGTGGTAGCGCCCGCGGAAAACGCCGGTGCGTTCCAACGGCAAAATGTCTGTCGGCTGCTCGACGACGCAGAGCGGACCGCCCGCGCGCGAGTCGTCCTCGCAAATTGCACACAGCGGCGCCGTGGTGAAAAACCCGCACTGCGGACACGGATGCACCGCCTCGGCGGTTTCAGTGATCGCCGTCGCGAGATCGCGTCCCCGCGCGCCGGCGGTCTGGCCGTTGCGGCCCGGCGTCGCGTGCGCGCTGCCGACGAGCCAGAGAGCGATGCGCTCGGCGCTGCGCGGACCAATGCCGGGCAGGCGTTTGAGCTGAAAAACGAGGCGCTGGAGAGGTTCGGGATAATCGATGCGCTGCATGGGAATTTGGTCCGCCAAGCTAGCACAAAACTCCCCGGATTTCCTGGGATATTTTGGAATATAATCAGCTCTTGTGGAACGATTTAAGGTTTGCCCGCGAAACACGCGAAAAGGCGCGAAAATTCAGAATAGAAAATGGTTTTCCTTTCGCGTCATTTCGCGTGTTTCGCGGGCAAACTCTTCTTCGCCGACCGCTCACAGCGCATTCAACATCCGCGTCGTTTCCCACTCTTCCGACGGGTCTTGCTGGCGCAGGTTCTCGATGCGGCGAATGTAAAAATCGAGCGGGCCATCGGCGCTGTTTTCATCCAGTGCGCGGGCATTGAGAAAGTGATCCAGTGCTTCATCAAGCCGGCGTTCACGGAAGAAAATCACGCCGGTCCAAAACAGCTCGCGCCGCCGCTGGTCGGTCTCGCTCAACTCGTGCGGTTCGCCGAGCAATTCATAGACTTCCAGCCAATCGCCGCCGACCCGCCGGCGCAGAAGCTCCAGCGGACGGGCCTCCATGGCGGATTCGGCCAGTTCATAGGTGCGCGCGCCGATCAGCGCGACCGAGCCGTAGATCAGATTGGCCGCGCAGAGCCGCCGGGCGAATGCCACCTCGTCGCCGGCCACGCCGTAACCTGCCAGCGCCGCAGCGTCCGCCGTCTCGGTGTCGAGCGTGCCGGGCGCGGGGCCGAAACGGCCAGCGATCATCTCGCCGCTGTTGATGCCGATGCGCACATCGCAACCGGGAAACGTCGTCGCAATCTCACCATCAAATTCCTGGTGCCAGCTCTCGTTCAAGGCTCGCACCCGTCGCGCGACCTCCAGCGCCGCGCGGCAGCCGAGGACAGCGTGGCTATGCACCTGACCCGGCAACGGTGCGCCAAAAAAAGCGGTGACGCCTTCGCCGTTGCAGGAAACCAAACAGCCGCCGGCGCGGACGAGCGCATCGGCGGCGCGGTCGAGAAACGCGTTGGTCAAACGCAAATAATCGGCGGCCGACAGCGTGTCGAGGAGCGCGGCGTGATTGAAAATTTCGCAGATCACCAGCGTTAATTCGCGCACGTGGCCGTGCGTCGCTTCAGCTAGCGAAGTAGCCGCCACCGGATCGGCCGCGCCGACCCGCGAGGTGGCGAGCGCGTGCGCCGTCTCGGGCGAGACGCGCCCGGCGAAAACGGCATCCACCGCATCGCGCCGCCGGCCGGCTCCGCTGCGGGCGTAATAAGCGCCGGCCGCGAAAGCCAGCACGCCCGCGAGTGCGGGTAAAAACGGTGAAAAATAAATCCCAAAGAGCGCGAGCAGCCCGCAGCAGGTGAACATCTGCGTCACCGCGCCCGCGGCGATCAGTGCGCGCGCCAGCGGCCGGCGCAGATCGACGGTGGTCCACGCGATCCCAAAAGCCAGCGCGAGGATCGCGGCATATTGCAGGAACGCGTGGGCGTTCACCAACTTCGCCTCGGCTTCCACCGGCAGGCCCAGCGCGCGGGCCAGCGCGGTGTCAGGCACGATGAGAAATCCCAAGGCGTAGATCGCGGCCAGCACCCAACTCACTTGCAAGCCGACAAATAGCGCGAACTTGGCGTGGCGGGACACAGGGAAAAATAAGGCTGCTCAGAAGCTCGATGGCAAGACGGAAACGGTGAAACTGCCAAGTCACCGCCGTGGCGGGTATCGCATCATTGGGAAGGGCGGCGCGAGCCGGCGGCAGCAGGCCGCGGATGGTCCAAAAGCTCCTGCGGAATATGGTTGGCCGTCGCCTGCACATGGGTGCCGAGCGAATTCGTGTGCGCCGCATCGGCGTAGATTTTCACCGTGGTCGTGTAATTGCGGCCGGTGCGCAGTCCTGTCAGCGGTGGCGAGCGGAGCACGATGGGCTTGCGCTTGTCGGCCGGGCGGACCGTCCGGCGCTCGATCAAAGGCGCGGCGCCACGCTGCGGATTTTCATAAAAAATCTCCAGGTAAAGTGCGCCGTTGCCCGGACCGAGCTTGCGTGGCGTGAGGACGACCCAATTGCGCGCAATGCCGTCCCGCTCGTCGTAGGTGAACACGCCGCCGACCGAATGAAAATATTCCGTATCGACCGGCGCCGGGTCGTCAGCGCGCACGCGGGCTGGCCCGCAAAAAATCAGCGCCAACCCCAGCAAACCGCAAAACGCCTTGGTCCAGATGGCCGCGGGGGAAAGGGACGGCTGGTGCATGGGGAGAAAATTTTTCCTGGTTCAATTCAAGACGAACCTTGGTAAGAACGCACGACCCATTCGCTTAAAAATCCATCCGGGTTTTCCACCGCCGCGCGAGGCAGCGCAAACTCGCGCCGGCCCGTGTTTTTTTGGATCAGGCCGAGACCGAATTGGTAATCTCTGAACAACCGCTCGCAGAGCGCGCGGACGCCGCTGTTCTCCGCGTGCGCGCGGTCGATGAGCGCGTGCAGCGCGTCCTCATCCGCAAACCGCAGCGCGACATGGTGCTGCCGGTTGAAGTCGGCGGCAAACTCGTGCGCGCTGGCGGCATCGCGCCGCTCGGCGCCGGCCTCCAGCAGCGCGCGCAGGCTCGTCGCGGGATCAGCGACAAACGCCGCGTTGACCTCCAGCCGCTCCACGCCCGCGCCGGGCAACTCGTATTTCGCCTCGCGCAACAGCCGCTCGACGACCGTGAGCAAACCGCGCGCGCCGGTCTTCTCGTCGGCGGCCTGCCGGGCGATCTCGCGCAAGGCGTCGGCGGTGAAAACCAGCTCCACGCCGTAAGC
>JAFAXH010000062.1 GCA_019241085.1 Verrucomicrobiota bacterium | reverse complement strand
ATTTTTTGCACGATGGCCTCGCTGTTCAGCTCCTCGGCCTCGGCTTCGTAACTCACGATGATGCGGTGGCGCAAGACATCGAGGCCGATGCTTTTCACGTCTTGCGGCGTCACGTAGCCGCGGCCGTGCAGGAAGGCGTGGGCGCGCGCGGCGAGCGTGAGGTTGATCGTCGCGCGCGGACTCGCGCCGCAGCGGATCATGCCTTCGAGCCGCTGGCCGCGCAACGCCTGCGCCGGGTCGCGCGAGGCGAGGACGACATCCACGATGTAATCCTTCACCCGGTCGTCGATGTAGATCGCGTTGACCACGTCGCGCGCGGCGACGATGTCCGCCGGTTGCACCACCGGCGTGACGCTGAGGCTCGGCGCACTGGTGCCCATCAAGTCGAGAATCTGCCGCTCTTCCGCGCGGGTCGGATACGTGATGTGCAGCTTCAGCATGAAGCGGTCGAGCTGCGCTTCTGGCAGTTGGTAGGTGCCTTCCTGATCGAGCGGATTCTGCGTGGCGAGGACGAGGAATGGGTCGGGCAGCGGATAGCTCGTTTCGCCGATGGTGACTTGGCGTTCCTGCATCGCTTCGAGCAAGGCCGACTGCACCTTGGCCGGCGCGCGGTTGATCTCATCGGCGAGGATGAGGTTGGAAAAAATCGGGCCGTGCTTGGTGGAAAAATCGCCGGTCTTCGGATTGTAAACCAGCGTGCCGATCAAGTCGGCCGGCAACAGGTCGGGCGTGAATTGCACGCGGGAAAAACCGGTCTGCACGCAGGCGGCGAGCGTCTTCACCGTGAGCGTTTTTGCCAAGCCGGGCACGCCTTCGAGGAGAACGTGGCCATTGGCCAAAAGGCCGATGAGCAGCCGGTCCACGAGGTATTTCTGACCAATGACGACGCGGGAGAGTTCGGCCTGGAGCGGGGCGATCCAGCGGCCGTGTTCCTGCACGGCGCGGGTGAGTTCTTGCGTGGTGGACATGATTTCCAAAGCTTAATCCCAATCTTCATCCTAATCCTAATCTTCTTCCGCCACCGCTGTCGGCGCTTTCAAGGCCGCAGAAAAACGAAGCGGTCGCCGACCTGGCGCGCGGCGAAGGTGGCTTCATCCACCGGCACCTGGTAATCCCGACCGCTGTCGCGCGCGCGGACGGTGAACGTGCAGTCGCCGGAAATCTCGCGCCGCCGCAGCTCGCCGCCGCCGATGGTCAACTCAGTCTCCGGCTGCGGACGCGGCGCGAAGTGTTTCGCTGTGATGACGCCCTCGGTCAGCCGGTTGGCTGAAGCCGTGCGGCTGCCGACCGACAAAAACGCCCAGACAAGAAACGCAAGAACCGCCAAGCCCAAACCGATTGCGAGCAGCACGTCGCGGCGCGGCGGCGTCCTCTCGGCTGAGGCGGAGATTTTTTTCGCCACCACGGACTTTGTTTTTGGAAAAATTGCTCTCTGAAAAACGCTAGCCCGGACCCTTCGGCGGTGAGACTGGCGCGGAAGCAGCCGGCGCCGGCGCGGGATTGGCCGGCGGATGCGCGACGACTTCCGGCACGGCTTTCAGAGCCGGCGCGCCGTCACCGTGGATGTCGCGATTGCCAGCCCGCAAGACCGGCTCGACGCGCTCGATGGGCAGCAGCCGGGCGCGGGCGCGGGCGCGTTCCCACACGTAGCGACGCATGAGCACCTTCAGGCTGGCGGTCAACGGCACCGCGAGGATGGCACCGATGGGGCCTTCCAAAAGCAACGACCAGCCGAAGACGGAAACGATGATCGTCAGCGGGTGCAGCCCGGTCGATTCGCCCACGATCTTTGGCGCGATGATGTAGCCTTCGAGCATCTGCACGGTGAACATGATGATGACCACGTAGAGCGGATGCCACACGTCGCCGTATTGCACGAGCGCCACGAGGATCGCCGGCACGTAGCAGAGCACGATGCCGAGATACGGGATGAAGGTGAGCACGATGACGAGCAGCGCGATGAAGAGCGAAAAATTCAGGTGCACGAACACCCACAAGCTCGTGCCGATGAGAATGCCGTCGATGGTGCTGACGATGAGCTGGCCGCGGAAAAACGCGATGAGATAGCCGTTGATCTCGACCAGCACGCTGACGATTTCCTGCTTCAGCGGCGAATCGCGCACGGGCAGATAATCACTCCAGCGCCGCGCGATGTTACGGCCTTCGACGAGCAGGAAATAAAGGTAAATCGGGATGATGATGGCGTTGAGCAGCACGCCGAACACACCGAGGAATCCGCCCAGCCCGCCGAGCAGCACCCGGCCGCCGCGCTGGAGCAGGAGCGGGATCTGGCGGGTCAACGCCGGGAGCTGTTCCTGCAACCAATCGCGGACATCGCCGGCGTCAAACGTGTTGTTGTTCAGCGGGGCGGGCGACGCATTCGCATTGCCGCCGCTCTCGTTATTATCATTCTCCGCGCTGGGCGAAGCCGCGGGCGGGGAGGCATCGGGGGTGGGAGTCGGCGAAGGCGCGGGCAGCAGGCGGCTGAGATGTTCGAGTTTCTTCTGCGACGCCTCGAAAAGCGTGGTCAACTGCTTCTGCGCTTTCTGCGCAAAATCGGGCAGATCGCGCACCATGTCCGCCGTGCCGCGATAAACCCGCGGCACCAGCCAGACGCCCAGGAGCGCAGTCGCCAGCCCGACGACGACAAACAGCACCACCACCGCCAGGCGGCGCGAGAGCCGCGTGCGTGTTTCGATGAAGCGGACGAGCGGCTCCAGCAGAAACGCCAGCACGCCCGCAATGGCGAACGGGATCAGCACCGGCTGGAGAAACGCCACCGCCCGAGCCAGCAGCGTGATCAGCCAGACGGCGACCGCGCCCGCGCCGGCGAAGGCGAGAAACGTCGCCGCACCCCAGAGCACGCGGCGCTGCCAGACGGTGGGAAGATTGTGCATGAGTTCTGGAAAACGAGTTGTCCTCAATCTTGCCGGGCTAGAAAAGCGCGCACTTTATCAAGTAGTTCAGGACCCGGCCGACCGATGACTACGTCGATGGCCGCCAGTTCGCCGTTGTGATCTCGAATGACATTCGCATCGTGCGCGTCCGCGGCCAGTAGCCGCATTTGCTCGCTATAAAACAGCGGCGCATCCGGATTCAACACCACGCGGCGGAAACCGAAGCCGGCAAAATAGTTTGCAATCTCTTCGGGAAAAGGGCGCGGGCGAATTTCGTGCGGAGAAATCCAGGGCTGCGAAGTGACGACCTCGATTTGATTTTCCTCGTCGCAAGCAATTCCCAGGATGCGGATGGAGTCGCCGAAGATGAGATTGTGCCAGCGCAGCCGGTTCAGATACTCCAACGGAGTAGCCCAGCGACCTTCGGCAAAGACGGAGTAACCGAAGCGGTTGGCG
>JAFAXH010000006.1 GCA_019241085.1 Verrucomicrobiota bacterium | reverse complement strand
CGCAGCGTGACGCTGCTGCCGAGGCCGCGCGACATGGGCACGTCGCCCGCGATGTGCCAGCGAAACGGGAACGGCTGACTGTCGCTGGCTTGGAAAAAAGTATCCGCTGCCGCAGCGACCATCGGATGCGGCGGCGTGACGCGTTCGCGGGCTGACGATGACAACGACCGGGCGCGGAGGGTGGCGACCGTGACGCGGTTGTAGATTTTCAGCGCGCAGCCCAGGCAGTCGTAGCCGGGACCGAAGTTGGAAGTGGTCGCGGGAACCTGGACGGTGACGGTGGGCATGAAAGAAGAAGCCGCGGATGGACGCAGATGAAACGCGGATGGTTTATTAGACAGGATGAACAGGATTTTACAGGATTGTCGGACCACGAGAAGCAGGCCGTCATTCTCAGAACAACCCATCCTGTAAAATCTTGTTTAATCCTGTCCAAACACTCTCCACAAAAATCCGCGTTTGATCCGCGTTCATCCGCGGCTTTAAAGAAACCTCAGAGCTGCTCGACCTGATAGCCGCGGGCGCGCAACAGTTCCGGCAAGCCGTCGCGGCCAGCCATGTGGCCCGTGCCGGCGACGACGAGCCAGGTGTTGTCGCGACCGCCGCCGCGCAACCAGCCCTCGATCTTCGGCAGCCACGCTTGGTTGCGGGCGTCGATCAGCCGCCGGTAGAGCGCGGGATAATCGCGGTATTCTTCTCGCAAGAGTCGCTCCACGGTCGCCGCGTCGCCGCGTCGCCAGGCAGCGAGAGCGCGAAGAAAATTTGCGTTCGCGTTGTCCAGCCGGATGAAGCCGATGAGCAGCGTCGCCTCGGCTTCTTCGGCGTTCATCGCGGCAAAGACGTCGGCGTGCGCGCGCCAGCTTTCCAGCCCGCTGATCGGTTTTTTGGCGGCAGCCGCTTTCTGTTGCAGATAACGTTCGACGCCGCGCGAGGTGGAGGCATTGAGCGACGATGCGCCGGGGGATTGCAGTTGCATGGCGAGATACCACGACTGGTAGGAAGCGATCTGGGACTCCGGCGTGTGCGTCTTGGCGAGCACGCGCAGGAGGTAGGCGTAGGTGCGCGGGTCCACGCGGTCGCGGAGCTGCACGCCGCGCGGCAGCAGGGCGGCGCTGGCGAGCCGCTCGCGCATGCGTTGCATATCCTCGGGAGCGACCTCGAAGGCGAGCCGCGTGGAATTTTGCAATGCCGCGTCGTAGGCTTTCGGCAACGGGTAATCGCTCGGGCGCAACGCGTGGACCGAGCCGGCGAGGTAGAGCGTGTGGCCGTCGCTGGCGGTGACTTTCCAAACGCAACTCTTCGTCGCGCGATCCGTGGTCGCCGCCGCGGAAGCAGCGTGGGCGTTGGCAAAAAATCCGGTCAGCCCGAGCAGCGGCAGCAGGAGGAAGCAAAAGACCATTCGGCGCAGCCATCGCGTCATGCCGCGACATACCAACGGCCGGACGCGCTGGCAAGCGAGTGCGCAGCGGCCGGCCGTTTGAAGCCGGACTTTCTTCGTGTTATGCCCGGGAATGTTTGCGCACGCAGTCTCCCGCGTTTTCATCCATTTTTCTTTGGACGCCGTCCGGCGGTCGCGACGGACTGGCGCGCTGCTTGTCGCGCTGCTGCTGCTGTGGTCCGCGGCTGGCGCGCGCGCCGCGTCGCCGGCAGTGGATAATTTGATCTCCCGTCTGCCGAATCCCGACCAGTGGCAGAAGTCTCCGTTGGAAAACGCGCTGAACGATCCGGGCATCAACGACCCCGGCGCGCGCGCCGTGCAAAACGACTTGCGCCGCCGCGACATTCCCGGCGCGATGCGCGACGTGCGCAAGCTGAGCGTGCAGTATCCCAAGAGCGTCGGCGTGCAATTTCTCCATGGCTTGCTCTGCCTGGCCACGCGTCAGAATTACGAAGCCGAAGCCGCGCTCCGTCGCACCGTCGCGTTGCAGCCGAAGTTGATGCTCGGCTGGTATGCGCTCGGCGTCTCCTTGGAGCGGCAAGGGCGCTATGCGGATGCTCTCGGGCCGATCCGTCGCGCCGCCCAGGAAGCGCCGCGCAATCATGTCGTGGTGACGGAGCTTGGATTTTGCTACCTGCGCGCCGGCCGGGTGACGGAAGGAGAAGCGAATTGCCGGCAGGCGTTGCGGATCAAAGCAGACTTCTCGCCGACGTGGGACACGCTCGGGCTTTGTCTGCGGCAGGAAGGCAAACGCAGCGAAGCGATCGAGGCATTTCAACGTGCGACCAAAGCCCCGCCGCCCAACGTGAGCGCATGGACGCACCTGGCGGAAACGCTCCGCGCAACTGGCCGCCACGCCGAGGCCGACGCCGCGAGCGAGCAGGCGAAACAACTTTATCTCAAAGCAGTCGCCGCTGCCCGCCAGCGTCGCTGAAAATTCCGGCCTACGCATTATCTCATGGAGCCTTCTTCGCCACGCCACGACGGCCGCGCTGACAATCAACTCCGGCCGCTCGTTTTCACGCCGGGCATCGCGCCGCACGCCACCGGCTCCGTGCTCGTGGCGACGGGGAAAACGCAAGTCATTTGCGCCGCGATGATCGAGGACGGCGTGCCGCGCTGGATGAAGGAACAGGCGTCGCCGGCGGCTGGTTGACGGCGGAATACGCGATGCTGCCGTATGCGACTTTGCAGCGCAAACCGCGCGATGCCGCGCGCGGCAAACCCGACGGACGCGCGACGGAAATCCAGCGCCTCATCGGGCGGTCGTTGCGCGCGGCGGTCGATCTCGACGCGCTCGGGCCGCGCACGTTGTGCGTCGATTGCGACGTGCTCCAGGCGGACGGCGGCACGCGCACGGCGGCGATCACCGGCGCGTGTGTGGCCGTCGCGCTCGCGGGCCGCGCGCTGGTGGACGCGGGCAAGCTGCCGGCGGTGCCGTTGAAAAAACTCGTCGCCGCGGTGAGCGTCGGTCTCGTCGCGGGCCGCGCGTTGCTCGATCTTGATTACGTCGAAGACCGCGATGCGGCGGTCGATTTCAACGTCGTGATGACCGAGGCCGACCGCTTCGTCGAAGTGCAGGGCGCGGGCGAGGAGGCGACTTTTTCCGGCGAGGAATTCAGCGCGCTGGTCGCGCTGGCGCGCGGCGGCATCGGGACGTTGATCGCCGCGCAACGAGCGCTGCTCACGGGCGCAGCAGCGTGAGCGTTTCCACCGTCGGGCCGGGCAGCAGCGGCGTCGGTTCGCCGCGCACCCAAGCGGCGTGGCCGTCGAGATAGTGCGGCGAAAAGGGATGCCCGCTCTGGCCGCCGGGCATTTCAAAAATCCCGTCTTCCTCGTGCCCCGGCGCGACGATCAATCGCTCGCTCGCGCCGAAGTCGGGGCCTTGCGCTCGGGGCAAATCGCGGTCGCCCGGAATCTGGTCGCGCGGGGCGTCGAGCCAAGGCCCGAGCAACGGTGACAAATAGGAAAACGGATGCCGAATGCGAGCGGTGTTGCGCTGACCCCAAGTTGCGCGTTCGAGCGGCTGATTGGTGAATGCAGGATCGGCCAGCACGCTGTCCACGGCCGCGAGCAGCAGCGCGTCCCATGAAGGGAAACGTGCATCCAGCAGATGCGCCGGCTGGACGGTGAGAAGCTGCCAGAGCGGTCCTTCCCATTGCGCCGTTGGAAAAACGAACGCGCGGTCCCGCTGTCGGCAACGCGCGACGAACGGCTCCAGCACACGGTCGGAAACGGCGGCGCGAAACGTCCGCACCAGCCGGTAGCTCGCGGAATCGACCGACGCGCGGCCCGTCCACGTGTGCGCGGCGATCTCGCGCAAGGCGGCGCGCGCGGGATGGTTCGCGAGATCGGCGGTTGGCGAGTCGAGCGTGGTGAGCAAGAGCGCGTGCCAGCGTTCGAGAAACAAGGCACGATCATCAAGTTGAATGGCGAGCAAATCCGCGGGCGTGGCGGGATGATCGAGCGCCCGCAAATCGTCGCGGATTTGGCGAGCGCGGGCGCCGCGGTCGTAACTGTTTTGCACGCCGATTTTAATCAAATCCGGGTTGGCTTCGGAAAGCGGTCGTTGGTTCGCGCTCCAGAGCAGGCCCGCGGCGGGATCGAGCGCGCGCGGATGCGCAGACGGCGGGAGCAAGCCGGCGTTTTCCGTTGTCCAGCCGTGGCGACCATCGCGCCACGCACTCGGCAGCCGGCCGTCAAACCCGGCGACGCGCGCGGGCAGCGCGCCAAAGGCCGTCCAGCCGATGTGGCCGGCGCGGTCGGCGCAGAGAAAATTTTGAAACGGCAAACCGACGCGGGCCGCGGCGTCGAGCGCGGCGGGAACGTCGGGCGCAGTTTCCAGCGCGCGGAGGTTGAAGTTGCACGTCGCTGGCTCGAGCGCGGTCCAATGTCGCGCGAGCAAATGGCCGTGCGCGTCTTTGCCTACGACTGGACCCCAGACGGTTTCGACCACTTCCAACGTGTCATCCCCGCGCTGACCGCGCACGTGGATGCGCTCGACGTTGCGTTCAAAAACCCGCGGCCCGGCCGGCGTGAGATAGCGCGAGGCATCGTGCGGATCGAGTTCAATGACGACCACGTCGGAGGTGTCGAACTCGCCATTGGTCAGCGCCCACGCGACTTGGCCGTTGCTGCCGACGACGAGCACGGGCGCGCCGGGAAGGGTGACGCCAACGATGCGCCGCTCGTGGCCGTCGGGAGCTGTGGCGTCGGGCCACGCGAGCACGGCACGAAACCAAGTGTTCGGCAGAGTCAGGCCGAGGTGCATGTCGCTGGCCAGGAGCGCCGCGCCGTGGGCGGCGGAGAGTCGGCCGGCGAGCGCAAAAGCATTGCTGCCGGGGAATTGGTCGGCGTGTGCGGCGGTCGGGACGTTTGCGTGCGGCGCCGCCGTTTTTTCATGACGAAGGTCGAAAACTTCCGGACCGGGAATCGGCAACGGTGCGGGCGGGTCGCCGCCGTCGAGCGGGGCATCCCACTCGGTGCCGGCGGGCGCGAGGAAATCGGCGAGTGGCGCGGGAAAAACCTCGTGCAACACGCCGAGCGAAATCTCGGCGTCCGCGCCGGATTGGTCGAGATTGAGCGTCATCGCGTAGGCGACCAGCAGGCAATCTTCGGGGCGCCACGCCGCGGGCGAAAGCCAGAGCGCCGCGTGCTCAAACGGCGGCGCGCCGAGCGCGGACAAGCCCGCGTTCACGCCATCGGTATAGGCGTCGAGCAACTCCCGGTCGGCGGCGGACAGGAGCTGTAGCGCCCGGACGGCGCGGTCGCGGAAACGCCAGAGCCGGTTGGTGCGATCTCGTGCGCGCGCGCCGGGGCCGAAGAGTTCGGACAGCTCGCCGGCGGCGCTGCGGCGCAAGAGGTCCATTTGAAAAAAACGTTCCTGCGCGTGGACGAAGCCCAGTGCCCGCGCCACGTCGAGCCGGCTGCCGCCGTGAATGGTGGGCACGCCGAGCGCGTCGCGCGCGACCGTGACTGACGCGGTCAGTCCGAACAAGATGCGGGTGCCGTGAGTTTGCGGCAGGCTGGCGCGCCACCGCAGATAAAATGCGCCGACCGCGAGCAGCAGCAGCAGGCCGCACAAACCGAGCGCGCAAAAAACGAGCAGACGCGCGAAGCGTCGAAAGCGCGGTGCGACGGTGGGCATGAGGCGAGAAGTTTAATAGGGCCTCACGCAAAGGACGCAAAGTCGCAAAGGGAAGAAAGACAGCGGGAAGGTTTTTTCTTCGTTGTCATCCCGAGCTTGTCGAGGGACCTCTTACTATTTTTCTGGCTCGGTGGAGGAGTTCTGCGAGCCAAGGCAAGCAGCAAGAGGTTTGGCTTCGCCTATCTCCGCTGCGCTCCGGCTCTCGACTTCGCTCGGGATGACAACGGATAAAGACCTCCCTCATCCTCTGCCTTCCCATTGCGGCTTTGCGGACTTTGCGCGAGGCCATTA
>JAFAXH010000136.1 GCA_019241085.1 Verrucomicrobiota bacterium | reverse complement strand
GAGCACCACCAACAGAAGCAATGGCTTGTGCGGCGCGGGATCACCGCGAGCTGCGTCAACACGCAGCTTGGTCGCTTTGTTCAACCAAAAGCTAAAGTCTGGCATCTATCAGCGCACGAGCACCAATGCGTTTGATTCGGATCGGTGCTGCCGCAGATCATCCTGCAAAATGTGCAGTAACTCATCCGGCAATCCCATGGCGCGGTGGCTCTCGCTGTATTCGTTCACCTTGGCCAACATGCGGCGCAAAGTGTCCGCACAGATGCCGGTTTCCGCGGCGATGCGGTCTTCCAAATCGCGAAGCTGATCGTCCTGCTGTGGGTCGCTCATGGGGATGCCTCGTTGTTCACTGACGATGCGTGCTACACCATAACCATCATCTGGATCACGCGCACTTTTCCAGAGTCGCTGGATCAAGAAAAGTTCTTCTTCGCTGAGCAGGGGAAGCCCGGTTTCTTTCTCTAACTGCAGGAGCTGGGTGAGCAACTCGCGGCGGGCGGTGATGGTCAGCGGGCCAGGACCGTCCTGATTTTTCTTTGTCACTGGATCACGCTTGCCATTGTTGGGGTCGCGATAGTGAAGAAGTGTTTCGCGGAAGCCGAGCAACGCTTCCATGCGTTCGTCGCCAGCGGCGAGCAGGCCCTCACTGGCACGATCGCGTTCAACGACGGTGCAAGTCCAGCAGCCGAAGCGGGAGTTGCCGCAACTGGCGTTTTTGGTGTCGATTTGGATCGGGCACTCGCCGCCGGAGGCGTGGGCGTAGAGTTTGTAGAGCACGCGGTTGTCGCCGCCCCAGAGATTTGGATGTTGGAGCAAGTAGGCCCAGACTTCTTCGGTGGAGAGGAATTCGATGGGGTTGGAAATCCAGACGTTGGGCAGGTCTTCGTGCCGGCGCAGACCATTGCGCGCTTCGCGGCCGGCCATCTTCTGCGCGCGGGTCGAGCTTTCTGCCCGGCGAGCGCCCAGGTGCAGGATTGCTTCGCCCCAGCGTCCGAGTCGTTGGGTGACGAAGGCGGTGACGGGATCAATTTTCATCCGCTGCGTGCACCAGCGGAAAAGGCGGTTCGGCGGCGGATAGCCACGGCCAAGCAAGTTTACCCAAAAGGATTGCTCGGCGGTCGGGCGAAGCAGGTGAGCTTCGATGTTCAGCCCCCGCGCGAGCGAGACCCGGCGCATGCGGTCGAGTGTGCCTTCGACCATCTCGACAATGGCGGGAATTTCGACGCGGGTGTCTGTGCAGAGGACAGCGATCGGTTTCGTGCGTTGTTCGGGCGGCAGGCTGGCGACGGTGCTGAAGATCAGTGCGGCGAGCATCGTGCTGTCTTTGCCGCCGGAGAAGCCGACGAGCCAGGGGCGCGGGTCGTCGAGGTAAAGTTCGCGTAGCGAGTCGAGGATGTCAGCGTAAAGAGGAGGGCTTTCGGGGGCGAAGAGCGTGGACATGCGGGAGGAGAAAGCTTTGAGCAGAACCGCGATCCAACTGCTACGATTATGTTATCGCCGCACGGTGAACTCGGAGCACATAATGTTAGATTCCGAGCCAAATGGAAACTACTGAATCAGTCTAAATGTGCGAAACGATGCGATGGCGAGAATTGTAGTCGCACGGTCCAGTCTGTGAACGTCGCTTCCGGCATCGACCAAGTAAAATCGTCACGAGTGGGGTGGTCAAGGCTGGTTTGTGGGCTAATCCATTGAGGCTATGTGACCCGTGTGTGGTGGCCGAGGCGGCGCAGAAACTCTTCGCGGCTCTTTATGGGCGAAATGCCTCGCCTTACGGCATGTTTCACCGCCACCACAGGCTCTGTCATCACTCTTGACGGATGACCTGACGTCGCCATTGATACCTGCACTCCGAAGGTGACGGCGACGCAGGAGGCGATTCGTCGGGCGCGTAGGCAAAACGGAGAACGTTGTTAGGGCGGCGTTAAAGAACCTGTCCGGCTTTTCAAACGGTGGCCGGGCGATCGGATGAAGAAGTTTGAGATGAAGAACGCGGCGTTTTTTACGGACTGCACGAACGCGCGACACATCGTCGGTCTCGGCAGTTGGAAGGAAAGCAAGGCAGCGATGGCGGGTCGGGGGCCACGACGCCGCGGTTTGGCGTGAACGCGCGCGGAAATCCCGCATTCTAAGAAGAATGCGACCGACTAGGCTGGCGTGGTGGCGCGCGAGCAATCAATCAAACTTCTTGTGCAGCCAGCCGTAGGGGAAACGGTTGCCGGGGCAGTCGGTGGGCACGGGGTTGATCTCGCGGTGGGCTTTGACGATGGAGAGCCGGCGGTCCACGCGGCCGACGCGTTTTCTTAAATACGTGATGAGTTCGTCGAGCGCGGCGCGTTGGGCGGCGGTCGGCTCGGCGCGGTTAAAGTCGCCGACGAGGCAGATGCCGAGGGCGATGTTGTTGAGGTAGTCGCTGTGGACGTGGCCACCGTTGATCTGGCGGCGCCAGCGGTCGCCGATCTCGATCTGGCCGTCGCGCGTGGTGGTGCCGTTGCCGATGACGAAGTGATACGCGAGGCCGTTGGGCATGTGGCGGACGTGGCGGTGATAATAATCAAAGGCGGCGGCGCTGCCCTGGCGGGTGCCGCTGTTGTGGACGACGGTGTATTTCCAGCGGCCTTTGCGCACGGGGGCGCGGTTGATTTCGTCGAGCACGCGCCGGGTGAGGAAGCGGTAGTTAACGGCTTCGTCCTCGCCGCCGCCGAAGCCGAAGAGGCGGGCGAAGAAGCCGCGTTTTGTCGGCGCGGGCGTGGGCGTTTCGGCGGGTTCTTCTTCTTCCGGTTCCTGGCCGGATTTTTCGATGACGACCGTGGGCGGCGTTTGTGGAGGGGAGGGCGAAGCCGGCGGCGGAGTGGGCGCGGGGCTGGCAACCGCGGGCGGCGTTAGTGTGGGCGTAGGTGCCGGGCGTGGCATGGGGCGGGGGACATTCCAGCCGTAGGGCGTGCCGGGTGAGGCGGCGGGAGTGGCGGTTGGCGTGGGAGTCGCCGCGGCGGTGGGCGTCGGCGCGGGCGCGGGCGTGGGTTTGGCGGCGGAGCGGTTGGGGGAAGGCGAGGGCGGCAGGGCGCGCATTTGTTCGCGGGCGCGCAGGAATTGTTCGCGCCGGCGGCGCTGTTCTTCCTCGCTGCTGCTGCTGTCGTTCTGCGCCGCGGCGTGCGGGAGGATTCCGAAGGACAGCAGAAAAACCCACAGCAGCAGGAGCAGCGGCGTAATCAATGATGATGATGACGACGGCAGCCGCCGCTTCGCGCCGGAAAGTCGGCGAGGCGGAAGGCAAAAACGACAAAGCGGCTGACGCACGGGCGGAAGGATGCCGGAGGAGCGCGTGCCGTTGAAAGCAGAAAAGTGGTGAGATTGGTGCCCTGTCATCCCGAGCGAAGTCGAGGGACCTCTTACTGCCTGCCTTGGCTCGCAAGACGCATCCACCGAGCCAGATTTCAAATCAGAGGTCCCTCGACAAGCTCGGGATGACAAAGGAGGAGAGGAACGCAGCGCGTTCGACCCGACGGCATTTTCAACCGCCCTTCACGCCACGGCCGCGTTCGGCTCGGCGGGCGCGGCGGGCGGCAGCGGGGCGTCGGCGTCCCCGGCAGCCGCGGGCGGCGCGCCGGGACGGGTGGGCCACTTGCGCACGAGCAGGGCGTTGAAGCGTCCGCCGAGCAGCAGCAGCAGCGAAGTCACCCACGCCCACGTCAGCAGCACGATGTAGCTGGCGATGGCCTGGTAGGCTTCGCGGTAGCGGGCGTATTCCTCGACATAGACGCTGAAGAAGTAAGTCGCCACCAGCCAGCCGACGGCGAAGAACACCGCGCCCGGCAGCGCCTGGCGCACGGTCTGGTGCACCTCGGGCGTGATGAGGTAGAGCGCCAGCGCGAGGATCACCAGCGCGAGCGCGATGATCGGATATTTCAACGCGGTGACGGCCGTTTGCAGCCACGGGATGTTCAGGTGAAACGTGGCCTCCACGGCCTTGGCCAGGCCTTCGCCGAAGACGATGAAGTTAAACGAAAACAGGATCGTGATGCCGAACCAGAACAGGAGCAGCAACGCGAGAATCCAGCGCACCCACCAGGCGCGCGTCGGCTCTTTGATGCCGAGGCAATGGTTGAGCGTGCGCGAGATGGTGTTGATGAGATTGATGCCCAGATAGAGCGCCAGCGGGATGCCGAGGAGGGCGACCTTGCTCGTGGTGCCGGTGACGACGATGGCGGCGACCTGGGCCTCGATGATGTCGCGTGAGATGCGCGGCATGAAGTTTTGCAACAGATCGACGATGACGTGCAGCACCTTTGGCTCGGTGCCGAAGAGTGCAAGCAACGCGGAGAGCAGCAGCAGCCCCGGCGCGAGCAGGAAGACGATGTCGTAAGCCATCTGCGCCGCGAGGCCGGTGGTGTTGTCGAAATACGCTTCCACCAACCAGCGGCAGAGCAGGCGCCAGAACCAGACGAGACGCTTCATCATTCGTGGAAAAAAAGTGCTTCGGGGAATGCTCCCGCTTTTCTCTCTGCAAGCTTAATCCTAATCTTAATCCTAATCTCCGCCGCCGGAGGCAAGGGCAGCGCGCTGCGAGCGCAGAAGGATTAGGATTAAGATTACGATTAGGATTAAGCTGGGGAGCGGAACGCGCAGAGACTCAGACTTTTCTATTTCTAATCCATTCGGCATCATTCCGCCAAACATCATGCGCACCGTTCTCGTTTGCTCGGCTGGCTTTGGCGAAGGGCATCACACCGCGGCCCGCAGCCTGTGCGCGGCGTTCGACGAACTCGGCGCCGCGCAGGGCGTGCGCGCGGAATTCGTCGATATCCTTGCCGAGCGGCATCCGCGGCTGAACAAGCTGCTCACCCGCGGCTACGTGCAGGTGCTCAACCGCGCGCCGCACCTCTGGGCGTCGTTTTACCGCACCATCGACGGAGTGCGCGGCGTCGGCGCGCCGCCGGCGGCCTTGGCGACGTTGCGCGCGGCCATCGTGGAACTTTTGGAACGCACCCGGCCGGCGGCGGTGGTCTCGACTTATCCCGTCTATGGTTACGTGCTCGACGACATTGCGCAACGCGGCGGGCCGAGCGCTTTTTTGCGCGTCACGGTCATCACCGACTCCATCAGCGTCAATGCCGTGTGGCTGCGCGCGGGCTGTCATTTTTACGTCGTGGCCAACGAGGAAACCGCCGCCGTCCTGCGCGCGCGCGGCGTCGCGGCGGAGGACATCCGCGTGCTCGGTTTCCCCGTCCATCCGCGCTTTGTGGAATTGCGTGAGCGCATCCCGCGTCCCGGCCCGGCCGATCCGCAGCCGGGCCAGGGTCGGCGCGTGCTTTATCTCATCAATGCCGGCAAGCGCAACGCGCCCGCGCTCGTGCGCCGGTTGTTGAAGGAAATCGACGGCCTGTCGCTCACGGTGGCGACCGGCCGCGACGAACGCCTGCGGGCAGCCGTCGAGCGCATCGTCGCCGAAGCAGGCCCCGCGTGCGCCGCGCGGACGCGCGTGATCGGCTGGACCAAGGAGATGCCCGAATTGCTCTGCGCGCACCATTTGCTCATTTCCAAAGCCGGCGGCGCGACCGTGCAGGAAACGATTGCCGCCGGTTGCCCGATGCTGATGAGCCAGGTCGCGCCAGGTCAGGAAGAGGGCAACGCCCGGCTCCTGCTCGAAGGCGACGCCGGCGCGCTGGCGCTGACTCCCAAGGCGACGGTGGCCGCCGTGCGCGCGGCCTTCGCCGACCACGCCGCGCTCTGCCGCCGCTGGATGCAAAACATCGCGCGCCTCAGCCGCCCCGACGCCGCGCGGGACATCGCGCGATTCGTCCTTTCACAAATGGGCAGCGGGAATTGATGACGAGGGAAGGGCAACAAAAAAACTCCGAACGTCCGACGCTCAAAGAGACAAAGATCAACTATCAGCGAAGCATGGCGTGGCTTGTGCCGATGAGTCTGGGGCCTGCCGCACAGGTCATGGGTAATGGCTCAGTTTGAAAGACGCGGTTGATGTTCAGTGGGTAGGGTGGGCGTCCCGCCTGCCGCGCCGGGCATCTTGCCCGGTGCATTCGAATAGCGGAAAGACGCGCTCTTTCGCTCTGCGGTTGTGTGTTCCGCGAGACGCGGAACACGGCAGGCGGGACGCCCACCCTACCCACAGAACACCGCAACCAAAGACTCAAACGGAGCCACTACCAAGCCATGACATGTGGAGTCGGTTAGCTCCATCGCAGGATTAGGCATTGCGGTCATTGAGTTGGATGCGGTGAATGCGACGAAATGCCCGTCGTTTACCGCCGACGGTGAAAGCGCGATGAAAGACGATGAGCGTGTCACCACGTCGCAGAACATAGAACTGGTCACGGTGCTGTTGATAGTGGCTCTCCCAAGCGACAAGCGCATCTTGTGGAATGCCCTCCTGTGGCCACAGATTGGAGTCGAGCCGCAAAGCAAACCAACTGTCGCAGCGGAAGACAGGAATACGTTGCCCCTCGGCGTCGACGAAAAACGTGTTGTATTCAGTGTAAGCGCCGCCAGTGTAGAATTGTAGATACCAATCGACGCGTAAACGATCGAGTGAAGCGAAATAAAGCTGCGTAGTGTGCGTTGCGCACCCGCAAAGAAGAAGCGTCGTCAGAAGGAAAAAGTTGATGGCTTTCATTCTCCAATACGCGAGCGACGCCTAACATCGCAGTAACTGGAACTTCCCAATCCTTCGACGTTCGGCGTTCTCCCCTTCCTTCACCGCGAAATATCCGCCTGGCTCAGCAGCCGAAAGCCGTTGCCCGCGAGCGCGGCGCTGGCGCACTCGTGATCTTCGACGTGCAGCGCGAGCACGGCGCGGCCGCGCGGGCGCGTCATGAGCGGATAGGAAAAGAAAATGTTCACCTCCGCGGCGAGCAGCGACGTGAGCACTTTGCCCAAATCGGTCGCCACTTCCTTTAATTCCACGACGACCATTTCCGAGATGCCGCACGCGATGTCGTGCTCGCGGAAAAGCTCCTCGACCAGCTCGGGATCGCTGACGACGACGCGCACGATGGCCGAGTCCGAGGAGTCCTGGATCGACAGCCCGAGCACCTCGACTTCGTGCGCGTTGAGCATGCGCACCACGTCGAGCAACGCGCCGACCTTGTTTTTCAAAAAAATGGAAAACTGCCGCACGCGCGGTCCGTCAAAGCCCTGCGCGGTTTCGGGAAGGAGCGATTCAGCAGCCATTGTTGGAAAAGCGCGGCCTCACTATTTGTAGGTGCAGATCAGGCAAAAGTCCGCCGGCTGGCCTTCGAGCAATTGCACGCGCACGTAATACGGCCCGCTGGCCTCGGGCGCGACGCCCGCCGCGGCGAGCGGCCGCTCGTTGTCGCGCGAGATCAATTCCCCGGCGAGCAGCTTGCCGTTTTCATCGAACACCGTGACGGCGACCTTCTTCGCCTTGTCGGTGGCGGCGAGGGAAAAATAATACTGGTTGCCGGCGTAAAGGTTCACCGCCAGCACCGGCGCGTCGCCGGCCTTGAAGGTGCCGCTCCAGTGGCCGTCGCGGATTTTGTAGCCGTCGTTGCTCAACGCGCCCGCCAGCTCGAGCGCGTCCACGCGGGCGTCGGTCTCGCCGCTCGTATCCTCGGCGGCCTGCGCAAGCGGCGCCGACGGGATTGCCGCAACGGCAAAAACCGCGCAGCACAAAAAAGTCGTCGAATGCCGCAGCAGCCGCCGCGAACGGGAAGAGAGCGAGCCGTTGTTCATGAAATTAAAAAAATTGAAAAAGAAAAGTGCGGGCGGAACGGCGGAGCTAGATTTTCGTGACGATGTCGTTGACCATCGCGGTGGTCTGTTGATTGAGCTTCTGCACGTCTTCCTTCGAGGCTGTGCCGCCGAGCGGGAAGGAGACGAGTTTTTCGATGTCGGCGAGTTGCGCGCTGAGTTTTTTGATGAGCGGTTCGTCCTGCAAGCGCGCCGGCAATTTGTCGAGCTTCGCGCGCAGGAAGGCGACCACCGCCGGCTGCCGCAAGACGCTGGCCGTCTGCGGCGTGAAATTCTTCAGCACCGCGTCGCTCACCACCTGCGTGCCGCGAATCCAGCCGCCGAGGCTGACGAGCGTGATGAGTTCATCGTCGCGCTTGGCTTCCATCGCCTGCTTGACCTCGTTCTGCGTCGCTTCCAGTTCCTCGCGCAAGCCGTTCCAATCGTTCTGCTCGGCGAAATCGGTGATGCGTTTGCCGCGCTCCAGGATTTCCTTGGAAACACCGAGCGAGCTGGCGAGCTTGAGGATGTCTTTGCCCAGATTTTTCACCTGCTGGCTGTCCTGCGCCTCGACCGCCACGTAGCCGTCGGCGACGAGTCCGCCGAGATTCAGCGCGAGCTGCGCGCGGTCGCTGTAGGCCGCCGTCAGCGGGCCGCGGTAGGCGGCGCTCCAGTTCGGTTTGATCTGCTTGCCCAGCGCGGCAAACAGCTCGCCCGGCGTCGGCACCGACATCGCGTCGATGGACACGGCGCCGCTCATCTGCGCGGCGGTCAGCGTGGCCGGCGGCGGCGCGGGCGCGGCGGTTTGCTCGGCGCGCGCGGCAGCCGGACCGACGCCGGAGAAAAGTGCGGCGCCGGCGAGCAATGCCAGCGGGAGAGGCGACGGCCAGAAGATGCGCATAGTCCGCCGATTATACGAGAGGTGCCGCGCGCTGGCCAGCATGGAAATGATGACAATTGAAACGCCGCGGAGATACGCGCGTAACCCACCGCCGTCCGCCCGACGCACGGCGCGCGTGCCTTCTCCTTGCGTCCGCGGGAGACCTCCGGCATTCATCAGCGGTCCCGTTTTCGTTTTGTCCGCAAAAATAAATTTTTTATGAAAGCCATCGTCATCGTCAAACCCAAGACCACCGTGCTCGATCCGCAAGGCGTCGCCATCCGCGATGCCGTGCGCCATCATCCGGGCCTCGAGCACGCCGTCGCGGGAGTGCGCGCCGGCAAGCGGCTGGAGATCGACCTGGAAGCGTCCGCCGCCGCCGATCCTGCGTTGGAAGAAAAACTCCACGCCGTCTGCCGTGACCTGCTGAGCAATCCGGTGATCGAGGATTACGAATTGCATCTGGAGCGGTAAAAGAATTTTCGCTAAAATCCTCCATGCATTTCGCCGTCATCCAATTCCCCGGCTCCAACTGCGACCAGGATTGCTTGCGCTCGCTGCGCGACGATCTCGGCATTCCCGCCGATTACGTCTGGCACAAGGACACCTCGCTCGGCGACGGTTGCGACGCCGTCGTGCTGCCCGGCGGGTTTTCCTACGGCGATTATCTGCGCTGCGGCGCGATGGCGAAGTTTTCCCCCATCATGCGCGCCGTGCGCGATTTTGCCGCCGGCGGCGGACTGGTCATCGGCGTTTGCAACGGCTTCCAGATGCTTTGCGAAATGGGTCTGCTGCCCGGGGCCCTCATCCGCAACCGCGACCTTCATTTCATCTGCGAAGCCGTCGCGCTGCGCGTCGAGACCAGCGGCTCGCCCTTCACCAGCCGCTGCCGCACGGGCGAGTTGTTGCAAATCCCCATCGCCCACGGCGAAGGCTCCTACTTCGCCGACGACGCGACGTTGCGGGATTTGGAAAAACACCGCCAGGTGCTCCTGCGCTACGTCGATCCCGCGACCGGCGTGCCCACGCCTGCGTCCAATCCGAACGGCTCGCTCGCCGCCATCGCCGGCATTTGCAACCGCGAACGCAACGTCTTCGGCCTCATGCCGCACCCCGACCGCGCCAGCCACCCGCGCCTCGGCAGCGACGATGGCCGCAAGATTTTCGAGAGCATGGCCGACGCGATTCGCGGACGGAGGTATCAACGCGCCGGCGCCGCGATCGGAGTTTGTCACACCGAAGCCCCCGCCCGTGATGCGCTCGTCGCCATGCGCAGCGGCGGCGGGGATGTGTTTGGGGTGTGAAGAAATTGCCGCTCGGTTCGTGGCGGACAGTCCGAGCGGGTAGGCGGCGGGAAAATTCCCGAAACCGGGAGATTGACCGACGGGAGGATTTCCGACAAACATCGTGCCCGTCTGACCTAAACTGCGGTCACCGTCGTCTGCCGGCACTTTCATCCAAGCCATGTTTTTTTCCCGCGCCGCCGCCGCCCGCTGCCGGAAAACCCACGGGTGGAAAATCGTCCTCGGCCTGGCCGCTTGCTTGCCCTGGCTGGTCCAATGCACACCCAACCGCGCCTATCGCGATCAGGACACGCGCCCTTGGCGGCAGACGCCGCAAGCGCCGTTCGTCTCCGGCCAGCAGATGCCGCAGTATGAGCCTTACGCGTCCGCGGCCAACCCGGCGCATCCTTTCGACCTGAGCTACATTGAGTTCGACGAAAAAGGAGATTTCTGGGACCGCCGGCAACTGGCCTGGACGGCCCAGGAAATCCGGCGCGCGGCGCAGACGAATAATGTCGTGCTCGTGGTGTATGTTCACGGCTGGCAGAACGACGCAAGCGACCTGCGCGGGCACGATGTCGCCAAGTTCCATTGCCTGCTCGAACGGCTGGCGGAGGCGCAGGGGAAATCGCGCCGCTTCTTCGGCGTCTATCTTTCCTGGCGCGGCAAATCGGTGCCCGGAGGCGACGGTTGGTATCCGAACGGGTCAGTAGCGGACGCAGCGGCCAAGGCGCTGTTTTTCTTGCCGCACGAGCTTTCCTTTTTCGGACGCAAAAACGCCGCGACGCGCGTGGCGGGCATGCCGATGACCGAGGCGATCTTTGAAACGGTGCGCGCCTCGCGCACGGGAGCGCGGGAGAGCGGGCGCCTGACCAGGAGCATCCTCATCGGCCATTCCTTTGGCGCCTTGGTGGTGGAAAAAGCGCTGGCGCAGGCGCTCGCCGCGCAGGTCATCACCAGCGACGGCGCGCACGAAAACAACTTCGTGGCGCCGGCGGATTTCATCGTGCTGCTCAATTCCGCCGGGGAATCCATCTATGCGAAGGAAATGCAGGATCTCTTGCGCCGGCGGCACACGCCGGTCGGCGGTGGCGGCGGCGGGAACAGCATCACCGCGCGCCAGCCGCTCATCGTGTCGGTGACGAGCACGGCGGATTTTGCCACCGGCAAATTTTTCCCGCTCGGCACCGGGCTGAGCAACGCGGGCGGCGGCTTCCGCAAATACGAGTGGGACACCCGCTACGGCGCCAGCAGCCACAACGTGGACCAGCGCGAATACTTCACCACGACGCCCGGACACAACGATCACCTCGTCAGCCACCGGGCAGTGCCGGAGACAACGCCTGCGCCGCCCACGTTGTCCGACGACGACGGTTGTTCGCCCAACATGCTCAGCGCGGTCAACGCCAATCTCACGGAACCGCTGGTGGGACCGGACAGCGCGGTGCGCTTCGTCACGATGCCCGGCGGCGGTCCAGCCACCTATTGGACGTTGAAGCCAATTCACGGCGTGATCCAAACGCCTTACTGGATCGTGGAAGTGCCCCGGGAAATCATGCGCGACCACAGCGATATTTTTAACGAAAACTCCCTGGCCCTGCTGGCGCGGCTGTTCCGGTTGTCGAATCCCGCGCAGGCGCCCGGCATCACGATCAGCGCGCAACCGCGCACGATGCGGCTCGTCGCGCCGGGCGTCATGACGCCGTAGGGAAAGTGGAGCGGCTGCAAAAAAATGCACCGGACGGTTCGCGGCTCTCTGCGTGTGCGTCGGCCTTGGTGGGTGCTGCTGACGGGCCTGATCGCTGCGGCAGCATGGGCGTGGGTGAAAGCTCACGAGCGCAATGCCGCGCCCGACGCGACGCTCGCCGGGTTGGTTTCACAGGTGCAGGCGCATCCCAAGGATTTCAAGGCGTGGAATCGGATCGTGGATTGGCAACTGCGCCGCTACGGCACGACGGGAACGCTGGAAGCGTTGCACGAGGCCCGGCGCGCGGCGCGCTGCTCGCTCGAGGCCGAGGGCGACTTGGATCGAAACTTGGGCGGCCTGGTCATGCGCACGCGCGTGGAACTCGCCTTTCACCGATGCCAGGCGGCGCGCGCGGACGCCGAGCGATTGATCGCGCGCCTTCCGAATCAGGCGCTTTCTTTTCAGTTGCTCGGCGACGCGCTGTTTCAGCAAGGCAAGTTGCCGGAGACCGAGACTGCCTGGCAAAAGGCCCAGGAATTGGGCGAAGCCCGGCAGACTTCCCTTTGGCACACCGCGCAACTCGACCTCGCGCGCGGCCACACGGCGGACGCCCTGGCGCGGCTCGCGGCGGCGGTCGCCGCGGCGCAAGCGGATCGCGCGTCGTCGCCGGAAGGGATCGCCTGGTATCGGGTGCAATGGGGCGAGGCGGCGTTTCGCAGCGGCGACTGGCCGGCCGCCGAGCAGCAATACGCCGCCGCGCTGTCGGCCGCGCCGCAATCCTACGCGGCACTCGAACACCGGGCGGAGTTGCGCGGCGCACAGGGCAAGGTCGAGGAAGCGGCGGAGCAATACCGCGCGCTGATTGCGCGCACGTCGCGGCCCGAGCTGATGCAGGCGCTGGGCGATCTTTATGTTTTCAATCAACAACCCGACCAGGCCGCGCCGTGGTATGACCAGGCGCTCGCCGCCTATCTGGCCGCCACGCGCGCGGGCGACGAAACTTTATACAGCCATCATCTCGCCGGCTTTTACTCGGACGCGCGCCTCGACGCCGAACAAGCCGTGGCCTGGGCCGAGCGCGACCTGCGCGAACGTCCGGGCAGCCCCCCGGCGCACGACGCGCTGGCGTGGGCCTTGTGCAAGGCGGGGCGCCTGGATGAAGCGTTGCGGGAATGCGACGCCGCGCTGGCCAACGGCACGCGCGACGCGCACATCCTTTACCACGCCGGCATCATTCACATGTGCGTCAACGACGCTGACGGCGGCGCGGCGTTCCTGCGGCGCGCGGCGGAGGCGAATCCGTGTTTCAACAAATTTCACGTTCACCGATGACGACGCGATTGTTGACCAAAACTTGTCTCGCTCTCGCGGGATGGCTGCTGCTGTTGTTGTTGTTGCTGTCGGCGGCGACCACGCGGACGGCGATGGCGCATCCGGTGACGCAAGGGGCGCTGGAAATCACGCTGCTGCCCGAGGCCGTCGTCGTGCAGGCGCGCGTGGCGAACGAAGAGGCATTCGTGGCCGAAGCGTTCGGCGCACAAGCTCCGAGCAACGAGCCGCAGGAAGTCCGCCGGCGGCACGGAGCGTATCTTTGCGAGCACCTGCGCATCGAGGCCGACGGCGTTGCTTTAACAGGAACCGTGGAAGCCATCACGCCGCCGGAGTCCGCGACGCCCGAGAGCATGATCGGCTACCGGCTGCGGTATCCTTTGCCGACGGGCGCGGGGACGAACGCGCGGGTATTCGCGCTGCGACAAAACGTTCTCAACGAATTCCTTTTCGCGCCGGGAAATCCCTGGGAAGCGACCTACATCGTGCGCGTCGTTGCGGCAGGACATCTCTGGCGCGAAGGGCTGCTCTTGACCCGCCGGGAGCCGTTGGAGTTGCGCCTGGATTCCGCTGGTTCGGAGCAGGCCGGCGCTGCCGCCGCGACGCCGCTGGATCGGTTCGCGCTGGCCAGCGCGTTCCTGAAGCACGGGATCGTCCACATTCTCACCGGCTACGATCATCTGCTCTTTGTGACCGGCCTCGTGCTGGCGGCGGCGACGCTGTGGGAATTGTTCAAAGTCGTCCTCGCCTTCACGGTCGCCCACTCGCTCACGCTGACGCTCGCGGCGCTGGACCTCGTGCGCGTGCCGGAGCGAGTGGTCGAGCCGATGATCGCCGCGAGCATCGTGATCGTGGCGTTGCAAAACGTGCTCGCGCCGCGCCGGAGTCACGGCCGCGCGCGGCTGGCCGTGGCTTTCGGCTTCGGGCTGTTTCACGGGCTGGGTTACGCCGGCGGGTTGCTGGAAGCCATGCAGGGCATGAACACCACGACCATTTCGCTGGCCATCGTCTCCTTCAGCGTCGGAGTGGAAATTGGCCACCAAATTGTCGTCATCCCACTCTTCGTTGTGCTGCGAGCGTTCCGGCGGCGGGACGGTGCGGCGACTGCGGCTGGCAAAGCGGCGCCAGCGCCGTTGCACCAGGCGTTGCGTGTCGCCTCCTGCGCCGTGGCCGCGTGTGGACTCGTGTATTTCATCGCGGCGCTCCGAGGATTTTGAAGCGGCGCGACCCGGCGCCTCCGCGAAGCTGTCCGGCGCGCGGCTTAGGTATTTTTTTATGCGGCACTGAGTAGTTTTACCTTATTTACGTTCTTCTGGAAAAAGGGCAGGATCAGCTACCGCGCCGCTTCGCGCGCTCATCCGTTGGCCGCCCTTATGACCAAGCCCAACCGCCTGCCCTTCGTAGTCGTTGTCCTGCTGACATTCGCGACACAATTTGCGGGCTGCTCCCGTCACACCCGCCCGCCCCAAATGGCGCCCGCGCCTGACGACGAAGCCAAGCGCGATGGGAAAACCGAGGCCGATTTCCGCTACCACATCACGCGGGGGGCCGATGGCGAATGGACCAATAATTATTTCAAGGGCATGGACGCGATTGCGACCGTGCCGGGCACCAAACCGGAAGAGGCGCAGTCGGCGGGCGAAGCCGCGCCCGTGGATCAGTTGCTCGATCTGGATTTACCCAAGCGTCTGCCCCATGCCGCCCAAGCTGGCGGTGACACCGCGCCGGCGGCGCAGCCGCAAGGCAGTCCCGGCACCCGCGCCGGTGAGCGGCCGGAGCAGGCGCTCGTCGATGCTTGCGTGACGCCCAACGAAATTCTCGGGCGCAATACCTGGCTGGCTTGGTGCGGCGGGAACGAAGGCTTTTGGGACTGGCTCTCCTCGCACGGCTACGGCTTCCTCGACCTGCTCAGGCTCATCGATACGCGCAACCGCGCCACCCGCTTCCGCGACGCCGGCCTCATCAACGAGCCGGGCATGCGCGAGGCCACGGCGCCCGACGAGAATGGCTTGTGGCTGGATGTGCCGGACGGCGGACCGGAGGACAAGGACCGTCCGAAACCGATCGAGAAAATTTACGGCAAGTCGAGCGGCGTCGTGGGATTGCGCTTGTTCAAAAATCCCAACTTCGACAAAGCGGCCCAAAGCCGGTGGGACGCCGGGCGTTACTACAATGATCCAAGTTATTACAACGACCCGAAGCTGGTGAAACCATACCGGGTCGGGATGAGCTGCGCGTTTTGCCACGCGTCCTTCCATCCGCTGAATCCGCCCGCGGACATCGCCAACCCGCGGTGGGCGAATCTTTCCGGCAGCATCGGCGCGCAATACTTGCGCATTCGCCCAGTCTTCGGCGGGTTGTTGCCGAAGGAAAGTTTCGTTTATCACCTGCTCGACAGCCAGCCGCCCGGCACCATCGACACGTCGCTCGTCGCATCGGACAACATCAATAATCCGAACGCGATGAACGCCGTCTTCGGCTTGAAGCAACGGGTCGTGATCGCGTTCCGCAATCCCGCGGAATTGCAGCGGGGCGGCTCGCTGACCCAGCCGGCGCTCTGGGGCGAACCGTCCGCGTCTTTGCCCGACGGCGACGACGGTTTTGTCTGGCGCGAGGGGTCGGATCATCGGCTGGAATACCGCGGCCGGCACGACAGCCAGGCCGGGCCGGGCGACCGCGTGCCGAAGGCGTATTGGGATGCGTTCAGCAGCCTGGGTCTGCGCGACCGCGTGAAGGACTCGAACACGATGAACGGACCGGGCCAAGCCGATGGCATGCCGCGGCGCTACGTGTCGCGCATCCTCTTCGATGGCGCGGACAGCATCGGCGGCTGGGGGGCGCTGGCGCGCGTGTTTTTGAACATCGGCACTTACTGGGAGCGGTGGATCATGCTGCACAATTCGCTCGTCGGCTTCAAGCCGCAGCAGCCTTTCACCATCAACGATTGCGTCACGCACTCGGTTTACTGGAATGCCACCCAGGAACGCGTCGCCGCGCTGCGCGATTATTTTTTGAAAGTCACGCCGCCGATGCCGCTGCTCGCCACGCCCGGCGGCAGCGCGCGGATCCTCCCGCCGTCGCCCGCGCCTGCGCCACGGCGTGCAACGGCGGCGGGCAGGATTTCTCCCGAGGAACAACGGCGGCGCGGCGACCTGACGCGGGCGCGCCACATCGATGTGGCGAAGCTCAAGCTGGGCCGCCAGGTGTTCGCGCACAACTGCATCGTATGTCATTCCAGCATCCAACCGCAAAAGCGCTTTGACGATTATGAAGCCTGGGCCGGCAAGACGCCGCCGGAGCCGTGGGATCACGATCCGGGCCAGTGGTTGCGCGATCCGGAGTATCGCAAATGGGCGGAAAACATCGTCGAGACGCCGGACTTCTGGCGCGACAATTTCCTGTCCACCGATTTCCGCGTGCCGGTCACGCTCGTGGGGACCAACTCCGCCCGCGCCGTGGCGACCAACGGTCTGCGCGGGCACATGTGGAATGACTTCACCTCGGAGGCTTACAAGCAGATGCCCTCGGTCGGGGCGATCAGTTATTTCAACCCCTTCACCGGCCGCGACGAAAGCTATACGCCGCGCAACAAGACGCCCGACAACAGCCCGGCGGGCGGCGGCGGCATCGGCTTCTACCGCGTGCCGACGCTGATCTCCATCTGGACGAGCGCGCCGCTGTTGCACAACAACAGCCTCGGACTTTTTAACAACGACCCGTCGGTGGAAGGACGGTTGGACGCCTTCGACGACGCCATCACGAAACTGCTCTGGCCGGCGAAGCGGCTGGAAAGTTCGAGCTACAACGGCGCGACGGCGGAGCGGCTCCAGCGCGACCACGGCTTGATTTGGCGGACGCCGAACGAGACTTACATCAGCCTGCCGTCGAAGTATCTGCCCTCCGTGCTCGAACCGATCCCCGGCCTGGGCGCGTTGCAGCGGCATTACGAACGGCTGCTGGCGCGCCATCCGCGCCTGGGCTGGCTGACGCCGCGTCCGTGGATGCCGAGCGCGGTGCTGCTGGCGTTGGCGTTCCTGGCGTTTGTCTGGATTGGCCGGAAGCCGAGTCCTGACCCGGCGACGGTCAGCCACCGGCGCGGCTGGGCGCGCGGCGTCGGCTACGTTTTCATCGCCGCGTCGGTCGTGGTCGGCGCGCTTTTGTATTTTGTCACGGGCAGTTTGGGCAACCTGCGCATCGGCCCCATTCCGGAAGGCACGCCGGTCAACTTGCTCGCCAACCTGAATCCCGACGCGGACCCGGCGGAGTTAAAGAAAGCGCTCAAAATCACGATCCACACGCTGGCGGAGATCAACTCCGCGCACTTGCCGCAGGAGGAAGCGCAGCGGCGTTTGCGCGAGGTCGTCGCCCCGGCGCTGCTGAAGGTGAGCCGGTGCCCGGATTTCGTCATGGACAAGGGGCATTACTACCCGTGGTTCGAGTCGATGACGGACGAGGACAAATACGCGCTCATCGAGTTGTTGAAAACTTTCTGAGCAACGCGGGCTTCAACCGAATTGCCGCTGCCGCAAAACACCATCGCCCAACATGGAAAACACGACTGCCTCCGCCTCCGGCGCGCCGCCTGCCACTGACGAGGGGTTTCACTACATCGTCGTCGGCTCCGGCGCGGGCGGCGCGCCGCTGGCAGCCCGGCTGGCCCTCGCCGGGCACCGCGTGCTGGTGCTCGAAGCGGGCGCGGACCACTCGACCGAGCCGCCGCACACGCCGGCGCGGGAGGTCAGCCAGGTGCCGTCGTTGCACGGCGTTTCCACGGAACATCCCGCCCTGAGCTGGGAATTTTTCGTCAAACATTACGAGGACGCGAACCGGCCGTTTGGCATCGACCCAAAGGAGCACGATGGGAAAGGCGACCCGGAAAAACAGGGCATCTTTTACCCGCGCGCCGCCGCGCTCGGCGGCTGCACCGTCCACAACGCGCTGATCACCATCGCCGGCCCGGACAACGATTGGGACGACCTGGCGGACTTCCTGGATGACCCGACTTGGAAGAGCCAGAAGATGCGCACTTATTTCGAGCGGCTGGAGCGCAACCAGTATTTGCCGCGGCCGGAGAAAATCCCGCGAGGCGCACTGCGTAGCTTCTGGCACAATGTGCGCTGGCTGCTCGACTGGCGGTTCTTTTATCGCGGCTGGCTGCGCGCGCCGGATTACGCCGCCGGCCGGCATGGGTTTGACGGCTGGTTGCACACGAGCGTGACGAAGCTCTCGATTGGCCTGAGCGACTGGCAACTGGTGCGGATGCTCCTGGGCGCGTTGAATCAATCCAGCCACTCCCTCCTCAATCGCAGCGGAACCTGGGTCACGACGATCCTCCGGGGCGAGATCAAAGAGGCGCTCGACCCCAACCACGCGCGCACGCAGGCGGAGCATCCCGCCGGGATTGCGATGGTGCCACTGGCCGTGTGCGGCGAGGCGACCACCATTCATCAAAATTCTGAAACGCCGAACGTCCAGCGCGGACGGCGGTCCAGTCCGCGGGAATTTTTGCTGGAGGTCAAGGCGCGTTATCCCGACCTGCTGGAAATTCGCACGCACTGCTTCGTGCGGCGCGTGCTCTTCGCGGCGGAAGGTGGGGCTGACGAGACAAAGAAGCCGCGCGCCATCGGCGTGGAATACCTCGAAGGCGAACGCCTCTACCATGCGCATCCGGATTACCAGAAAAACCCGGACCTTTCCAAAGTCCGGCGCGTCTTCGTCGCCGAGCGCGGCGAGGTCATCCTCAGCGGCGGTTCGTTCAACACGCCGCAACTGCTGATGCTCTCGGGCATCGGCGACGAGGAGCACCTGGACATCATCGCGAAGACTGCGGGCGATGAGAATGCCTGCACGCTCCGCGACCGCGAGGGCAACGCGCTGACGACGAACGGGCCGCGGCGCATTCACTTGCCGGCGGTCGGCACGAATCTGCAAGACCGCTACGAAGTCACGGTCATCTCCGAGATGAACCACTCCTTCAAACTGCTGGAGAATGCGACCTTCCGGCTGCCAACGGGAAACGACGGGCCGGACCTCGACTTGAAGGAGTGGCGCAAGCTGGGGACGGGACTTTACACCAGCAACGGCGCGGTGCTGGGCATCTTCAAACGCTCGCAGCCGGAGCTGCTCAAGCCCGACCTTTTCATCTTCGGCGTGCCGCTGCCGTTCAAAGGCTACGAGGTCGGCTATTCCGCGGTGGGCGATGTTCACAACCGGTTCACCTGGGCCATCCTCAAGGGGAACACGCGCAACCACGACGGCACCGTGCGCTTGCGCAATGCCGACCCGCTGAGCACGCCGCTCATTCATTTTCATTATTTCAATGAAACTTCGCTGCCGGGAAATTCCGCGAACGACCCCGACCTGGCCGCGCTGGTGGACGGCGTGAAATTCGTGCGCGGCATCGCCCGCCGGGCGTGGTTTTCGGTCCGCGGCGAGGCGCACCCGGGCATCACCGACGTGCCCGTGGGTGACGACGCGCAGTTGAAAAATTTCATTCGCCGAGTGGCCTGGGGGCATCATGCGACGGGCACCTGCCGCATGGGGCCGGAGAACGACCAGAACGCGGTCTTGAGCAGCGACTTCCGCGTGCGCAAAGTCGCGGGATTGCGCGTGGTCGATGCATCGGTGTTTCCGAAAATCCCCGGCTACTTCATCGTCACCAACGTTTACATGGCCAGCGAAAAAGCGGCCGACGTGATCCTGCAACAAGCGAAGATTCCCGTGCCTGGAAAAACGGTCGAGACATGGCCGCAAGCGCCGGGTTATCCCGCGGAGTTGTTTAAGACGGAGGTCGAAGCAATCAATGCGCGCCGCCGCAGGCTTCCGAGATTTGGGGCGGAGCAGAACGAGGAGGCGTCGGCGACCGCGCCGCCGCCGCCCGTTGCGGAAGCGGCGAAGCAATCGGGCGTGCTCGATGCGGCCGCGCAAAACTGGGACAAAAGCGTGACCGGTCTGGCGTTGTCCGGCGGCGGCATCCGCAGCGCCACCTTCAACCTCGGCGTCCTGCAGGCGCTGGCGGGCGGCAAGAACCTGCGCAGGATCGACTTCCTTTCCACGGTCTCGGGCGGCGGCTACATCGGCACGTTTTTGGGCCGTGCCTTTGACCGCTTTCGAACTGCGCCGCTGGCACCAGGCAAGCGTCCGTCCGCCGCGCAACAGGTCGAGGATGACCTGACCAAGCCCGATTCGCGCGAGATCGACTGGCTGCGCAAATACGCGAACTACATTGCGCCCGCCGCCGGCGACCTGCGTTTGGACCTGGCGCTGTTCGTGCGCAATCTCATCAGTGTCCACTTCGTCGTCGGCCTGCTGTGCCTCGCCTGCTTTGGGCTGCTCAACGGCGTGCGCTATTCCTTTCTGGACCCTTCGTTGACCGGCTTCAGCTTTTTCGCCTTCTCCAAAAGCGACTGGCCGGTGACGCACCTGGTCGCCGCGGTGCTCGGGCCATTTTACAGCCCGTGGTTCGTGCTGCTGGAGTTCCTGCTGCTGGTCACGGTGTTGCCGCGCATGATGGGCTTCTGGCTGGTCTCGCAGGAGAAACCGGGACGCTACAATCCCACGACGCTGACGCTGAATCTCGTGCTGGTGGCGGCGCTCTTTTTCCTCGGCGTGCGCGACGGCATCGCGCTTGAGCCGTTGATCCTCGGCTTCTCCCTGCTGCTCTCGTTCGTCGCGGTGGAACTGGCCTGGCGGCGCGGGCGGCGCCGCGAGGAAGCCGTCGGCATCGGCGACGTTTCGACGCAGCGTTTGCGCGTCCGCAACGAACTGACTTACGACTTGGGCCTGGGCTTGGTCATGACGGGATTCGCCCTCGCGTTCGCGTTGATCGACACGCTGGGTCATGCCTTGCAGCAATCCCTCATCGAGCACAACAAGACTTACACGGCTGCCTTTGCCACCATCCTCGGCATGCTGATGGCCCTCGCGCCCGTGGCGCAAATGCTGGCGAAGTCGCTGACCCGCCCACCGAAGGCGGGGCCGCCCAGCGCCATCGGGCAATTGATTAAAAGCCAAGTGACGGCGGGCCTTTTCGCCCTCGTGCTGCTCGCCGTGCCGCTCGTCACTTATTCCTTCACGGTTCATGCCGTGTATCAGGGCGGGGAAGCCATTGAGGCCGGCTGGCTGGCCACGGGATTGGCGCTGTTGCTCTCGTTCATCCTCACCAGCCGCCAGGCGGTGGTGTTCGTCAACCGCTCCTCGCTCTCGCACACCTACAGCAGCCGGCTGGCGCGGACGTTCCTCGGCGCGACCAATCCGCAGCGGCACCACCCGAGCGGGCAGGATGTCACGGAAGTCATGGCGGGCGACGACGTTTCCGCGCTGACCGACTACCGGCCGCACGAGACCGGCGGTCCGCTGCACTTGCTCAATCTGACGGTCAACCAAACGATTGATTTCTCCTCGCGCCGGGGTAATCGCTACCGCAAAGGCGACCCGATGGCCGTCAGTTGCCTGGGCCTCTCGATTGGCACTCGCTATCATGCGCTGTGGCAGGCGCGTTGCAGCAGGAACACCTCCTCGCTCGCGCCGGCCACCGCCGGCGTCGCTCCCATCGGCGTGCCGCCGGAGGGCGACCATCCCTTGCTCGACGAGGCCGGCCACGCGGCCCGGGCGGTGGAAATGCTGCCGCTGCGCGAGTGGATGGCCATCTCCGGCGCGGCGGTCGGCCCGAGCCGCGGCTACAACACAGAACTGGGCACCGCGCTGCTCTGCGGCCTGGCCAATCTGCGCACCGGCTATTGGTGGAACAGCGGCCTCTCCGACGCGGCGCGGGACGGATTCCCGAGTCACACGTTCGCGCGCCGTCTGCTCTATCTCGCGCCGCGGCTTTTCCGCACGCAGGCCCTGCTCATTGCCGAATGGATCGGCCGCTTTCCCGGCCCTTGGGAGCGGTATTGGAATCTTTCCGACGGCGGTTTCTCGGAGGTGACGGGCGCTTATGAATTGATCCGCCGCCGCACGCCGCGGATCATCGTGGGCGACGCCACGGAAGATCCCAATTACGAGTTCGAGGGCTTGGCGAACCTCATCCGCCTGGTCCGCATCGACTTCGGGGCGAACATCGAGTTCATTCCCGAAGAATTGCTGGGCCATCCGCCAGCCGACGATGCGGGGCGCGTCGCGGCGGCGAAGGCGGTGGTGCCGCCGGTCATGCAACGCGGGGCGGCTTCCGCGCAATCGATGGCGCAGGTTACCGCGCAACAGACTTATCTGCGCGTGCCCGACAGCGTGAAACGTTACCTCGGCACGCTGGACGACTTGAAATCCACCTACGACGCCGACGGCAAGGTGAAAGCGCACTCGCGCAAGCACGCCGCGCTTTTCTGGGTGGTTTACCCGGATCACACGCGCTCGTTGCTATTATATCTGAAATCCTCGGTCACCGGCGACGAAAGCCGCGACGTGATCCAGTATCAGGACACGCACACCGAGTTCCCGCAGGAATCGACCGAAGACCAGTTCTTCAACGAGCCGCAGTGGGAAAGCTATCGCCGGCTGGGCGAGCACGCCGCCACGCCGCTCTTTGCCTCCGGCGACTGGTTTTGGAAGGTTCCCGTTTAGATCAAAAGGAATCGTTCACAGCTCTCCTCGTTGTTCTCTTCCTATGCCGATGCTCACACCTGCCTCGTCCCGCCTGTGTCCCTCTTTGCTCTGCCTGGCGGCTTTGCTGTTTGGCAGCCTCCCTGCCGGACGCGCCTCCGACCACGCGGACCCGCTGGATATTCCCCAGCCTTGGGAAATTCTCGACAACGGACAACTGAGCCGGGAGAAACAGGCGGAGCTGGCGGGCGGCTTGACCGACCTGTTCATTTTCCCGGTCAAGGCAAACAAGGAAGTGCTCTTCGTGCCGCCGCGCGACGAATACTATTCCGCGGCCACCACGGTCAACGCGGAAGACCGCATCCCCGTGGAGGAGCTCGACGCCATGATCCCCGAGCGTCGCGCGCTGGCCCTGCAACTGACCAAGGCGGAGTGGACGGAATACCAGGCCGCCGAAGCGCCCGGACACACCCCGGATGAGCGGAGCGCCATTCTTACCAAGGCCCGCGCCCGGCGGCTGGCGCTGCAAAAATTGACCGACGCGGAGAAAGCCCAGATTGACAGCTACGTGCTCATCCTCTGCACCAATCGCGACCTGCACGGGCAGACCAAATACACGCTGGAGCCTTACACGTTTGCCATCAAGATCGACCGGCACTCGAGCGTCTCCTTCTCCACCGCGACGGCGGCGGATCAGGCCATGCTGGCGCGTTACGGCGGCAGGATCGACGATCCGAAAACCATCGGCGAAGACATCACGATCACGTTTCAGTTCACCAATGAAGCGCGCATGAAAGGCGAGCCTGTCTTCAAAGGGCTGGAGCACCCGGAAGCCATCGAGTATTTCCCGCGCGGCGATCAATCCGGGCTGCGCGACGACCCGTTTATCTTCCAGCGATTTTTTAAGAAAAACGTCGTGGCCGCCGTGTTCCGCATCCCGGCTTCCTGTTTCCCGAAAGACCGCGGCACCGGCAGCTTTCTCGTGTGGGCCACCTCGACCCGGCACGGCAAACAGCTCGACCACGACGGCCGCTCGTTGCGCACGCAGCAGCCGCGGTTCAATTTTTTGAACACGGTCGCGCCGCGCGATCAGGCGGCCGCCGTGAAGGAACGCAGCCTGCATCCCGATTTCATGGGCGACCTGTTCCTGCGGTTCGGCTTTGACTTCACGTTTGAATATCGCCCGTGGGATGTCGTGCCCGACGTGGTGATCTACAACCCGGATTTCCGCACGCGCTTTCCCAACGGACGATTGCTGACCGATGACGTGGGCGCCTTGCTCGCGCGCAACGGCGACACGCTGTTGCAGGAACTTTCCTTCAAGAACGATGTCTGGCCGCGCGCGACCAGCAACGACAAGCCGTTCCAAGCCAGCTTTCCCTATCTCGCCGATCCCTGGCCGGCGGACGTGGCGACTCCGCCGCCTATGGGTCACGCGCTCACTTTGGGGCACAAGCTGCAAATCATTTTTGGCGTGGTGGCGTTCGTCCTGATCCTGCTGGTGATCGGCTGGGCGGTGGGCCGCTTCACCGCGCCGCGGCGCAAGCTCGACGATCTCCTTTAGCGCATCGTTTCTCGGCGTCAGCACTCATGGACTTCGACTCCGCTTATTTTGGCCCGCAGATACTGACGGCGGAAGACCGCGCGTCCCGGCCCGCGACGTTTCAGGAACTCCGGCAGGCGGTGCGGGCCAACTGTTATTATTTAACTTGGGGCACGCCGGGCGACCCGCCGCTGCCGGTTTACGACGTGACGCTCGGGCGCGGTCTGCGCGGCATCTGGGCGGCGCGCCGCCGGCGGCGCTGGCCCTTCCGCGCCGCGGCCAGCCGCACGCTCGAATCCTTCGCCGACCTGCGCTGGGGCGGCCCGAGCCGCCGGGGGTTTCGCCGGCTCATTCATCCGAACGGCATCGCGCTGCTGGGCGAGTGGAAAATCCAGCCGGAGGCGCAGACGGATTACACCGGGTATTTCGCGGCGGGCAGTCACGGGCTGGTGGTGGCGCGTTATTCCACTTGCTGCGCGCAGACAAAGAGCGGCCAGCGACGTTCGCTCGCCTTGGTGGGCAAGATTTTTCCCACGCTCGATCCCAACGCCCGCCCGGAGCAGCCGCCGGCGCACTTCATCACCCAGGAAGACATCGGTGGGGAGGACACGCGGTCGATCAACGACGCCGACCTGCGCAATGCGCCCAATGTCACGCCGAGCCGCCGCGGGTTCGGGCTGCCGTTCTTTCTGCTGACGACTGCGGTGCTGTTGCGCGCCGACCGCCATCCGGAGAAGCGGCAGCTCTACGAGATCGCGGAACTGGGCGTCCCGCCGCACGAGGCGACCCGCTGCCCGCAGTTCATGCGCCTGACGGTGAGCGAGGGCCAGCCGCGGGAGGAAAAAGCGGGCTTGGATTTTCGCGACGAGATTCTCGCGCACCTTTATGAGCCTGGCACGGGGCGGCGCAAGGAGAACGGCAGGCTCGTCTTCAACATCGAAGTATCGGACACGGGCAACTCGCACGGCTTGCTCAACGTCCGGCAGGAGGTGACGCAGTGGGAGCGCATCGGGCAGTTGGTTTTCACGGAAGCCTACGCGTCGTATAACAGCGACTTCGTCCTCCATTTTCATCATCCACCCTGGCGCGATCCCGCCTTGCTAAACCGCCCGGCGACCATCGTTGCCGGCTGAGCAGGTGTGTGTAAAAATTCACCGTTCTGCCGTGGGCGATTGCTCGGGGAGAAAGCGACGCCAGAGGGCGGTCTGCGGGCCGGGAGCCGCGACGTTGATGCTGCGCTTGCGGCGGCTGGCGTTCGCTTCGTGGGTAAGCTGGGCGAGCGGACGCGGCGCGTATTCATAGCCCGTGGGCGCGAGCTTGATGCCGCTGATCGCTTCCGCCAACGGAGCGAGCCAGCGCGGCGCTGGCCCGGAGACTTGCGTGAGTTTTTGGATCTCGGCTTCCGGCAAGGGCGCCGGCAGTTGGGCGTCCCACAAGCGCACGGCGTCCATCTTGCCAAAAATGAGGCCCGCGCCCGTGATGACGTGCTGGCCGTCGCGGCTGAAACCGCCATGGAACACCATGTTTTCATGGCACATCGGCTCAGCCAGCGGGACGGGCGGGCGCGCGGTCACATCCCAGAGCTGCGCGGTGCCACGGATCGTCGTGGCCAGCAACCGCCGC
>JAFAXH010000029.1 GCA_019241085.1 Verrucomicrobiota bacterium | reverse complement strand
AGTTTGACTCGACGCTGCTCGTGCTCATGGGCATCAGCAACGGCACGTATCTTGGCTTCAAGTGGCCGACGACCCAGCAGCAGCAACAGGGCGCCGCTGGCGCGACGGGTGGCGGTGCGACGCCGGTGGCGTGAGCATTCCACCGGTCATCCGCCTCGCGGAGTTTTATTTCAATGACCGGCCGCCGCAGGACGGGGCGTCGGGTTTGCCGTGGCTCCGGGTTTGCCCGACGCGGCGGGCGACGGCGGCTGCGGCGCTGGTGAACCGGCGGCGGCTGGCCCGGTCTCCGGGTTGAGGATGCGCGGACGCCAGACGGGTTTGCCGAGCGGACCCTGGCTGGAGTATTCGAGGAGCTTGCTCACCGGATAGAGCAACGTGCCGACCGGGCCTTGCGGCGTGAGGCGCAGCTTGAAGTTCATCGTGTCGTCCGTGAATCCGAGCCAGCCGCCGCCGAGCATGGAAAAGCCGGTGCCTTTGATGGCCAGGTTGCCGTTGTAAATCTTGCCGCCGCTGATGATGAAATCGGCCGACGCCTGGTGCGCGACGTTCTTGCCCACGCCGGGCAGGATTTCGTTCAGGATGCCCGAGAACGGTCCGAACACGGGAATGGCGAAGACGTTGCCCTTGTCCACGCGGATCGCGCCGGCGCCGCGCATCGCCACGGCGTCGTCGCTCTGCCCGCTCCAGCGATACGAGCCTTCCAGGTGCCCTTTGGAATCGTCGTAGTCGAAGTAGAGTTTCGTCAGTTTTTGAAAATCGAGCTCCTTCGCCGTCAGCGCCGCGGTGTAGCGATGGCCGCCCGCCTTGCCCAAGGCCAGATCGACCATGCCGCCCATCTCGCCGCCGAAAAGGGTGCCGTGCAGCGGATCGAGCCGCAGCCGGTCGTCGGTGAAGATGACCTGCGCGCTGACCTTGGTAAAATTCAACTCCCGGCGCACGAAAGTGTAGTTCAGCCCGGCGGGCGCGCTGGCGTCGATGACCAGCCGGCTGCCCTTGGCGCCGGGGAAAAATTGCACGAGTCCGTTCGTCACCGTGGCCGGCGGACGGACGAAGCGATACGGCTTCAAATCGTGCGCCAGGTCGGGATCGATCCAGGGCGCGATCTCGCCCGGCCAGAGGTTGGCGCGCAGATTGTCGATGCGCACTTCGTGCCGGTTGAAATCGTAGGTGATCGTGTCGCCGAGCGCGGTGCCTTCATCGCGTTCCAAACGCAGATTTTTGGCGGTGAAAATGCCGCCGGCCAACGCGAACTCCACGTTGAGCCGGTTGAACGGGATGTTGCGAAAGCGAGTGCGGCCGAGGGCGATTTTCCCCTCCGTGCGCAAGGCGTCGGCGCTGAACGCTGTCGCTGCCGTCGCTCCCGCCGGCACGTCCAACGCCGGACCGGTGAGCGTCAATTCCACGCGCGGCAGTTCGTTAAACTGCCACTCGCCCAAGCCGGCGCGGGCGCGCGGCGGGAGGGCGGGCGCAAGCGAGGCGAGGTCGAGCGGACCGCTCAGGCGCACGCGGAACTTGCCCTCGGCATTGAGCACGTCGCCGTGCAGCGGCGGGAGCGCCGGCCGGGTGCTGAGCCGGGCGTCGCGCAGGAACCATTGGCCGTGCTGCCAGGAGAAATCGGTGTCAAAACCTTCGCACGCCAGCTCGCGCCAAGCCGTGCGCCCGAGACCGAGATGGCCGGTGATTTCCAATTCAGAAAGCACCCCGCCTCCTGCCGGCGCCGGCGTCGGGGAACCGTCGGGCGTCGGCGGCGCCTCGCGCAGCTTGACGCGTCCGTTGGCTTGCAGCCGGGGCGCCTGGCCGAGGGTCAGGTCGTTCAACCAAACCGGCAGCAGCGCCGGCGGGAGCAGTTCCCGCGCAGCGGCGAGCGCGTCAAGGTCGCTGTCGCACTGAAAGCTGAACGCGCGCTCCCGACTGCCGCCAGCGCTGGCGCCGGCGCCCCCCGCAACAGCCGCCGCGGCCAACGCCGGTCGCAGCTCGCCTTGCGCGGAGAAATGGCCGCCGCGCGTGGCGCGCAATTCCACCTGCCGCAGATACACGACGTTGGCTTCGTAGTCGGCGAGCAGGTGCAAATCGTCGAGCCGAAAGGGCGCCTTGCCCCCGCCGCGCAGTTGCACGTCGCGCCCGCGCAGGTCGGCGCTGACGCGCAGGGCGTCGGCGTCGGCGGAGTCGAGCGGCTTGGAAAGGTCGCCGCTGAAACGCACCTCCAGCCGCACCGGCGCCTGCCGGTCGAAGCGCAAGCGGTCGAGCGCCTGGAGCCAGGCGCGGCCTTGCGCCCGGCGGCGCGCGATCTCCGCCGGCTCGCGGGGCGGGGGTTTGCTGTCCCTTGTCCGGCCCGTAAGCGCGGCGACCGCCTGCGCGAATAATTCCGGGTTCAGCAACGTGCCGTTGGCGGAGACGCGGATGCGGTGGCACTCGCCCTCGGCCTGGACGAGCTGGAGCTGGCCGGGCGGGAACAGCAGCTTGGCGCGCAGCCGGCGCACGCGGAGCTTGGGACCGTCGGGATCGGCGGGATCGAGCGGCAGCGCGAGCGAGGCGTCGCGCAGGTCGATGGAGTTGAGGAAGTTGGCCTTCTTTTGCAACAGGTCGCCGAGATTGATGTCGAGGGCGACTTGGTTGATGACGAGCAACTGCGTGTGGCGGTCGTTGAGCAGGTGCAGGTGAACGTCATCGGCGAGCAGGCCGTTGAACGGATCGAGCGTGACTTTGCCAACGGTGACATCCAGCCCGCGGCGTTGCATTTCGCGCGCCAGCGTCGCGCGCCAGCGCCGGGTGAAGCCGCGCGACGCGACATACCACGCGCCCCAAAGCGCCGCGCCCATGGCCACCAGCACGAGGCCCAGGACAAGCCGGTAGCGGAGGCTGCGCCGACGCCGCCGGCCCGGGCCAATCGCGGGCGGCGGTGCGGGCGATGCTTCCGGCGGGTCTGCCACGGATGCGGTGGCGGCTGGCTGATCGTCGGTTTTTGGCATGAAGGAGTGACGGATTGCGTTTAGCGGCGCAGGTGTTATGCCGAGGTGTCTGATGGTTTCGTGGCAAAGCTGGGTTTTGCTCTTCTCATGCGCTCCGCCGGGCCATCACCGCGAAGGGGCGGCGGACGCATTTTTCCCAGCACGTCGGGGTTCAGCACGCGCAACGGTTTGCCGGCGAGAAAGGCGGCGAGGTTCTCCACGGTGTCGTGATAATACTCGGCGTAGGATTCTGCGGTGACGTAGCCGAGGTGCGGGCTGAGCACGACGTTTTCCAACCGGCGCAACGGGTGCTCGGGCGGCAGTGGTTCCTGGTCAAAAACGTCGAGGCCGGCGCCGGCGAGGCGGTTTTCCTGGAGGGCCGCGATGAGCGCCGCTTCATCCACGATGGGGCCGCGCGAGGTGTTGATGAAAATCGCGCCCGGCCGCATGCGCGTCAGCTCCACTGCGCCGACGAGGCCGCGCGAACGCTCGCCGAGGACGAGATGCACGCTGAGCACGTCGCTGCGTGCGAACAGCGCTTCCTTGCGCACTAATTCCGCGCCGACTTCGCCCGCCCGCGCGGCCGTCAAGTTCGTGCTCCACGCGATCAAGTTCATGCCAAAAGCCTGCCCGATGCGCGCCACTCCGGCGCCGAGCTTGCCCAGACCGAGCAAACCGAGCGTCTTGCCGTGCAAGCGCGTGCCGAGCGTGTGCTGCCAGCCGCCGGCGCGGACGTTGCGATCCTCGCGCGGCAGATGGCGCGCGGTCGCTAGGATGAGCGCCCAAGTCAGCTCGACGGTGGTCTCGTGCGTGCCGCCGCTGCGCGTGTGGGAAATGAGCACGCCGTGGTCCGTGGCCGCCGCGCTGTCGAGCGAGGGCGCGCGCCCGCCCGTGAGCGTGAGCAAGCGCAGCCGCGGCAGCCGCTCGAAGAGCGCGCGGGGAAAGGGCTGGCGCTCGCGCATCAGGCAGACGGCGTCAAACGGTTGCAGCGCCGCCGCCGCCGCGTCGAGCGAGCCGAGCGGCCGGTCGAAGACTTCGACGGAGACCGACGCCGGCAGACTGCGCCAGTCGGCCATTTGCAATGCCACGCGCTGATAGTCGTCGAGCACGGCGACTCGGAAGGGGGAGGAAATGGCGTTCATGGCTGTTGCGGGCGCGTCACGCGAAGCGCAATCAGCATACTCAGCGCAAACGCCGGGCGAGGTCCAGAAATTCGGGAGCCAGCGCGCGTTGCGTCCGCGCGGCGATTTCTGCACGATGCACCATTGATCGCGCCTCCTTCCCAGAAACGTGCTCCGACTCGCGCGCCCGGCGCCGCAGTCGCGTCCCAACCCGGTTCTGCTTTTCCCAACTTCCCCCCAATACCATGTCCCGCCTCCGCTTCCTCCCGCAAACGCTCGCCATTGGCACACTCATTCTCGCCAGTCTCGTCGCCCCTGCCTTTTCCCACGCCCAGGCTGGCAAGCCGGTTCCGGAAAAACCGAAGGTCCGCATCGCCGTCGGCGGCAAGATCGGATTTTTCTATCTGCCCGTTTCTGTCGCGGAAGGACTTGGGTATTTGAAAGACGAGGGTTTGGAGCCGGAGTTCAGCGATTTCGCCGGCGGCGCCAAGGCGCTCCAGGCGCTCGTCGGCGGCAGCGCGGACGTGACCAGCGGCGCTTACGAGCACACCGTCCAGATGCGGGCGAAAGGCATTGCCTTGAAAACGTTCGTGCTCCAGGGCGCCTACACCGACATCGCGCTCGGCATCGTGAAGGGCAAGATTCCGAACTACAAATCGGCAGCGGATTTGAAGGGCAAAAAATACGGCGTCACCTCGCCCGGCTCGGCCACGGATTTCTTCGTCAAGCATCAGCTCATCAAAGCCGGCCTGAAGGCCGACGACGCCCAAGTCATCGGCATCGGCCAGACGGCGGCGGCGGTCGCGGCGGCCATGCACGGCGAGCTGGATGCTGTTTCCAACGTGGACCCGGTGATGACCGAACTGGAGATGCGCGGCATCGTCGAGATCGTTGCCGACGGCCGCACGCCGGAAGGCTCGCAGGCGATCTTTGGCGGCACGTTTCCGGCCGGCAGCCTTTATGCGAAGGAAGAGTTCATCAAGGCCAACCCGAAGACCGTGCAGGCGCTGACCAACGCCATCGTGCGCGCGTTGCTGTGGATGCAAACGGCGACGCCCGCACAGGTGCTCGAAGTCTTGCCGCCGGCCTTCGTTTCCAGCGGCAACCGCGACACCGTTCTCGCGGCTTTGCAGAAGACGCTGCCGACCTATTCGCGCGACGGTCAGGTGCCGAAGGAAGGCGCCGACACCGTGCTGCGCGTGCAATCCGAGATCGACCCGGCGGTGCGCGACGCGAAGATCAACGTCGCCGACACCTACGACAATTCGTTCGCCCAAAAGGCGCTGGCGGCCTATGCGAAATGAGTCCGCGGCGGTCGCGGTGGAATTGCAGCGGATCAACTGCACCTTCGCCAGCTCCGACAGGAAAGCCGACCCCTACCCGGCGGTGAGCGAACTGTCGTTGCGGGTGGCCGACGGCGAATTCGTTTCCGTCGTCGGCCCGACCGGTTGCGGCAAGAGCACGCTGCTCAACGTCACCGCCGGCCTGCTCCGGCCGACGAGCGGGACGGTGCGGATTTTTGGCCAGCCGCTCGTCGGCTTGAATGCGCGCGCCGGCTACTTGTTTCAAGCCGACTCGCTCATGCCCTGGCGCAACGCCGCCGGCAACGTCGCCGTCGGCTTGCAATACCGCGGCGTCGCCCGGCGCGAAGCCGAGGCGCGCGCCAACGACTGGCTCGTGCGCGTCGGTCTCGCCGGCCGCGGCCACGCCTATCCGCACCAGCTTTCCGGCGGCATGAAAAAACGCGTCGCGCTGGCGCAGACGCTCATCCTCGATCCCGAAATTATTTTGATGGACGAGCCATTCTCCGCGCTCGACGTGCAGACGCGCTTGCTCATGGAAAACGAGTTGCTCGACATCTGGGCGGCGAACAAAAAATCGGTCCTTTTCATCACGCACGATCTGGAGGAAGCGATCTCGCTGAGCGACCGCGTCGTCGTGCTCTCCGCCGGGCCGGGCACGCGCTGCATCGGCGATTTCGTCATCGACATTCCCCGGCCGCGCGACGTGTCGGAGATTCGCCACGAACTGCGCTTTGTCGAACTTTACAAAGACATCTGGCACGCGATGAAAGCCGAGGTGCTCAAAGGCTACGCGCAGACCAAAGTGCGCGCTTGAACGATGAAAAATCGTCACGTCGTCAACCTCCTGCGGGCGCTGTTGCTCGTCAGCGTTTTCCTCGTTTGGGACTCGCTCGTGCGCTTCGGCTGGGCGTCGAAGTTCTTCTTCGGCGAGCCGCTGCTCGTGTTGCGGCAAGTGGTGAAATGGTTCACCACCGGCGAGATTTATCCGCACCTGCTGACCACGCTGCTGGAGACGATCCTCGCGTTCTCCGGCGGCGCGTTGTTTGGCCTCGGCATCGGTCTCTGGCTGGCGCTGAATCCGACCGCGGCCAAGCTATTTGATCCCTACGTGAAAGCGCTCTCGTCGATGCCGCGCGTCATCCTCGCGCCGATCTTCGCGCTCTGGTTCGGACTCGGCATCTGGAGCAAAGTCGCGCTCGGCATCACGCTGGTTTTCTTCGTGGTTTTCTTCAACGTTTATCAGGGCGTGAAAGAGGTCAGCCCCGTCGTGCTCGCCAATGCCCGGATGCTCGGCGCGAACTCGCGCCAACTCCTGCGCACGGTCTATCTGCCAAGCGCGACGAGCTGGGTTTTTTCCTCGTTGCACACCAGCGTCGGCATGGCGTTCGTCGGCGTCGTGGTCGGCGAATATCTCGGCAGCGCGCGAGGCGTCGGCTACTTGATCTTGCAAGCCGAGGGCGTGTTCGACATCAACGCGGTCTTCGCCGGCATTCTCGTGCTCACCGTGTTTGCGCTCATCCTCGATGCGCTCGTCAGTTTGTTGGAAAAATCCGTTTACGGCTGGCGCGCGTCCACGGCTGCCGTCACCACGACCGAAGCGACCTGACTGCCCATGTCTTCTTCACCTACCCGCCGCGTTTTCATGCAGGAAGTCGTCTTGCGCGATGGCTTGCAAAGCGAGCGCGCCTTTGTGCCGACCGCGCAGAAAATCGCGCTCGCCGACGCGCTCTCCCGCACGGGCATTGCCAAGCTCGAAGTCACCTCGTTCGTCTCGCCCAAAGCCATCCCGAATCTCGCAGACGCCGAGGACGTGTTGCGCGGCATCACGCGCGTGCCCGGCGTGCTCTACACCGTGCTTGTGCCGAACATGCGCGGCGCCGAGCGGGCGCTCAATTGCGGCGCGTCCATCGACGAGTGGAACCTCGTGATGTCGGTCTCCGAATCGCACAACCTCATGAACCTGCGCATGACGCGCGAGCAATCGTTCACGCAACTCGCCGCGGTCGTGGCGCTCGCGCGGAGCAGTCCGACGCCCGTGGCAATCAACGTATCGCTCTCCTGCTGTTTCGGCTGTCCGGTCGAAGGCGAGGTGCCGCCGGCGGAAGTCCATCGCTGGGCGGCGCGTTTTCTGGAACTCGACGGCGTCGGCGGCGTCTCGCTGTGCGACACCACCGGCATGGCGTTCCCGAGCCAGGTGCAAACGATTTGCAACGAACATTTGCGCCGCTGGCCGGACGCGGAAACGACGCTCCATTTTCACAACACGCGCGGCCTCGGTCTCGCCAATGCGCTCGCCGGACTCGCCGCGGGCATCGACCGTTTCGACGCCTCGCTCGGCGGCCTCGGCGGCTGCCCTTTTGCGCCGGGCGCGACCGGCAACATCTGCACCGAAGACCTCGTGCATCTGCTCGAACTCGAGGGCTGCGCGACCGGCGTCGATCTGCCCGCGTTGCTCGAAGTTTCGCGGCAGTTGGCGGCGACCGTCGGACATGACACGCCGGGGCAAGTCGTCAAAGCCGGCCAGCGGCTCGACACCAAACCGGCGCCCGATTGGCTGGAAGGAGTGCGCGCCCGCGCGCTGGCGAAAGGCGGCGATTGAATCCAGCGTTTGCAACTAACAACAGCTCCATGCTCGCTTCCCTCGACCATCTCGTGCTGACCACCGCGAACCTCGACGCGTGTGTCGAATTTTACACCCGCGTGCTCGGCATGACGCTCGAACGTTTTGCCACGCCCGGCGGCGAACGGCTGGCGCTGAAATTCGGCGGGCAGAAAATCAATCTGCACGAGCGCGGCAAGGAATTTGAACCCAAAGCCCACACGCCGCGGCCGGGCGCGCTCGACCTGTGCTTTCTCGCGGCGATCCCGCTGGACGAAGTCGTCGCGCGCCTGCGCGCCGTCCGCGTGCCCATCGAAGTCGGACCCGTGGCCAAGACCGGCGCGCGGTTTCCCTTGCGCTCGGTTTACGTGCGCGATCCGGATTTGAACTTGATCGAAATCTCCGAGCGCGCCGCCTGACGCCGCCGCGGCGGCGCGCACGGATGTCGTAGTTATCCCCCGATGAAAATTTTCAAAACCCGGCGCGAAAGCTGGGGCGCGCAATTCTGGACCCGGCCGCCGGCTGCGGCCGTGGCCACCGCGGCGCCTCCGATGCGCGCGGGCGGCGGGCTGCTCGCCGTGCTTTGGCTGTTGCTGCTGGCCGTGCTCGCCGGCGGATTGCTGGCGCACTTTCATTTGCCGGGCGCGTGGCTGATGGGGCCGCTCGTGGTCGCGGCGCTGAGCGCGATCCGTGGGAAAACGCGCATCGACGTGCCGTGGCTGGGCTATCGCGCGGCGCAGGCGATCATCGGCGTGGCGCTGAGTTTTTCGGTTTCCGTTTCGTCAATCTCGGTCATCCGCGCGAACTGGCTGCCGGTGAGCGCGCTCGTCGCGGGCATGTTGATTTTCACGGTCTTCAACGCCTGGCTGCTCATCCGTTTTTCCGCGCTCGACCCGGCCACCGCGCTGCTCGGGACTTTGCCCGGCGGCGCGGGCGAGATGACGGCGATGAGCGAGAGTTTGCACGCCGACACGCGCCTGGTGGCGGTGATGCAATACACGCGCGTCGTGCTGATCGTGTTCACCGTCACGCTCGTCGCGCATTTTTTCGGCAACCCAGTTTCGCTGCCCGCGCCGGGCGCCGCGGCGGCCGTGGCGCAGCCGAATGCCGCGCTGCACCATTGGACGTTAGCCGCCGGTGCGATGAGCATTCTTTGCGCGGTCGTCGGCGCGACGATTGGCATCGCCTTGCGCGTGCCGGCAGGCGCGCTGATCGTCCCCGCGTTTCTCGGGGTCGCGTGGCAAATGCTCGGGCACGCGCCGCCCGCGCACTGGCCGGAAGCCGTGCTGGCGCTGGCTTACATTACCTTTGGCCTCGGCATCGGCGCGCGCTTCGAGCCGAGCGTCGTCGCGCGGCTGCGCACCCTCGCCGGGCCGATTGTCGGCACCAGCGCGCTCCTGCTCGCCGGCTCGGCCGCAATGGCTTGGTGGCTGGTGCGCGTGCTGCCGCAAGAGAGCATGTTTTCCGCGTATCTGGCCGCGACGCCCGGCGGCATTGATTCCGTGGCGGCGGTGGCGACGGATTTGAAAGCCGACGCCACGCTCGTGCTCGCCGTTCACTTTCTGCGGCTCATGTCCGTGCTCGTCGTCGGCCCGCCGCTGGTGCGCGCGTTATCCGGACGGTTGCACCGCGCTGGATTGCGGCGCGCGCCGGTTGGTTGATGCAGAAGAATCGCCCGCGAAAGACGCGAAAAGACGCGAAAGAAAAAAGCCGTGGAAGGGACGAAGCGAACGTCTTTTTTCCAAAAATCCTTTTTCGCGTCCTTTCGCGTCTTTCGCGGGCGGGTCGCTTGGCCTCAAACGTTGCGGTGGCGTCGCGCCAGCTCGACGCCGGTAAGGCAAACTAGCAGCCACAACGCGCCCGCCGCATAGCCCGCGAGCACGTCGCTGAAATAATGCACCGTCAGATAAATGCGGCTGAACCCGATGAGCACGACGAGCACCACCGCGCCGAGCACGACACCACGCCGCACGCCGCGCCGTTCGGCGGGCAGCGCTACGACCAGGAGATACGCGAGCATTCCATAAGTCACGAGCGCGCCCATCGCGTGACCGCTGGGAAAACTCCAGCCGGTCTCGGTCACGAACGGATTGGGCAAGCTCGGACGCAGCCGGTGAAAGGCGTGCTTTAACGCCGTGTTCAACCATCCATCGCCCAGCAAAGCCGCCACCCAGCCGTAGAAACACAGCCGCTGCCCGCGCCGCAGGAGCACGATGGCAACGACCACGCCAATCGCTACCAACGTGCCGACGTTGCCGAACCAGGTGATCGTCTGGAAGAAAACCACGCGCGCCGGCGTCGCGTGCTCGCGCAACGCCTGCGCGAACGCGAGGTCAAAGCGCGTCAGGCGTCCGCGCTCGACGACGGTCTCCGCGAGTTCCGTGAACAACGCGACCGCGCCGAGCGCCAGCCCGAGACCGACGATGAGGTGCAAGCCGAGATAACTGTCCGGCGTCGGCTCGCTCTCAGTCTGAGCCAGCGCCGGCTCCCGCCCGCGCCCGCGCCGCCGCCGTTGCCACAGGCGTCGCACCGCCTGCCACGACGGGCCGGCGACCGATGCAAACAACCGTTCGCCAACCACCACCGCCGCCAGCGCGAGCGCGAGCGCGCCGCCGAGCGTGAACAGCGGGTGCGACCCGAGCGCGCGGGCCACGGCTTCAAACGAATCCTCCTCGGCGGCCATGCAGCGGCGGCGCTATTCCCGGCGCGAGCGCTCCAAAGCCAGGCGGCAAATGCGTTCGCACAATTCGGTAAACGAAATGCCCATCGCCTGCGCCGATTGCGGCAGGAGGCTGGTCGCCGTCATGCCGGGCAGGGTATTGACCTCAAGGCACCAGAACCGGCCGGCTTCGTCCAAGCGGAAATCCACCCGGCTATAGCCGTTGAGCTTCAGCGCCCGGTGCGCGAGCAACGCCAATCGCCGCGCCTCCGCGGTCGCCGCGGCGCTCAGGCGGGCGGGGAAGGTTTCCTCCGCGCCGCCGCGCTGGTATTTGCTCTCGTAATTAAAAATGTCGCCGCGCATCGGTGTGATCTCGCCGACCGCGAGCGCCGCGTCGCCCAGGATGCCGACCGTCAATTCCCGGCCGGGGATGAAGCGTTCGATCATCACCTCGTCGTCGTAACGATGCGCGACCTCGAGGGCGCTGGGCAATTCGCGCGCGTCGTGAACCACAGTCAGCCCGATGGTCGAGCCTTGCTTGTTCGGTTTGACCACGACGGGAAAGCCCAGCCGCTCAGCCACCTGCTCCGGTGTCGCGGGCGACATGAGCCAGTCGGCCGTGGGCACGCCGGCGGCGCGAAAGAGGATTTTGGAAACGTCCTTGTCCATCGCCATCGCGCTGCCCAAGTGCCCGCTGCCCGTGTAGTTCAAGCCGGCCAGATCGAGCAACGCCTGGAGCGTGCCGTCTTCCCCCGTGCCGCCGTGCAGAGCGAGAAAGACGACCTCGACCGAGCGCAATTCGGGCACGCGCGTCAGCGCCGAGGTGTCGGCGTGCAGCAACGCGAGTTCCTCATTGGCGGGCGGCTTCGCGGCCACGCCAGCCGTGAGCCACTGCTGCTCCTCGGCGTCGGTGAGGACGCCTCTGGCGGTGTCGATGGAGAGAACTTCGTGCCCGGCCTGACGCAACGCGCGGATGACCTGTGCGCCGCTGGCCAGCGACACGTCGCGCTCGGTGCTGTTGCCACCAAAAAGGACCGCAATTTTCATTGCCACCGATCTTCGATGTCCCCCGCGCGGCGAGCAAGGGGGAAGTTCAAGCTGCGCCCGCTGCCCTGTCTGTTTTAAGGTAGGGACGCCTCGCCGCGGCGTCCGTGACTTTCTCTGTAATTGTCAGCGGACTTCGCTCGCGCGCGGCGGCGGGCCGGCGTAAGGGCGGGGGATCATGACGGAAAAGAAACGGTTTGCCGAGCTGGGGTTGTCGCCGGAGGTGCTGAAGGCGGTCGAGCGCGCGGGCTACGAGGAAGCGACGCCGATCCAGGCGGCGGCGATCCCGCCGTTGCTGGAAGGCCGCGACGTGATCGGCCAATCGCAGACTGGCTCGGGGAAGACGGCGGCGTTTGCATTGCCGGCCATCGAACGGGTGAATGCGAGCTTGCGCGCGCCGCAGGTGCTCATCCTTTGTCCCACGCGGGAGCTGGCGGTGCAGGTGGCGGAGGAAGTCGCGCGGCTGTCGCTGGGCAAACGCGGCGTGCGCGAATTGCCGATCTACGGCGGGCAATCCTACGAGCGGCAGTTGCGCGGCTTGAGCGCGGGCGCGCAGATCATCATCGGCACGCCGGGGCGCATCATGGACCACCTGGAACGCCGCACGTTGAAGCTGGATCAATTGCGCACGGTCATTCTCGATGAGGCGGACCGGATGCTCGACATGGGTTTTGTCGATGACATCCGCACGGTGCTCAAGCATGCGCCGGCGGAGCGGCAGACCGTCTTTTTCTCCGCTACGCTGCCGCGGCCGATCCAGGAGTTGATCAAACAATTCACGAAGCATCCGACGCACTTGCGGATGGAAACGCCAACGCTCGACGTGCCGGCCATCGAGCAGATTTATTATGAAGTCGATCGCCGCTCGAAGCTCGAAGTGCTCTGCCGGCTCATCGACCTCGAAGACATCCGCTTCGGCCTCGTCTTTTGCGCGACAAAGCTGATGGTGGACGAACTCACCGAGCACTTGCTCGCGCGCGGTTACGCCGCCGACAAGCTGCACGGCGACATGACGCAGGCGATGCGCGAGCGGGCGATGGCGCGCTTCCGCCGGCGCGGCACCGAGTTCCTCGTGGCGACCGACGTGGCGGCGCGCGGGCTGGACGTGGACGACATTGAGGTCGTCTTCAACTACGACCTGCCGCACGACGGCGAGGACTACGTTCACCGCATTGGCCGGACCGGGCGCGCGGGGCGCAGCGGCCGGGCGATCACGTTTGTCGCCGGACGCGAGATTTACAAATTGCAGAACATCATGCGCTTCACGCGCGGACGCATCCGCCGCGCGCGGGTGCCGTCGGCGGACGAGGTGGAGGAAAAACGCACGAATGATTTTTTCGAGACGTTGCGCGAGACTTTGGAAAAGGGCGAGTATCCGCAGCAGGAGACGCTGCTCGACCGCTTGCTCGAACAAGGTCACGCGGCGACGGACATCGCTTCCGCGTCGATCCATTTGCTCAACCAAAGCGGCGGAGAAAAGCCGGGCCGGTCGGCCGAGCGCAAGGCTGAGCCGCGTGTTCCATTGTCTCAAAAAGAAACCGCCGC
>JAFAXH010000032.1 GCA_019241085.1 Verrucomicrobiota bacterium | reverse complement strand
CAGAGCCGTTTGCACCGAACAGGAAATCATTGCCGGCAAAACGCTTTGCGAACAAATCGTAGAAGGTTTGATCCGACTGATTCAAACTCTCTCGCCAACACGTATCCACGAAGGTGCGCTGAGTTATCAAGCGCCGCCGCTGACCGCTGCTGCGCCTGCCAATTCACCGAGCTACCAGGGCATGCCTTTGGAATGGGACGAGCCGGTCGAGGAATAGTGACGTGTTTGGATTTTCAACGCGATTCTTCCCAGCGGAAAAAACGCACCGCCAGCGCCGTCATCACGACGATCCACGCGAGGAGCGCAAGCAGATTTGTCTGCATCGAGTGCAGCGGCGTGGCGTCCACCATGACGTGCCGCAAGGCATCCGCCAGATAGTTCAAGGGAATGAGCGGGATGAGGAATTTTTCCACCACCATCGGCAGATGGTTGATGGGAAAAAACACGCCGCTGAGCAGGAGCATCGGCAGATTGATAACGTTCGCCGCCGCGATGGCGCTCTCTTCATTTTTCGCCACTGCCGCCATGAAAAATCCGATGGCTAAAAACACGAGTGTGCCGAGGAACAACCAGCCTGCCAGCGCCAGCCACGAGCCAACGATGGCGACTTTGAAAAGCAGCGTGCCGATGGCGATGATGATCGCCGTTTGCAATAGCGCTACGGTCAGCCGCAGCGCCACGTAAGCTACCAGCAGCGTCGAACGCCGCAGCGGCGTGGCGCCGAGCCGCTTGAGCACGCCGCCGACGCGCAACGCGATGAGCGGCTGCGCGGTCGCGAACAGTCCGAGCTGCATGATGCTCATCGCCAGAATGCCGGGCAAAAGATAGTCGATGGTGCGCAGCTCGCGGGCGTTGGTGTTGAAGCGTTTCAGCGTCAGGATTTGCGGCTCTTCGGTGACCTCGGCTTCCACACCACGCAGCACCGGCGTAAGTACGCCTTCCATGAATGGAATGAGGGTCTGCCGCGCCGGGTCGATGTGGAGTTCCACCTCGGCTTGCGGCGCCGGATTCGGCAGGTCGCCGCCGGCGAGCAGCACGGCGGAAAGGTTTGACGGCAGCACGATCACGGCGTCGAGCCGCGCGTTGTTCAAGTCGTCGAGGAGGGCTGTTTTTTCGCCGCGTCGAAAGACAAGACTGGAGAGCGGATTCCGGTCGCTGTCCGTCGTGCTCGAAGCGACAGCCGACGGCTTCGGCACGTCTTCTTTAGGCAAGGCTTCGAGCTTGCCGGCAAGCTGTTCGCCGACCGGGCCGGTGTCTTCGATAACCAGACCGATGCGAGCTTCCTGTTTGTCCTGATTGGTGAAGACCAAACCGAAGATGACGATGAAGAGCACCGGGAACGCAATGGTCAAACCGAGCGCGCGTTTGTTGCTTAAAAATTCGGACAAGTTCGCCCAGTAGAGTTCGCGTAGTGCTCGCATGGTAAAAGTTTTAAGCTCGAAGCTCTAAGTTCTAAACAAGTTCAAAATTCAAAGTCCAAACCAAGTTCAAAATTCTAAGTTCAAACTAGAGTTGCAGCGCCATTCGCTTTGAGCTTCGAGCTTTGAATTTGTTTCGAGCTTGGAACTTAGAACTTAGAACTTTTTCACTCCCTCAGATGCTTGCCGGTGAGCTTGAGAAACACATCCTCCAGCGTGGCGCTGTGGACGCTCAGCCCGCGCGGCGCGACGCCGAGTTCGTCGGCCAGGCTCAAGAGCGCGCGCGTTGTGTGCGCCACGTCGCCGCTGTAGAGCGTCATGCGACCGTTGGCCTCCTCGACTTTGTCCGCGCCCGGCAGCGACGCGAGGCGCTCGTGCGTTAGTTTTGGCTCGTTGAAAAACTCAACGCTCGCGCGCTCGAAGTGTTCGTGGATCAATCCATCCGCCGTGCCGCTGGCGATGATCCGCCCGTGGTCGATGATGACGAGCCGGTCGCAAAGCTGCTCGGCTTCTTCGAGGTAATGTGTCGTCAGCAGCACGGTTTTTCCCTCGGCGCGCAACCGGCGGATGACATCCCAAAGCGAACGCCGCGCCTGCGGGTCGAGACCGGTCGTGGGTTCGTCGAGAAAGACGACCTGAGGGTCGTTCACCAACGCGATGGCGATGGCCAGCCGCTGGCGCTGACCGCCGGAAAGCGCGGCGCTCGGTGCGTCGGCTTTTTCTTCCAAATTCACCCACGCGATGAGTTGATCGGGCGGCAGCGATTTTTTGAAAAACGAGCCGAACAAGCGCAGCAGCCGTCGGGCAGAGAGCTGCTTGAAAAACGCGGTGCTCTGCAACTGCACGCCGATGAGTTCCTTCACCCGCTGCGGCTGCCGCACGACATCAACACCAAGCAGCGTGATCGAGCCGCCGTCGGGCTTGCGCAAGCCTTCGATCATCTCGACCGTCGTGCTCTTGCCCGCGCCATTCGGCCCGAGCAGGCCGAAGACCTGGCCGGGATCGACGGCAAACGAAATGCCGTCCACCGCACGCAGTTCGCCGTAGATTTTTACCAGGTCGGCGACTTCAATAGCGGGCTTATTCATCAAACGCGAATCACAGAAATTGGGAGCCTCGCGCAAAGTCCGCAAAGCCGCAAAGGATTCAGAATTTGTTCCCTCCTTTGCGGCTTTGCGGACGTTGCGCGAGGTCCAGATGGTAGCCGCTCAGTATTTCAACAACGCCTCGGTCACGACCGGCGCGAGCCTGGTGCGGCCGGCGAGGAAATCGAGTTCGATGAGGAACAGTGCCGCGAGCGGCTGGCCGCCGAGTTTCTCGATGAGCCGCAGCGCCGCCGCCGCTGTGCCGCCGGTGGCGAGCAAGTCGTCGATGAGCACGACTTTGTCGCCGGGCCGCAGCGCGTCGGTGTGCATTTCGACGACGGCTTCGCCGTATTCCAGCGCATAAGCGAGCATCTCGGTTTTGCCGGGCAGCTTGCCTTTTTTGCGCACGGGAATGAAGCCGACGCCGAGCGCGTAAGCCACCGCGGCGCCGAATAAAAATCCGCGCGCGTCGATGCCGACGATCTTGTCGATTTTGCCGCCTTCGGGCAGTCCGGCTTCAATGGCGCGGCCGCGCGCGGCAAACGCGTCGATGGCCAGCCGCAGGCAATCGGCGTCGGCCAGGAGCGGCATGATGTCTTTGAACAAAATGCCCGGCTTGGGAAAATCGGGCACGTCGCGCACGGCCGCGTAAAGCGGCGCGAGATCGGGCGGTGCGTCGGCGATGGAAACAGCAGCAGCGTTGTTCATCAAAAATTAAGTCGATTGTCAGGCAGTCGCGAAAGCAGCGACCAGCGTAGAGAGAAATCGCCCGATGTCGAGCGAAGGGGCACGACGGGCGACGCCTCGATTTGCTGGTCGGAAAAGGAGCGCACATTGAGCGGATAGTGCCGCTTGCGCGAAGGAAAAGGGGAGCGCGGGCTTCCAGCCCGCACTTGCCGGCATCCTGCCGGCAAGCTGCCAAATTGGTAGGGACGCCTCGCCGAGGCGTCCGTAACTTTGTTCTGATTTGCCGCCTGCGCGGAAATCCTCCGCATGCGCGCCAGCTGCAAAATTCTTCGGACGCCTCGGAGAGGCGTCCCTACCTGTGGGAAGAACGGCCGTCCGGCAGGATGCCGGACAGTGCGGGCTGGAAGCCCGCGCTCCCCTTCCCTTCGCGCGAGAGTTCACATCGCTGCTTTGCTGAGCACGAGGACAGCTCAGACGGAGCCACTGCTTTGCATCATTCGCATCTCACCTCGTTTGCGATAGCGTCGGCACATGACTTTGCGATTCAGCGCAGCGTTGCTCGGCTTGGCAGTTTGGTTTTGCTTACTCCACGCCGTCCGCGCGGACGAGCCGAAACCAGGCGAAAATTTCCTGCGCGACTTCGCCGAAACGCGCGGCTTCCTGCTCGGGCGGCCGGTGAAAGCCAAGCTGACGCCGGACGGCGGCGCGGTGATTTTTTTGCGCGCGCACTCGGCGCGCGATGCGGCGCAGGAATTGTATGAATTCGACGTGGCCAGCAGGCGCACCCGGCGGCTGCTCTCGCCCGACGCCGCGCGCCAGGGTGCGGCGGAAACGGCGCTCACGCCGGAGGAAAAAGCGCGCCGCGAACGCCAGCGCGTGAGCGCCGGCGGGTTCACCGCGTTCGAGCTTTCCCAAGATGGCGCGCGCGTCCTGCTCTCGCTCGGCGGCAAGCTCTACGTGCTCACCCGCGCGACCGGCGCGGTGGTTGAATTGCACACCAGCGACGGCGCGATCCTCGATCCGCAATGGTCGCCCGACGGCCGCAGCGTCGCCTACGTGCGCGACGTCGATCTTTACGTTTATGACCTGGCCGCAAATCAAGAACGCGCCGTGACCACCGGCGGTAGCGAGGAACGCACGCATGGACTGGCGGAATTTGTCGCGCAGGAAGAAATGGGACGGTTCTCGGGCTACTGGTGGTCGCCCGATGCGCGCTGGCTGGTGTATCAGGAAAACGACGCGTCGCAGGTGGAAAGCTGGTTCGTCGCCGACCCGGCGAAACCGGAGCAAAAGCCGTTGCGCTCGTATTATCCGCGGCCGGGAAAAAACAACGTCCAGGTGCGCGTCGGCGTGATCGCCGCGAACGGCGGCGAGACGATGTGGCTCGACTGGAACCGCGCGCGTTATCCGTATTTGACGCACGTCGATTGGTCCGAGCATGGGCCGCTGACGATCACGGTCGAATCGCGCGAGCAAAAAGACCTGGCGCTGCTCGAAGTCGATCCGAAAACCGGCGCGACGAAATCGTTGCTCAGCGAACACAACGACGCGTGGCTGAACCTCGATCAAGACGTGCCGAAATGGCTGCCGGAAAAAGATGGCGGCGGTTTTTTGTGGACGAGTGAACGCACCGGCGACTGGCAATTGGAACGCCGCGCGCGCGATGGCCGTTTGCAAGCCGTGCTCGTGCCGCCGGCCGCCGGTTATCGCGGACTCGTGGACGCGCTGGACGGCGAGGTTTATTTCCGTGCGGACACCGATCCGACGCAGACGCAGCTCTGGCGCGTCGCGCTCGCGGGCGGCGGCAACGACGCGACGCCGCTCACTTCGGAGCCGGGGCTGCACAACGCGGAACTCGGCCGCGGTCGCGGCGCGTGGGTTCACACCGTGCAGACGCGCGGCGCGATGCTGCGGACTTTCGTGCGCCGCTGGGAAGATAGTTCGCTTGTTGGCGAACTACCGTCCATCGCCGAGGAGCCGCCGTTTGTGCCGAAGGCGGAGTTTGGGAAAGTCGGCGTCGGCGAGGGCTTCCACACCGTCATCGTGCGGCCGCGCGATTTCGATCCGGGCAAACGCTATCCGGTCATCGTCGATGTTTACGGCGGCCCGCACCATCAGCAGGTCGTCGCGGCGATGCGTCCCTATTTGCTCGATCAATGGCTGGCCGATCAAGGCTTCGTCGTCGTCGCCGCCGACGGGCGCGGCACGCCGGGCCGCGGGCGCGATTGGGAACGCGCCATCGCGGGAAAATTTGGCGACGTGCCGTTGGAAGACCAAGTCGCCGCGTTGCGCGCGCTCGGCGCGAAATTTTCCGAACTCGATCTCGACCGCGTCGGCATCACCGGCTGGAGTTTTGGCGGTTACATGTCCGCGCTGGCGGCGTTGCGGCGACCGGAAGTTTTCAAGGCCGCGGTCGCCGGCGCGCCGGTGGCCGATTGGCTCGATTACGACACGCATTACACCGAGCGCTACCTCGGCCTGCCGCAATCCAACGCCGAGTCATATCGCGCGTCGTCGCTGCTGACGTATGCCGCCAACTTGCGCGTGCCGCTGCTGCTGATTCACGGCACGGCGGACGACAACGTTTATTTTCGACACACGTTACGGCTCGCCGACGCGCTCTTCCGCGCCGGCCGGTCCTTCGACTTGCTACCGCTCAGCGGCCTGACGCACATGATGCCCGACCCCATCGTGCGCGAGCGCGAATCCGAACGCCTCGTGCGCCACTTCCGCGAAAATCTCGGCACGCCGCAGAATCGCGCGCGGTGAGGCGAGGTTCTAACTCGGTGCTACTTCCGTTAATTACTTCTCGTTCGTCGCTAGCTTTGCCAATGAGAC
>JAFAXH010000117.1 GCA_019241085.1 Verrucomicrobiota bacterium | reverse complement strand
TAGAGCGTGCCGTCGGGTCGGCGCACGGTGACATCGTAGTTGACGCGGGCGGCGCCGCGCGGGTCCGGCACGCAGTTGGCGAAGAGGATGGCGGCAAAAAACTGGTGACCCCGCGTGGCATTTCGCACGGGTCGGAAGGCGGGCAGTTGCCCGTGCGCCGCGGTCGCGAAGAAAGTGCGCTCCGCTACAAGCCAGAGTTGGGCGCAAAAGCGCGGGGAGTAATTTGTTTCCCCGTTGCTGCCGCCCAACTCGGCGGAGGATGGCGGGGTTGCGTCCATGGGTTTGGCGGCGGCTTGGCGGATGTTTTCACCGTTGTCCGGCGCGCTGGCGTCCGGTTGCACGAGCGGAACCTCGTCGGCCGACTGGGTGCGTGCCGCTGGGGCAACGAGCGAAAGAAACGAGCACAGGAGCAAAAAGCGGAGCAGAATGGACATTGCGGAACGCCCATCTTTGGCAGGCCGGCGAAGGATTGACGATGCAAAAAAGCTGCGAGCGAGCGGAATCTGTATCGATCCAAGCTACCGGCTCAAGCCGAGGGAGGCGGGGCTGTTTTTCTGGATAACAAGGCGGCCAAAGCGGTGAAAACCTCCCCGGTGGGAATCATCGGCAGACCGCGCTGCCAAAAAGCGCGTTTGGATTCAAACCAACGCCGCCGGCCGGGTCGGGCGGAGATGGCGATGGTGTGGTCGGGAGGGCCGAGCGCCCGCCAGCGACCGGGACCGTAGATTGGTTCGAGACGACCGAAGAGTTCGACCAGCGGGCAGCCGACGGCGGCGGCGAGATGGGTGGTGCCGGTGTTGCGCGAGACCAAGGCGCGGGCGGAGTGCAACACGGTGGCGAGTTCAGCGAGATTGGTCTGGCCGGCGAGGTCGAGCAGCCGGGAGGGAAGGGGGCGGAGGCGTTGGCGAATCTCGGCGACCGAAGGCTCGTCGGCGCGTTCGGCGACGAGCACGAGGTGCAAGTCAGGCCAATGGTCGAAAATGCGGGTGGCCAGTTCGGCGAAACGCGCGGCGGGCCAGCGCAGGGTCTGCGAGTGCGCGGTCGGATTCAGCACGACGTAAGGGCGCGCGGCCGTGATTTTTTGGAAAATGGAACTGTCTTGCCCGTGGTCGGAGAGCGCCACGCGTGGGCGGAGTTCCGCGACAGAGGCCGGCGGACGAACGCCCAGTGGTGCGAGGAGATCGAAGTTGTATTCCGCCTCGTGTCGCAGGCCCGTGCGGCGACGGTCGGGCAGCGACTCGGTGAGAAGCTGACGGCGTTCCGACGAAAACCAAGCGGCGCGCGGCCGATAGCCAATGCGGCGGGGAATTGGCGCGACAGCGCCGGCCCGTTCGCACAAGCGGTCGGGATGCAGATGCACGATGGCGTCAGCGCGCAAGGCGCGGAGCGCAGCGGTGAAGGACGCGAGGCGGCTCGCGTCCGCGGGACAAGCGAGGAAGCCGTCGAGCAGTGGGTGGTTTTCCAACAACGGCCGCATCGGCTCGCGGGCGACGAAGAAGAGGCGGGCGTCGGGAAGCTGTTGGCGGATCGGCTCGAAGCAAGCCGTCGCCAGGATCACGTCGCCCACGCGGTCGGGTCGGCAAAGAACGAGGCGCATCGTTGATTTAAGAGAAAAATGTCAGCGCGGTCGCGCGGGACAATGCTCGATTTCGCGGACGATCTCGCGGGCATATTCATCCCAGGTTTTCAACGGCCGCGAGACGGCTTGCGCGGTCAGTTTGGCGCGGAGTTCCGGCGAGCGGGCGAGGGCGAGGATCGCGTCGGCGAGGGCGTGGGAGTCGCGCACGTCGGCCGGCAGGCAACCGCCGCTGGCGGCGTTTTCGGCCATGACGCCGAAGTTCGCGCAGACGCAGGGGCGACCGAACCAGAGACTCTCGATCACGGGCAAGCCGAAGCCTTCGACCACGGAGGGATAGACGGTGAAATCGCATTCGCGGTAAAGCTGGCGCAGGCGGGAATGCTCGACTTTTTCGTGCCAAAACACCGCGCCCGGATGCTCGCGCATGGCGCGATGAACGCGGGTCATGATGTGGCGCGCGCCGACGTAGGGCGCGCCGACGAGGTGGAGTTCGAGGCGCAGGCTGGCGCGCGCGGCATCGGCTGCGGCGAGGGAAAAGGCGTCGAGCAAGGTCGCGTGGTTTTTGCGCGGTTCGAGCGTGGAAACGGTGAGCAGACGGATGGTCGGCAGTTGGGTCGTCGGATTTGAAACAGAAATGGGTTTGTCGTCGGGATCACGCACGCGTTCCGCGCCGGGAATCTCGCTGGCGAGCGTGCAGACGCGCACGGCGGGGGTGGGGAGTTTTTCGTCGGCGACGAACCGATGCCAGCCGGCGGCGCTGTCGGCGGAATTGGGCAGGATGAGGTCGGCGCGAGAAAGCACGCGCATGTATGCGGCGTGCAAGCCGGGCAACTCGGACGGGCAAAATTCCGGATGCGTCAGCGGGATGGCGTCGTGAAAAATCGCGGCGAAACGCAGGCCATGATGCTGAGCGTAATCGAGAAATAAGTGCGCCCGTCCGCTGTAAGCCAGCTCGGGCAGCAGGAGCCAGCCGCCGGATAATTCCCGACGCAGCCGCGGATGCCAGTGCAGCGGAAGATCGTGCGCCCGCCCGCCGCGCAAGCGGGCGACGGCGCACGCGGGCCAGGTGACGGGTTGGGTTAACAAATCCCGCCACGACAGGTCTGGCGATTCGCGCAATGGCTCGGCGCCGAGGCCGAGCGAGAGCCGCGGCGGCAGCGGTTGGAAGTATCCGCCGCGCGCGTTCCAAACGACCGGGTGAATCGGCGGCAAACTTCGGTCAACGGCGAGCGCGCGCGCGCCGAGCGCGGCGGCGAGCGAGCGCACGACGCTTTGAATGCCGGACCGGCCGGGATTGCGGACGGTGTCGCTAACGGCGTAGAAAATCGCAGCGGGGCATCGCACCTTAAAAACTTAATCGTAATCCTAATCTTAGTCCTAGTTCTTCTGCCCTTGCTTCGTCTCCGAGTTGCCTCCGGCGGCAGAGACTAAGACTAGGATTAAGACTAAGTGGGAAAAAAGTGCGAGCCGTCATAAACCGACTGGATGGAAAACGACCAGGCCGCCGGGCATCGGGCGGGCGGCTTCCCACGGGGCGAAAAAGTCGTCCACGGCGTTTTCGGACGATGCGGAGAAGGCGGGTGGCGGGTCGGGCTGGCAGGCGTGTTCGAGCGCGCGGCAGAGGCGGGTGAAATTGTAGCGCCACGGACGGAAGAGATGTTTGCGTAAATAGCGACGGCCGTCGCGCTGTTGCTCGATGATGCTGTGACGCTCCTGCCGCTCTTCGAGCCAGCGCGCGACGGCGGGGCCGTTGAGTTGCGGCAAAGCGTCCTCGGCCGGGAGCAAGCCGCGCGCGACGAGTCCGGCGGTGTGCCGGCGCAGGATGCGGCGGCGATGCCAGCGGCGGCGGCGTTTCCACGCGAGGATGCGCCGGCCCCAGCGGGCGCGATAGCGGCGAAGATTGGCGCGTTCGCGCGCGTGCCGGCCGGGCGCGGAGGAGATGTGATGGTAAATGACGCTGTCGTTGGCAACGTAATGCCGCCAGCCACGCTCGCCGGCGCGCAGGCAGAAGTCGATGTCTTCAAAGCCATTTTCGTAGCCTTCATCGAAGCCGCCGAGTGCGAGGAAGAGTTCCTTTTTTACCACACAACAAGCCGCCGTCACCGCGGGCCGGCGGGTCCACGGCGTGGTGTCGGGCGGGACGGCGAGGTCTTTGCCGAAATGGATCGGGTTGCCGCGCCCATTGAAGACGACGCCGGCGTGGTCGATCAAACCGGAGACCGGCTCACGCTGGATGTTGCCGACGAGACAAACGCGCGGCGCGCGGCGCAACGCGCGGAGCATCGGCTCAAGCCAGCCGGCGAGCAGGACGGTGTCGTTGTTCAACAAACAAAGCACGTCGCCGCGCGCGAGCCGGGCAGCGGCGTTGTTGTTCCGCGCGTAGCCCTGGCGCGGCGGATCGTTCAGGAGCACGCGGTAGCGCGGCGCGGGCAGGGTGGCGAGAAATTCGCGCGTGCCGTCGGTCGAGCCGTCGTCGATGAGCAGCGCTTCCCAAGCCAGGCGGCGCGGCACCGTTTTCTCCAAACTTTCCAAACAGGCGCGCGTCAGCGGCAGGCAGTTGAAAAGCGGGATGAGAAAGGAAACCTCCACGGCGGCGGAAAAATCCGAAATCCGAAACGGCGGACGGGCGGAAGCGCGCACTCAGGGCTTGCGTTGCGCGTCGGCGCAGAGCCGGCGCAGATAGTCGGCGTATTGCGTCTTGCCTAGGGCGCGGATGAGCTTTTCCAAATCGTCGCAACTGATCCAGCCTTGCTCAAAAGCGATCTCCTCGATGCAGGCGATTTTGAGTCCCTGGCGATGCTGGATGGCTTGAACAAAATTCGCCGCTTCGAGCAACGAATCGTGCGTGCCCGTGTCCAGCCACGCGGTGCCGCGGCCGAGGCGCTCGACGTGCAGCGTGCCGCGTTCGAGGTAGAGGCGATTGAGGTCGGTAATCTCGAGTTCGCCGCGCGCGCTCGGTTTCAAGGAACGCGCCAGCGCGCAGACTTCCGCGTCGTAAAAATACAAGCCCGGAATCGCGTAATCGCTCTTCGGCGCGGCCGGTTTTTCTTCCAGCGAAACGACCCGCCCGGTCGCGTCGTCAAACTCGACCACGCCGTAAGCCGTCGGGTCGGCCACGCGGTAACCGAAGATTGTTGCGCCCATGCGCCGCGTGCTCGCGCGCTCGAGCGCGACGGCGAGGTCGTGGCCGTAAAAAAGGTTGTCGCCGAGGATGAGGCAGGCGGGCGAGCCGGCGAGAAATTCTTCGCCGATGAGGAACGCCTGCGCCAAGCCTTCGGGCGCCGGTTGTTCGCGGTAGGAAAGCCGCAGACCGAGCGCCGCGCCGTCGCCAAAGAGCCGCTCGAACTGCGGCAAATCCGCCGGCGTTGAGATGATGAGCACGTCGCGGATGCCCGAGAGCATGAGCACGCTCAAGGGATAATACACCATCGGCTTGTCATAGACCGGCATTAGTTGTTTCGACACCGAGCGGGTGAGCGGAAAGAGCCGCGTGCCGCTGCCGCCGGCGAGGATGATGCCTTTGAAGGGGGATGCCTTGGGATGGTGCATGAAGAAAATGGATGAGCGCAGGTCAAGGGATCGAGCGCACGGGTTAGACGCCAACTTGACCCGCTTGGAGCAGCGGTGGTAGAAAATTTAGATTATGAGCAGCGAGACGTTGCGTGAACAACTCCAGCGGCATCCATTCCATCCTGTTACGCTCTTGCTGCCGAGCGGCAAGACGGTGGTGGTAAAAAACCCTGAGCTTTATATTTTTAGTGAGACCGGGCGAACGCTGATCGTCACGGAAGGCGAACGCTTTATTTTCGTGGACGTTGCCACCGTCGAAGCCATCGAAACCACGGGCGAACCTGCTTGATCGCCGTCGCTTTCTTAGCCGGCTCATCGCGCCGCCAGCCCGAGCCGTTCGCGGCTGTATTTGGCGGCTTGCACGGCTTCGCACCAGGCGCGGTTTTCCAGATACCAGCGGACGGTTTTCTCGATGCCGGTGGCGAAGGTTTCCGCCGGGCGCCAGCCGAGTTCGGCGGCGAGTTTGCGCGCGTCGATGGCGTAGCGGCGGTCGTGGCCGGGACGGTCGGGGACGAACGTTTTTAATTCGGCATAACGCCGGCCGTCGGCGCGCGGCTGGAGCCGGTCGAGCGTGGCGCAAAGCGTATCGACGATTTCCAAGTTCGTCTTCTCGTGATTGCCGCCGACGTTGTAAGTCTCGCCCAGCCGGCCGGCTGCGAGCACGCGCGCAATCGCCGCGCAATGGTCGCCGACGTAGAGCCAGTCGCGCACGTTTTGGCCGTCGCCATAGATGGGCAGCGGTTTGCCGTCGAGCGCGTTGAGGATCGTCAGCGGGATCAGTTTTTCGGGGAACTGATAAGGGCCGTAATTGTTCGAGCAATTCGTCGTGACGATCGGCAGGCCGTAGGTGTGATGCCACGCGCGGACGAGGTGATCGCTGGCCGCTTTGCTCGCGGCGTAGGGCGAGTTCGGCGCGTAGGGCGTTGCTTCGTGGAAAGCCGGGTCGTCGGGCCGGAGCGAGCCATAGACTTCGTCGGTCGAGACATGGAGAAAACGGAAGCCGGCGGCGTCGGCGGCAGGCAGCACGGCGTAGTGCCGGCGGGCGGCTTCGAGCAGACGGAAGGTGCCGAGGATGTTCGTTTGGAGAAACGCCTCGGGACCGTCGATGGACCGATCGACGTGCGACTCGGCGGCGAAATGCACGACGGCGCGCAGGTCGGGATTTTCACCAAAAATCTGCGCGAGAAATTTCGCGTCCGTGATGTCGCCGTGAAGAAATTCGTAGCGGCCCGCGTAAGCTTCCGGCAGTTCGGCGATGGTGGCGGGATTGCCGGCGTAGGTGAGCTTGTCGAGGTTCAGCACGCGCGCGTCGGGCTGGGTGCGGAGCAGGTGGCGGACGAAGTTGCTGCCGATGAAGCCAGCGCCGCCGGTGACGAGAATTGCTGAGGCCATAAATGAAAAGGAATGCACCGCGAAGGCACCAAGACGCCAAGGAAACTTTAATCGACCAGAGAGTTTCCCAACCTCCTTCGCGTCCTGGCGGCTTGGCGTTTAAAATTCTGACGGTTTGTTCTACTCGCTTCGCCACTCGCGCAAGGCGCGTTCGACGGCTGCGTGGACTTCGGTCAGCTCGATGCCGACGCTGGCGAGCTTGCTCGAATCCATCACGCAATTCGAGCGCAGCGTCTTCGCGGCTTTGGCCATGAATTCGGTCTCGTCGCTGAAAAACTCGAACTCCTTTTTGCACACGCCGCTGGCGCGGATCATCGCGGCGACTTCGCGCGTTGTGACAAAGCCTGGGTTGGTGACATTGTAAGTTCCAAACGGCACGCGCTGCTGCCAGCAGGCGAAGCAGGCGGCGACGAATTCGTCGAGCTGCGAGATGGAATTTTCCGCGTCGAGCAGGCGCGCGTAGCGCATGAGTTTGGTGAGATAATTGCGCGGGCTGTCGATTTCATTGAACGGAATGCGCAGGCGCCAGACGTAGAGATTTTCCGCGCCGGCGAGGATTTCTTCGCCGAGCGCCTTCGTGCCGGAATAGAACGAGCAACGATTCGAGCGGAACGAGAAATTCGGGAAATCCTCTTCCTTGAATCCGCCGCCGTCCGCCCGCCGCCCGGAGTAAATGCAGCCGCTCGACACGTGGCCCCACGGCACGCCGGCGCGCTCGCACGCGGCGCGGATGTTGCCCGGCAGCACGGCGTTGCCAAAGAGCGTGTTGGCCTTGTCGTCCTCGCACGCATCGACGTTCGGCTTGCCGGTGTAGCCGGCGGCGTTGACGACGAACTCAGGCCGCGCGTCGGCGAGAAAATCGGCGAGCCGCCGCGGGTCGGCGTAATCGAGTTCTTGGCGCGCGAGGTTGCGATATTCGAGGCCGAGCCGGGCGAAGAGTTGTTGAAAGGCGTGTCCGACGTAGCCGGAGCCGCCGAGGAGCAGGATCATATCAAGAAGAAGGAGAAGGAGCGGAAAATTGCGTGGGTTTCAAATGCGCTCGCGCCAGGCTTGGACGATTTCGCCGATGGTTTCTTCCAGCGATTTCGTGATGTCCCACGCGGGATAGTGCGCGCGCATTTTGCGCAGGTCGCTGTAATAACAGATGTGGTCGCCGGCGCGGTTTTGTTCGACGTAAGTATGGATTTGCGGTTTGCCGCTGAATTTTTCGGCGAGCTGGAAGGCTTCCAAAATCGAGCACGAGTTGTCCTTGCCGCCGCCGAGATTATAGACTTCGCCGGCGCGCGGCGCTTCGACAAACGCGTGCATGAAACGGGCGACATCGAGCGAGTGGATGTTGTCGCGCACCTGCTTGCCTCCGTAGCCGAAGACGCGGTATTCGCGCCCTTCGAGGTTGCATTTTACAAGGTAGGAAAGGAAGCCGTGCAGCTCGACGCCGCTGTGGTTCGGCCCGGTCAGGCAGCCGCCGCGCAGGCAGCAAGTGGGCATGTTAAAATAGCGGCCGTATTCCTGCACCATGATGTCCGCGGCGACTTTGCTCGCGCCGAAGAGCGAGTGCTTGGATTGGTCGATGGTGAAGGTTTCCGGAATGCCGTGCGCGTAGGCCGGGTCGGCGTAATCCCAGCGCGTCGGCAGCTCGGCGAGCGCGATGAAATTCGGCGCGTCGCCATAAACTTTGTTCGTGCTCATGTGCACGAACGGCGCCTCGGGCGCAGCCTGCCGCGCGGCTTCGAGCAAGTTCAAAGTGCCGACG
>JAFAXH010000169.1 GCA_019241085.1 Verrucomicrobiota bacterium | reverse complement strand
GCGGGGAATGGGCGGCGGGCGCGGTGTTGATAGGCGAAATCATCCGTGCATATACACCCCCGGCCCAGTGGACGAAGTATTACTGGTTGGTAGAAGGCTTTTCCCGAAGCCTGCTACCTCACGAGAATCCGAGAAAACGGGAGTGGTCGACCGTATTTGACTGTAAAATGCAACGTCTGCTAGACTGAGCTCATGATGCATTACTGGCGCTGCCAAGTATGGAGCCAAGATACCCCAAGTATGAAGCCCGAAATAGTTGCAAGCTATGTCGTGCGGACGGTGCCTGAATGTGTGCAGATAGCTCTCCGAAATGAGAACAACATTTTGCTGCCCGAGGATCGCGAGAACCTGTCTCAAGTTGCGAAGATTGGCGGCTTAACAGCGGAGGCTTTCCTTGCCCGCAAAGTCACGGATCGCCAATTTGGCATCACACGAGGCCTGCAGTTTATTATGAATCCGCAACCAGAGGCAGAATTGATTTCTTCTCCCACAAACCTGAGCAATTTTGTCGGCACCCACATGGGAGTTGTCCTTTGGCTTGAGTAGCTAAGCCTAGCATCCCATAAGTTGCGTATGATTAACCGCTTCCTGATTGTGGTCTGCTTAATGGCCCTTGCACGCGAGATGCAGGCTCAAAGCGTCGGAGATGAATTCGCCTTGCGTGCGAAAGCCGACATAACCGAATTCGCTGCGAAGCGGACCGCCCTTTTTAGCACATCGGGACATCCCAAAGCAAAAGGCGCAAAATTTTCGATGCGCTACCCGATGAGTTGGAAGGCGACGGAAACCGATGTGCCAATCGGCTTACAAATCATTACAAGTTCGGGAGGAAAAGGGTTAGAGTGCGTCAGCATTGTTGCTAACGAGCTTCCGCCCACGGAATCAGCGTCAGCGGCCCAAGTTGAAGCATTCTTTACCCCAGCGGGACTCCAAGAAATTGTCCCGAGAGGCGCGACTTTCCTCACCGCGTCACCCACGATGATTCAAGGCGAACGAGCAGGGCTAATCGAGTATTCTTGGAAACAAAACATTGCAGGTGTGGCTATCCACGCACGTTTTCTCGTAGTTGTATTCTTCCAACAACGCACGTTAGTGCATATAGGTTTTCAAGTCTCGGTGCCGGCTGAGCGTGCTGCTGAGCTTGACCTACGATTCGAGGCGTTCCGCCCGCTATTCCAAATGATGATGCTCAACATCGTCTTCTACGACAAATGGAAGTAGGCGTTGCGCCTCGTGAGCATCGAATTAAATCAGTTTGCACCCGGTCGCGCTCTCAGATAAGGACGCTCGTCCACGTCCTCTTTGAGGTGTGGCTCTTGCGGCTCATGCGCTGCATGACGAAAAGCACCGAATCCGCCATACGGCTTGGATCGACCGCCACAGCGCTTTCATTTGGAAGGTAAAACCAAAACATGCAGCGGTCACCAAGATCGGCCGGACCTCTTCGACCTCGCTCCCGCGCCCGCGCGACCGTTGCACGCGCGGACGGTCGAACTCGACGAGCGCCTCGACGCCGCCGGCCACGTCCTGCGCGCGTTGTCCGAAACGGAAGTGCGGGAAAAACTCGCGCCCTTGCGCGCGGCGGGCGTCGAGGCGCTGGCGGTCTGTCTTTTGCACGCGCACCGCGATCCGCGGCACGAAGAACTCGTCGCGCGCGTCGCCGCGGAACTCGGCCTCGCGCAAGTGTCGCTGTCGAACCGGCTCTGTCCCTTGCCCAAGTTCATCCACCGCGCCGACACCGCCCTGGCCGACGCCTATCTCACGCCCGTGCTGCGCGATTACGCGCGGCGGCTCGCGGCACAACTTCCCGGCGCGGAATTGCGCTGGATGACCTCCGCCGGCGGCCTGGCGCGGGCGAATAATTTTTCGGGCAAAGACGCGATTCTCTCCGGCCCGGCGGGCGGCGTGCTCGGCGCTGCGGCCGTGGCAGCCCGCAGCGGAGCGGGAGCCATCGTCGCCTTCGACATGGGCGGGACGAGCACGGACGTGAGCCTGCTCAGCGACGGCGAAGATTTGCCCCGGCGCTACGAAGTCGAAGTGGCCGCGGGCGGTGGTGGGGAAAAAGCGCGCCCGCTGCGGTTGCTGACGCCGATGCTCGAAATCGAAACCGTCGCGGCCGGCGGCGGTTCGGTCTGTTTTTTCGACGGACAAAAACCCGCGGTTGGCCCGCGCTCCGCTGGCGCTGATCCCGGCCCGGCCTGCTATGGGCGCGGCGGCCCGTTGTGCATGACGGACGTGAATTTTTTCCTGGGAAAACTCCCGCATTTTCCCTTCGCGCTCGACCGGGCTGCGACCGAGGCGCGGCTCGACGCGCTCATCGCCGAGATCGCCGCGGCCACCGGAAAAACCTACGCCCGCGAAGAGCTGGCCGAGGGCTTCGCGCGCATCGCCAACGCGAGCATGGCCGAGCCGATCCGCCGGCTGGCCGCGGCGCGTGGCGACGACTTGCGCGCGCGGGCGCTGGTGCCTTTCGGCGGCGCGGGCGGGCAACACGCTTGCGCGCTGGCGCGCGAACTCGGCATCGGCCGCGTGGTGTGCAGTCCGTTCGCCGGCGCGTTGAGCGCGCTCGGCATCGGCCTCGCGCCGGTGACCGCTCTCGCGCAACGCGCCGTCGGCCGGCCGCTGGCGGAGTTTTCTCCCGCCGCGCGCGACGGGCTTTTCTTGCCGTTGGAAAAAGAAACGGCGGACGCGCTCGCCGCCGAAGGATTGGCCGACGCGCCGCTGGCCCGGCGCACGCTGGAGTTGCGTTACGCCGGACAGGAAACACGCTTGTCCATTTCTGGGGAAATGGACGACCCACGCGCGGTCTTTGAAGCCGAGCATCGGCGGCTCTGCGGCTTCGCGCTGCCGGATCGCGCGGTGGAACTTTACGCTGTCCGCGTCGTGCGCAGCGCCGAGCGCGACGTGACGGTGGCTTTGGGAGAAATTGCAAAAATCCGGGACGAAAAAATCCCACCGCCGGCTGCCGCTGGCGAGACGCAAATCTGGTTCGCCGGCCGCTGGCAACGCGCGCCGCTTTATGAACGCAGCCAGTTGCCGCCCGGCGCGCGCTTCGCCGGTCCCGCCATCGTGCTCGACGGCATCGCCACGGTCGTCGTGGAGCCGGGTTGGACGGCGGCGGTGGCCGCGAGCGGCGACTTGGTGCTGGAAGATTTGCACACGCCGTCGCGCGACGCCACCGCGTCCGCCGCGACGGCGGCGGACCCCGTCGAACTGGAACTTTTTCACCAGCGTTTCGCCTCCATTGCCGCGCAGATGGGCGCGACGCTGCGGCGGGCGGCCATCTCGGTCAACGTCAAAGAGCGCCGCGATTTTTCGTGCGCCGTGTTCGACGCCGACGGCGCGCTCGTGGCCAACGCGCCGCACATCCCGGTGCATCTCGGAGCGATGGGCGAATGCGTGCGCTTCTTGCGCGCGGACGTGCCCGGCGTGCGGCCGGGCGAAGTGCTCATTTCCAACGATCCGTTCCGCGGCGGCTCGCACTTGCCGGACATCACCGTGGCCACGCCGGTATGGGATTTTGCCGAAGAAAAAATCCTCTTCTGGACGGCTTCCCGCGCGCACCACGCCGAGATCGGCGGAGCTGCGCCCGGCTCGATGCCGCCGGACGCGCGCACCCTCGCGGAAGAAGGCGTGCTCCTGCGCGCCGTGCGCTATCGGCCGGGCGAGGCGGCGAGTGAGGAACGGTTGCGGCGCGCGTTTTTGGACGCGCCATTTCCCAGTCGCAACGTCGAGGAAAATCTCGCCGATCTCCGCGCGCAGGTCGCTGCCAACGCGGTCGGTGCCGGCTTGCTCGCCGCACTGCTCGCCCGGCATGGCGCGGAGACTTTGCGCGCCCGCGCCGCGCACTTGCGCCGGACGACCGCCGACAAAATGCGCGCCGCGTTATCCCGCTTGCCGCCGGGCGAGCATCGCGGTGCCGACGCGATGGACGACGGCACGCCGGTTTGCGTCACGATTACCCAAAAATCGGGCGCGCCGACCGTGTTCGACTTTGCCGGCAGCGGGCCGGTGCATCCCGGCAATCTCAACGCCAACCCGGCCATCGTCGCGTCGGCGGTGACCTACGTTTTGCGCTGTCTCCTCGCCGAGCCGATCCCGCTCAATGCCGGCTTGCTCGACGCGGTGGAAATCCGCGTGCCGCGCGGTTCGTTCCTCCATCCAGCCGGCGACGCCGACCCGGCGCGCTGCCCGGCGGTGGCCGGCGGCAACGTGGAAACAAGCCAGCGCATCGTGGACGTGCTGCTCGGCGCGCTCGGGCTGGCGGCCGGCAGTCAGGGCACAATGAACAACGTGCTCTTTGGCACGGCGGATTTTGGTTATTATGAAACGATTGGCGGCGGCGCGGGCGCGACGCCGACTGCCGATGGCGCGAGCGCCCTGCACACGCACCTGACCAACACGCGCCTGACCGACCCGGAAACCTTGGAGACGCGTTACCCCATGCGGCTGCGGCAATGGTCGATCCGTCCCGGCTCCGGCGGCGCGGGCCGGCGCCGCGGCGGCGACGGGATGGTGCGCGAGTTGGAATTTCTCGCGCCCGTGACGGTGTCGCTGCTGACCTCGCGCCGGCAGACGCGTCCGCCGGGTCTCGCCGGCGGCGAACCGGGCGCGGCCGGGCGCAACCTTTGGCAACGCGCCGGCGCCGCGACCTGGGCGGAGTTGCCCGCGACGGCGGGGTTCATCGCGCAAGCTGGCGACCGGTTGCGATTGGAAACGCCGGGCGGCGGCGGCTGGGGTTTCCCTGTGCCGGAGCCAGCGAAAGGCATCCATATTTCCTAGCCAAGCGATTTTGCGCAGACGATGATGCGGCGGATTGGACCAGCCAGCCCCACCAAACGCCCGCGCCACCGGCAATTGCAGCCACAAAAAAATTTACTAAAAACTCACGCATGGAAACCACCGCACCCAACACCAGCAGCCGCATCCTAGCCGACGTGGAAATGACCGGCGCTTTGAAGTTCAACGGCGGCCTCGTTTTTGAGGGAATTTTTACCAAAGGACAAATCGAGGGCGATCTGCTCATCGTCGGCGCCGGCGCGCAGGTGCAGGCGAACATCGTCGTCAGTAATCTGACTTTGCTGGGTCGGATCGACGGGGAGGTGACGGTGCGCGAACGCTGTCAACTGCGGCAAGGCTCCGAGTTGCACGGCAACTTGAAAACCGCGCGTCTGGCGATGGAAGAGGGCGCCACCTTCACCGGCGGCGTGCAGATCGCCGCGCAGCCGGACGCCGGGGCCGGGACGCCGAAGTTCTGAGCGTTTACTCTGCGCGCGGCCGTTTCGCTTATGGCCGAACATTTTCTAGGAAAGGCGGCTTCGCACTGCCGCTGGAACAACGCTCTGGCGCCGGCGCTCTCGATTGCGCCGGGCGACACGGTGTGCATGGAATGCCACGACTCCAGCGGCGGCCAGGTCACGCCCGACCTCACGCTGGACGGCTTCCGCGCGCTGGACCGCGAGCGCATTCACACGCTCACCGGTCCCGTGGAAATCCGCAGCGCGCGGCCCGGCGACGTGCTCGAAGTCCGCGTCCGCCGGGTCGAGCACCTCGGCTGGGGCTGGACGAGTTTTGTTCCGGGCATGGGCTTGTTGCCGGAACGCTTTGCCGGGCCTTATCTGCACCTGTGGGAGCTGGAAGAAAATGTCACGCGCAGCCTCCCGCCGGCCGTCGTGCCGCTGCGTCCGTTTTGCGGCATCATGGGCGTCGCGCCCGCGGCCGTGGGCGAGCACCGCACGCGCCCGCCCGGAGTCTTCGGTGGCAACATGGATGTGAAACAACTCGTCGCCGGCTCGACGCTCTACCTGCCCGTGCAGGTCGCGGGCGCGCTCTTTTCCGCTGGCGACGCGCACGCCGCGCAAGGTGACGGCGAGATTTGCGTGAACGCCATCGAGATGCCTGCGAACGCGGAATTCGAGTTTCACCTGCGGCGCGATTTTTCACTCGACGAACCATTTGCCGAGACTCCGCCTGCCGCCCGCGATTTCGACGACCAGGGCAACTGGGCGTTCATCGCGTCGCGAACCGATCCGCTGGAAGCAGTGAAATCGGTCGTCAACCGCGCGGTCGATTTTCTCGCAGCCCGTTTTTCTTACTCGCCGGAAGCAGCTTACGTGCTGTGCAGTGTCGTCTTGAACCTGCGCATTAGCCAGTGGGTCAACCAGCCTACCGTCACCATCACCGGCCTTCTGCCCAAAGCTTTGTTTGCGACAAATAGCCAGCCCTGATGCTAATAGAGCATTGCCTTGTAGAAAGAATCCACCGGACGGTGTAAGACAAGTGTTCGCTAAGCAGATAGGCCCAATGGGCTTAGGCACTTGCATTGAGCGTGCCTGAACACTGTTCGGCGTCTCGATGTCCGTTGCCTGCAAGATAGACACCACTATCACATCATCGGCTGCTCAATCTTTAGCTGACAAAGCTTGAAGAAGGAGATGGAAAAGTGCAACTAGAGCAGGCGCGAAAAGCGTAGTTAATTATAACCTGGATTACGCCGTGCCTCTGGCATTGCTGCTCACTTCCGCTCTTACCTTTGATGAATGAATTTCTAGAAAGTCAGGCTGCTCTCTATGCCTCCGGCGTGATGACGGCGCAGGAGCGCGAGCAGTTTGAACTCATCCTGGAATTTCATCCAGAGTTGCGCGAGCTGGTCGCAGAGTTGGAGGAAGTCAGCGTCGCACTCATTCTGGCGAATACTCCTTCCAACGTTCCGGTGCCTTCGAAGCAACTCAAGGAGCGTGTGATGGAGCTGATCGCTGATCGTCCACAGAATACCGCCCCCGATGGAATCGTCGTGACCAATCCAGATGCGTTCGTGCAATGGGTCAATCCCGCCTTCATCGAACTGTGCGGCTACAGCCTAGACGAGGTGAGGGGAAAGAAGCTGGGACCGATCTTGCAAGGGGCAGACACCGACCGGGAGACGGCCGCGAGGGTGAGAAGCGCGGTGCATGCCTGCCGCCCATGCCGCGAGACGCTCTTGAATTATCACAAGGACGGCACGCCTTACTTCGTCGATGTGACCATCACGCCAATCGTGGATGATTCCGGCAAGCCGCTCTGGTTGATCGCACGCGAGCGCATGGTATCCGCACCTGCCGCCGCGTAGATGGTTGGTAAGTTATAGTTGGACATCTCCCTGGCCGAGTAGTCCGCGCAGCTTCATCATCCCACGCCGGATGCGCGCCTTCACGGTGCCGAGAGGTTCGTTGAGGTGCGCCGCAATTTCCGCCTGCGTCAGGCCGGAAAAGTAGGTCAACTGGATCGCTTCGCGCTGCTCCGACGATAGCTTCTGCATGGCCTCGCGGACCAACTGGCTGGTCTCCCCGGAAGCGACCGCGTCGAAGGAGCTGCGGTCGTCAAACCTCTCGCCCGTCTCCGCCTCCTGCTGGAGTTCGCCTTGCAAACGGCTGAGACGCTGCATGGAGCGAACGCGGTCAATCGACTTGTTCCGCGTGAGCGTGAGCGCCCAGGTCATCGGCTTGCCGCGTGCCGGATCGTAGTGGGGCGCTTTATCCCAGATTTGCACGAACACCTCTTGGAGCACGTCCTCGGCGGCTGCCTGATTGTTCAACACGCGATAAGCCACGGAGAAGAGCACTCCTGCAAAGCGATCATAGAATCGGTGAAAACTCTCCCGGTCGCCCCGGCTGATCCGCCTTAGCAACTCGATCTCGGATTCAAGCTCGGGGGCGGGGTCGCCAACCATACACATCGGAGCATGGACGAGCCGCGGCCAGCCGACAATGAGAAACCGGACGCGCGCTGCGGGCGAAGTTACCAGCAAGGAAGTATTTTTTGCACAACGGGCGCCGCGAGACATCGAATCGCGCACGTTGTTAACCGCCCTGCCGTTGCGCCAGCCGTCAGCGCAAGCTGACGAAGAATCATCTGATTTGAAATCTTCCTGCCATGCGCAGGCCGTGAGTCGCGAGCGGTCAATCGCCTTGCTCACTCTATGAAAACGATCCACCCGCCTCGGCGAGACCCAAGATGAGATCGTCGGGAATTTGCTCCGCTGTGATGAGCGAACGGCGGGCTTGCAGGCTCTCGACCTGGCCATCACGCACCAGATAGAACTGTCCCGCACCGAGTCCCGGCAGCTTCGCCGCGATGTCCGTTTTCGCCTCGTGCAGCATCGGGCGCATTTTGGTGATCGCGGTATTCTGTTGCACCTTGCCGACGAGCCAATGCCGAATGTTGTCGCGGCATTTATAATCAAAATCTCCCGGGCTTTGGCTGGCGAGCAGCACGCCCAGGCCGGCGGACCGCCAGCGGCGCAACTTGGATCGCATCCTCGAACAAACCCAAGGCTACCCTTATTTCCTGCAAGAATGGGGCAAGCACGCCTGGGACGCGGCGACTGCCTCACCGATCACGCTGCGTGATGTGAAAATCGCCGCGCAGTCGGCCGTCGTGGCCTTGGACGAAAGTTTTTTCCGCGTTCGCTTCGACCGCCTGACGCCGGTGGAAAAACGCTATCTGCGCGCCATGGCCGAGCTTGGTCCTGGTCCGCACCGCTCCGGTGACATTGCCGAGCAGTTGCGCCGGGAGGTCACGGCGCTCGGCCCGACCCGCAATCAGCTCATCGCCAAAGGCATGATCTGGAGCCCAAGCCACGGGGATACCGCCTTCACGGTGCCGCTATTTGACGAATTCATGCGCCGCATCATGCCCGGCGACGAATGGAGAACGTAGCCTATTCCCTTGGCAACGGGAGACCCTCTGAAAAAGTGTTACAATGAAAGTGTTACAGCGCGCCTCTTGCCTCTTCTTTGTGTTTTCACAAGACGCTCTCCAATAACGACTTAAGATGGTGCGCGATACAGGGTTCGAACCTGTGACCCCTACCGTGTCAAGGTAGTGCTCTACCACTGAGCTAACCGCGCTTGAATTGAGAAAAGGAAAGCTGTTCCCTCTCGTCCGATGCGAATGGCGAAAATTAGGAGCGTTCCCGCGGGGTGGCAAGTGTTTTTGCGGCGGGCATGGGCAATGTGGCGGTGCGCGGGAGTCGCGGTGATCTACGGGGCGGCGGCGCTGGCAGGCTGCGGCGCAGCAGTGGCGCGGGCGGATTGGCAGGTGGTCAGCACGGTGCCGGCGGCGGAGAGGCGCGGGAATGGGAAGGCTTCGGTATCGTCACCGCTGGTCCGGCATGTGGTGCAGACATTGCGGGAAGCCGGTGGCGCGGAGGGGGACCGGCAGGCGACGTTGCACTTTGTTTTGTTTGATGCGCAGCGGGCGACGTTCAAGGTCGTCGATCAAGGCGCGGGCGGGCGGCTGGAATTGGGCGCGGCGATGCGTGGGGCGGGTTGCCTGGCGGGAGTGAACGGCGGATATTTTCACGAAGATTTTCGGCCACTCGGGTTGGTGGTCAGTGACGGGAAGGAAGTGCATCCGGGCGAGCGAGCGGCGTTGCTGAGCGGCCTCGTGATCGTCGGCGCGGACGGGCGGCCGGCGCTAGTCCGCGCGGAGGAATACCGGGCGCAGGTGCAAAGTGCCGCTGCGCCGCCGCGGCAGGCGTTGCAGGCGGGACCGTTCCTCGTGGATGGCGGGCACGCGGTGCCGGGTCTGAACGCGGTCCGCGCGGCGCGGCGCACGGTGGTGCTCACGGATGGCGCTGGGCGCTGGGCGCTGGCGAGCACGTCGGGGCTGACGCTCGCGGAGACGGGCGCGGTGCTGGCGCAACCGGGCATCGTGCCGAGCGGGCTGCGGGTGCGGCGCGCACTGAACCTCGACGGCGGCTCGTCCACGGGACTGTGGGTGGCCGCAGAAGCGGGAGCCGGGGAACCGGCGGTTTATTTGCGCGAATGGAGCACTGTGCGCAATTTTCTCGGCGTCGTGCCGCGCTAACCATTGCCTCTCGCCGGGCTACGGGCGGAGATCGATCAATTCGCCGCAGCCGGCTGGGCTTTGAAATTAAGATCGTAAACGATCACCTGGCCGAGTTTTTCCAACTGCGGACGCACGTCGCGCGCTTCGCCGACGACCACGATGGTCACGCCGTCGGCGTCGGGCAGGTATTTTTTCGCGAGTGCCTCAACGCGTTCGGTGGAAACGCTGGCGACGCGGCGGGCGTAGGTTTTGAAATAATCGCCGGGCAAGCCGTAGAGGTCGATCTCCTGCACGCGTTCGGCGGTGCGGATGGGGCTTTCGAGGCTGAGCAGGTAATTGCCAGCCAAGTAATTGCGCTGCATGGCCAGCTCCGCGTCGAGCACCGGCTGGTCGCGCAGGCGGGCGATCTCGGCGAGCATTTCTTGCAACGCGGGCAGGGTGACTTCGTTGCGCACCTCGGCGCTGGCGGCAAAGATGCCGCCGAGCCGCAGGCTGGAGAAGCTGGAGCCGGCGCCGTAGGTGTAGCCGTGGCGCTCGCGGAGATTTTGAAACAATCGTCCGCTGTAGCCGCCGCCGAGGATGGCGTTGACGACGCCCAACTCGGGCAGGTCGGCGTTGTTGCGCGGCAGGCCGGTGGCGGCGACGGCGAAGGTGGACTGGACGGAGCCGGGCCGGTTAATGAGGTGAATGGTGCGGGTCTGTGCGGGCGCGGGCAGGGCGGGAAGTTGCAACGCGGGCACGTCGCCTTTTTCCCAAGCGCCGAAGGCGCGCTCGACCAGCGGCAGCACGTCGTCAGCGCGCACGTCGCCGACGATGGCGAGCGAGGCGTTGTTCGGCCGGAACCAAGTGCGATGCCAGGCTTGCACGTCGGCGCGGGTGAGGGCGTTGATGACTGCATCGGTCGGCACGGCGCCGTAGGGATGGGCCGGGCCGTAGAGGAGCTTGTCGCGCAGGGTGCTGAGCAGCCACGGCGGACGCTGGCGGGCCTGGGCGAGCTGGCTGAGGGAACGGGCTTTTTCCTTGGTCAATTCCGCCTCGGGAAAGGCGGGGTGCAGCACGGCATCGGAGAAGAGGTCGAGCACTTGCGGCAGAAAGCGCGTCAAGCCGCTGGCATAGACGAAGGCGGCATCCTCGCCCGCGCCGGCTTCGATGACGGCGCCGAGCGTGTCGGCGGCCTGGGCAAAGGCGTTGGCGTCGCGGCGCGCGGTGCCTTTGTTGAGCAACTCGGCGGCGATCTCGGCGGTGCCGGGCTTGGGTCCGTCGCAAACGGCACCGGCGCGCACGAGCAAGCGGAAGGTGACGGTGGGCTGGCGATGGTTTTCGATGACGAAAACTTTCAGGCCGTTCGGCAGCGTGATTTCGCAATAATCGGGGAACGACGCCGCGGGCGCGGGGCCGGGCGCGGGCGGGTGCGCGCGGTCGAGGTCGGCGCGGGCGGCGGTCGCGCACGCGACGGAAGCACAGCACAAAAAAACGAGGAAACGCAACATGGCGGCGAAGAAAAAATATGCGTGGAAAGGCGGCGGATTTTTAGACAGAATTAACAAAATTTACAGAATTGGGCAAAAGGAGCGGGAAAGAAAACAGGCGTCTAGTTCTTTGGCCCTCAATGCCTAGACCTGCCAATTCTATGATCTGGTAATTCTGTAAATTTTGTTAATTCTGTCTAAAAATCC
>JAFAXH010000067.1 GCA_019241085.1 Verrucomicrobiota bacterium | reverse complement strand
GCCAGCCCAATCAAGCCCACGGAGAGCCAGGCGTAGGTTCCCGGCTCGGGCACGACGTTTCCTGAAATATTGACCTCGTCGAAGCGCCAGTTGCCGCTGGAGTTGTTGAGCGCGCTGCCGGAGGTGGTGGTGTCGTCGGCGCCCGTGGCCGCGTTGACTAGGCGGATGCCGAAGTTGGGATCGTTATTGGCGCCGGCGATGCTGCTCAGGTTCGCCGTGATCCCGTTCATATACGCGGACGAACTGCCCGAAACTAGATAACCGCCCTGCACGGTGTTGGCGCTGGCCGAGTTCGTTGCCGCCGTGGCGCTGGCACCCGTGCCCAACGAGGTAAAGAGGCTGGCCGGAACGTTAAAATAGTTGGTGCCATCGAGCGTGTATTCCAACTGGAGTTTTCCTTCTCCCTGGCCCGTGGGACTCCAGTCAAAGCTCACTTGGATATTGGAAAACCCGACGGTCGAAGCGAGGAACTGCGCTCCCTGCGTGCCGATTGCCGCCGACGAGGTCCAGGCGTTGGTGCCGTTGCCGGGCGAAGCAGCGCCGTCGCCGCCACGGATGCGCCATTCGTAGTTGTTTGTCGCCGTGACGCCAGGCTCCGAACTGACGGGTGCTGAGTTCGTGACGTCGGATGTGTCCACGGTTTGCACGGTGTGCGTGCTGTTGGCATTGACGTTCATGCCCAAAGTCGAAGCCGTGCCGCTGCCCGTGGATGGGGCCGGGCTGGTGTTCACGGCGATGGCGTCATTGTCAAAATTCCAGAGCGTATCCACCGTGAGGCTTTGGGCTTCGCTCAGGTGAACGAGAGTGGCGCTGCCGAGCAGCGATAAGGCGATGGGCAACAAGCGGCAATTCATAAAAAGGATGGGTCAGGCGGGCTAAAGTTAAGGCCGCGCAATTAGATGGTTTCGCCTGCCGGAGCGCAAACTCGGCGCTGTAACGTTTTCGTCACCACTCCAGCCGTATCCATCGCTCCGTCTGCCATCTGTCGCTTGATTCCTTGATCGGCCGGTTCGCGTTTTCCGCCCACCGAACGCGCCCGTCCACGAACCATCCCCCGCCTGCGGCTAATGCAGCCCGAGCACCTTGAAGACAATGAACAGGCCGAAGGCAAAGAGGCCCGCGCCGAGCAACATGCACACTGGCAGCGTGAGCACCCAGGCGAGCAGGATGTTGCGCAGGGTCTCCTTTTGCAGCCCGGAGCGATTCGCCGCCATGGTGCCGGCGATGCCGCTGGAGAGCACGTGCGTCGTGCTCACCGGCAGGCCGAAGTTGTCGGCGGCCAGGATGGTGCCCATGGCCACGAGTTCGGCCGCCGCGCCCTGGCCGTAGGAGAGGTGCGCCTTGCCGATCTTTTCTCCGACGGTCACGACGATGCGCTTCCAGCCGATCATCGTGCCGAGGCCGAGCGAAATGGCCACGGCGAACTTCACCCAGTCGGGAATGAACTTCGTGAGCTGGTCGATCTGGCCGCGGAACGCCACGAGCGAGGTTTTCGTGCCGGGATCGGTGATTTTTCCCTGGCCGATGGTTTTGGCCAGCGCGCTGGAGGTCAGGTAAAAATCGGTGCGCAGGTTGCGGCGCTCCTCGCCGGGCAAATCCTGGAAGGTGCGCTTGCCGGCGAGCTTTTCGGCGATGGCATTCGTTTTGGTCGTGAGCGCGGCGAAGAGTTTCTCGTCCGTGGCGTGGCCGGTTTTCAGGAAATTGGAAAGCTCGCTCGTGGCCTGGTCGTTCGTCAAAGTCACGCCGTGCGCGCCGCCGGCCAGCGCTGTGCTGGCGGCTTGCGAGGAGGCGACGATCTGGGCGACGGCCGCCGGCTCGGAGTTCATCTTCAAGGCATACGAGGCCGGCAGCACGCCGATGAGGATGAGCATGATGAGGCCCATGCCTTTCTGGCCGTCGTTGGAACCGTGGGCAAAGGAAACACCCGTGCAGGTGAGCATCAGCAAACCGCGAATCCAGCCGGGCGGCGGCTGCTCGCCCTCGGGCGCCTCGTAGAGCTTGGGATTGCGGATGAGCGCCTTGGCGCCGAGCAGGAGCAGCGCCGAGCAGGTGAAGCCGACCAGCGGCGACACGAGCAGGGAAAGCCCCACCTCGCCGGCTTTGGCCCAATTGACGCCCTCGCCAAAGTGCTGGCCGCTGGAGAGGAGCGAATTGGCCAGCCCGACGCCGAGAATCGAGCCAATCAGCGAGTGCGAAGAGGAAGCCGGCAGGCCGAGAAACCAGGTGCCCGCATTCCACACGATCGCGGCGATGAGCAGCGCGAAAACCATCGCGAAGCCGGCGCCGCTGCCGGCGTTGACGACCAGCTCGACGGGCAGCAGCGCGATGATGCCGTAGGCGACCGCGCCCGAAGAAGTGAGCACGCCGATGAGGTTCCACATGCCCGACCAGATGACGGCGATCCACGGCCGCAGCGTGTGCGTGTAAATGACCGTGGCCACCGCATTCGCCGTGTCGTGAAAGCCGTTGACGAACTCAAAGGCCAGCGCCAGGCCGACGGCCAGGATGAGAAAAATACCGGGGCCGGCGTGCATCGCGGTGTCAGCGAAGAAGCTCATGGGCAAGGAAGAGTTGAAGCGACCGCGGCGAGTTCTCTCCTGCCACGCGGCGCGTCTTCCGATAAGCAGCCGTCATCCATCGGCCAAGAACGCGATTGTAAACATTTCGTCACCCGCCTGCCAAGGCTGACGCCAATGCCGGCGGCAGCGGCGTTGTCGGCGGCTGCGGCGGCTCTCGGCCGGGGTGGATCGGCTTGCAGCATGACGCGGTGGATGTTCCGCGGGTAGGGCGGGCATCTTGCCTGCCGCACCGGGCATCCTGCCCGGTGCATGCGCAATGAGCGGAAGACCTATTTTTCGCAGGTCCGGGACTGTTCACCAACGCGCCAGCGATGGTGTATTGCCTTGAATGGTGCCGCGCACGTAGTTGGTGACCGACATCGCGCAGTCGCCGTTGTTCATCCATCAGCGTTGCCCGAGCATCTCGCGCAAGCGGCTGAAGTGGCTCCTGGCGCTGGTCTCGGCGGCGGGGGCGTTGAGGACCTGGCCCAGGTTGACGTGCGCCAGATGATCGCGCGACAGCTCGCGCAGAAAGCTGCTCGGCGTGCAGCCGGCGGCGGTGCCCCATTTGGTGCGCGTGGCGCAATAGGAGAGGCTCAGCGCGCGGCGGGCGCGGGTGATGCCGACGTAGAAAAGCCGGCGCTCTTCGTCGATCGTGCCTTCGACGCGCGAGCGTTCGTGCGGCAGCAGTCCTTCTTCCAAACCGACGAGGAAGACGTGCGGAAACTCGAGGCCCTTCGCGGCGTGCAAGGTGATGAGCGTGACGCCGGACGCGGCGGCTTCCTGTTCCTCGCGCTTCTTTTCCTCCTGCCGGTCGCGGTCGAGCGAGACGCGGTCGATGAAGCCGCGCAGGCCGCCGTCGGGCGAGCGGCGCTGGTAGCGTTCGAGGTCGCGCAAGAGGTCGCGGACGTTGATCTCGCGCGCGGTGGCTTCGCCCTCGGTCTTGCTCGTGCGGCGGAGTTCGGGGAAAAAGCCGATCTCGTCGAGCAAGGCGCCGGCGACCGCGGCGTAGTCGGCGCCGGGCGCGAGCATCCGGCTCTCGTAGCTGTCGAGCAGCATGGCGAATTGCTGAAACGCGGCGCGGGTGCGGGCGCTCAACGTCGCCAAAAACTCGGGATCGCCGAGCACGGCGAAGAGGCTCGTTTTTTTCTCCATCGAATGCGCCAGCGCGCGCTCGATGGCGTTGTCGCCGAGACCGCGCGGCGGCAGGTTGATGATGCGCAAGAGGCTGACGTCGTCGTCGGCGTTGAGCAGGCAGGCGACGAAGGCGAGGAGGTCTTTCACCTCGCGCCGGTCAAGGATGCTCGTGCCGCCGATGCGCTGGCAGGGGATGTTTACCGCGCGCAGTTCGCGCTCGAAGAAATCTCCCTGCGCGTTCGTGCGGTAGATGACGGCGAAATCGCGGTAGTCGGCGGCTTCACCCGCGGCGCGGCGGCGATGGATTTCGTTGATGACGTAAGCGGCTTCTTCGCCTTCGTTCGGCGCGGGGACGAGCTGGACTTTGTCGCCCGTGCCGTGCTCGCTCCAAAGCGTCTTCGGCCGGCGGCGCGGGTTATTTTTAATCAACGAATTCGCCGTGTGCAGGATGGCGTTGGTCGAGCGGTAGTTTTGTTCAAGCTTGAGGATTTTCGGCTGGGGAAAATGGCGCTCGAATTCGAGGATATTGGCGACTTCCGCGCCGCGCCAGCCGTAGATGGATTGGTCGTCGTCGCCAACGACGCAGACGTTCGGCGGCGAGCCGTGGGCGAGGAGCGAGACGAGGTCGAGCTGGAGCCGATTAGTGTCCTGAAATTCATCGACCATGAGGTAATGAAAACGCGCGCGCCATTTGTCGCGCGCGTCGGGATGCTCGCGCAAAAGGCGCACGGCGAGCAGCAGCAGGTCGTCGAAATCGACGGCGTTCAGGCGCTTGAGTTCGGCCTGGTAACGGGTGAAGACGGCGCCGACGAGCGTGGATTCGTCGGCGGATTTTCCGGCGGCGATGCGCGGGTCGTTTTTGAGTTTCGAGATGAGGGATTGCGCGGCGTTGGGTTCGAGTTTTTCGTCGCGCGCGGCGGTGCGCGTGATGATGCCGCGGATGAGGCCGAGGCAATCGCCCTGGTCGTAGATGGAGAAATTTTTTTTCCAACCGAGCCGCTCGATGTCGGTGCGCAGGAGGCGCACGCAAAGAGCGTGAAACGTGGCGATGGTGACGCCTTTCGCCGCGTCGGGATCGACCATCGTGCCGACACGCTCTTTCATTTCGCCGGCGGCTTTGTTGGTGAACGTGACGGCCAGGATGCGCCGCGCTTCGACGCCTTGCGCGAGCAGATAAGCGATGCGCGCGGTGATGACGCGCGTCTTGCCGGTGCCCGCGCCGGCGAGGATGAGCACCGGGCCGTCGGTCTGCGTGACGGCGGCGCGCTGAGCGTCGTTGAGGTCAAAAAGTCGGAAGCTGGCCACGGCGCAGAGTCAGCCATGAAACCGGGCGCGAGGAAACTGCGCGACGCAAACTTTCGTCGGTTTTATTTCTTGAAAAATCCGGCGGGATCGTATCGCGCGCGTCGGCGGGCGAGCGATGCTTCAAGCCGCGGCGGCGAGGACTTCGCGCAAGCAAGTTTCCACGGCCGGCGGCGCGACGGGATCGAGCCACGCGCGGCGCATCCAAAAGCCGGGCACGGCGCGCGAGTCGATGCGTTCGGCGCCGCGGGCGAACTCGACGAAGAGTTCGCCCTGGCGCGCGTAAAAGCGGTGTTCGAGCGTCTGCGGATCGAGCACCCAATACTCCTCGACGCCGTGCGCTTCATACGCGGCGAATTTCGGACCGACATCGCGCGCCGCGGTGCGCGGGCTGAGCGCTTCGACAACTAAAGCGGGAGCGAAGTCGGCGTAATCCGCGCGCAGCCGCGCGACCTGGGCATTGTTGAAATAAAGCAGGTCGGGCATGAAGACATCGCGCGGGCCGAGGCGCAGGGCGATATTTTCGCGGTCCACGCGGCCGAGGTGTTTGTGTTCGACGTAAGCGGCCAGCAAACGGTCGAGAAAATTCAGGAGCGTGGCGTGACGAAAGCT
>JAFAXH010000035.1 GCA_019241085.1 Verrucomicrobiota bacterium | reverse complement strand
CACCGGCTTGAGCATTTGACCGATGGCCAGCAAAATTTCCTGGCGCAAACCGTTGTTTTTCGGCCCACTCCCGCCGCTGTTGCTGGAAGCCGCCGCGGAATCGTCCATGACGGGCCGGATCTTTCCCGCCTGCTGCGACAGCGATTGCATCGCATGAGCGAAATTCGGCGTGATCGCGCTTGGGTTGGAATCTGGCGACTCGGGCATGTCACCGCCTTGCACAGCGGTTTTCAGGCCACGCTCAGAACAAAAGCGCGCTTTTCCTTCTGGAGAAGCTACTTTTTGCCCGCGTAAAAGCGGCAGATCGCGGCCACCAGCGCGTCCAGATTGGCCTTGGACGATTCCACGTCCACCCGCAAGCCACGGGCGCGCATCGTTGCCGAAGTGATCGGACCCAGGCTGGCAAATTTCAGCTCCGGCGCCAGCGGCAGGCCAAGCGCCAGGAAATTTTCCACCGCCGAGGAAGAAGCAAACGTCACAAGGTCAGCGCCTTCCTGCCGGAAACGCTCGGTCGCGCCGGTGCGATCCTCGGCGGCGGTTGCCGGCACCGTGCGGTAGCCGATGGCTTCGTCCACGATGGCGCCTTTTTTGGTCAGCGCCGCCGCGAGCACCTCGCGCGTCGTTTCGGGTCGCACCAGAAGAATTTTCAAATTTTCCACGCTCCCCTGCTCTTTTTCAAACGCGCCGACCAGCGCTTCGGCCACCGCTTCGCTCGGTTGCAAATCGACCTTGAGACGAAACTCCTTCACGCGCGCCGCCGTGGCCGGCCCGACCGCCGCGACCCGCGCTCCGCCGATGTCGCGCGCATCCTCATAAAGCCGATAGAACCAGCCGAAAAACGCATCGACCCCATTCGGGCTGGTAAACATGACCCAGTCGTAAGTGTGCGCGTCCTTCACCAGTTCGGCGAACTCGCGTTCGTTCGCAGGTTTCTCGATGCGGATGGTGGGGATTTCCAGCACGTCGGCGCCGAGCGCGGTGAGCTTGGCGCTCAGCGCGCCGGCTTGCTTGCGGGTGCGCGTGACGACGATGCGCTTGCCGGCGAGCCGACGTTTTTTTTCAAACCAATCCAGTTCCTCGCGCGCCCGCACGACCTCGCCAAAGATCGCCACCGCCGGCGCCTCGAAGCCGCGCGCCGCCGCTTTCTCCGCGATGTCCGCCAGCGTGCCGACGAGCGTCTCCTGCCGGCCGGTCGTCGCCCAGCGCACGAGCGCCACGGGCAGGTCAGGCCGTTCGCCGCCGTCGAGAAATTGACGCGTGATCGACGCCAGGCGCTCGACGCCCATGAGCATGACGCGCGTGCCGGGCGTGCGCGCGAGCTGCGCGAAATCGACGGCGCTGCCGCCTTTCTCCGGGTCTTCGTGGCCGGTGAAAATGGTGAGCTGCGACACCACGCCGCGTTGCGTCACCGGAATCCCTGCGTAAGCCGGTCCGGCGAGGGCCGAGGAAATGCCCGGCACGATCTCAAAAGCCAGCTCGGCCCGCGCCAGCGCCAGCGCCTCCTCCGCGCCGCGCCCGAAGACGAAGGGATCGCCGCCTTTCAACCGCACGACGATTTTTCCAGCGCGCGTTTTCTCGACGAGCAGCGCGTTGGTCTCGCTCTGCTTGAGCTTGTGCGCGCCAGCCCGTTTGCCCGCGTCGATCAACTCCGCCTCGGCCGGCGCCCAAGCGAGCATGGCCGGGTTGCACAGCGCATCAAAGACGACGACCTCCGCCCGCTCGATGCACTCGCGCGCGCGCAACGTGACCAAGCCCAAATCGCCCGGTCCCGCGCCGACGAGGTAGCAAATGCCGGCGGCAGAGATGGTGGGCGTGGAAGACATAAAAAGCGAGGAAACGGCAAGAAGAGTGAACTGCTTGCGCCAGTGTAAAACGAGACGCTTATCCGGCAACCCCGGCGCTCCGTTTATCGTTCCAATTGTTCGGCGATCCGCTGAGCCACGGCGTCTGGTGCGTCGAGCGCTCCCTCGGCGGCAGCCGCTCGCGGCGTCGCGTCCGACGCTGCGAATAGCAACGCGCGGAGTTGCATCGAACGTTTGGTCAAATTCACCTCCGTCGCCACGCCGAGCGGCAACTGGCAGCCGCCGCCGAGCAACGCGAGCAAGGCGCGCTCGGCGGTGACGGCCGCCCAAGTCGGCGCGTGGTTGACGGCCGCGAGCGCGGCCAGAGCGCGGTCATCGTCAACGCGGCATTGCAAGCCGATGGCGCCTTGGCCAACAGCGGGCAGCATCACCTCCGGGTCGAGGATTTCGACTAGAAAACGCTCGCCGGTTTCCCTTTCCAAAAATCTCGCTCGCAACGCCGCGCCGTAGCCGAGCCGCTCCAGGCCCGCGCGCGCGAGGATCAGCGCGGACCAATCGGCGTTTGCCGCGAGCTTGGCGAGGCGGGTGCCGACGTTGCCACGCACTTCCACGGCGCGCAGATCGGGTCGGTGCCAGAGCAGTTGCCGCTGCCGGCGAAGACTGCTCGTGGCCACGGTCGCGCCGCGCGGCAACACTCCAAAATCTCGCGCGTCCGCCGCGACCGACGCCGATTTATAAATCAACACGTCGGCCGTGTCCGCGCGCGGCAGCACGGCGGCAAGTTTCAGCCCGTCGGCGAGCGTGGTCGGCAAGTCCTTGAGGCTGTGCACGGCGATGTCGATGTCGCCCGCGAGCAGCGCGGCTTCGAGTTCCTTGGTGAACAAGCCGACACCGAGATTTTCGCCGGTCCGAGTGGCGACGTGACCGTGTCCGCTGGCTGTGAGGTGCGTCAGGTTGAGGTCCTGACGTTTGTCGCCGGTGGTTTTGATCTCGCGGATTTCCAAGTCCGGCGGGTTCGCGCTGCCCACCAACGCCAGCCGCGTCAACTCGGTCTGTGCCAGGGCGAGCGCGCTGCCGCGGGTGCCGAGCCTGAGCGCCGGAAGGCTGCCCTTCATAGCGACGAGGTCGAGCGCGCGGGTTGCGGCTGCCAGGCGTTGTCCTCGACCCGCACGATGCCCAGCCGCCGCGCCTCATGTTCCATCCACGCGTTGAAATCCGCGACATGCGCGGCGATCAACGCTTCGCAACGCTCCAGTTCTTGCCGGCGCAGGTGCAATGCTTGATCGGCGATGGCTTGGAGCGAATCAATGTCATAAAGATAAACGCCTTCGAGTTCGTTGACCGATGGCTCCACGTCGCGAGGCACCGCCAGGTCGATCAGGAACAACGGACGGTCCGGCCGCTCCCGCAGCAATGGTTCCATCTGCGTGCGAGTGATGACGTGATGCGGTGCGGCGGTCGAGGAAATGATGATGTCCAGCTCGCCCGCCGCCGCGTGCTGCCATTCGTCGAAGCCAAGCGCCTGCCCGCCCAATTCGCTGGCCAGCGCCACGGCGCGGTCGTGGTGACGGTTGGAAACAAAGATCGATTGCGCGCCACGCGAGAGCAGGCTGCGGGCGACGCGCTCGCCCGTGTCGCCGGCACCCAGGATGAGCACCTTGCGCGCGCTCAGGTCGCCAAAAATTTGCTCGGCGAGATCGACCGCGACGCTGCCGACCGAGACGGCGCCGCGCGTGATGCTCGTTTGCGAACGCACTTCTTTCGCCGCGCGGAAGGCGCGTTGAAACAAACGGTTCAGCACGCGCGCCGTGGCGGCTTCCTCGCTCGCGAGGCGATACGCGTTTTTCACCTGCCCGAGAATCTCCGTCTCGCCGATGACCATCGACTCCAGGCCGCTCGCCACGCGGAACAAGTGCGCGACGCTCGCCGGCGCGTCGAGGTGATAAAAGCAATCGAGTTCCGCTGGCTCACCCGCTGCGGCCAGCTCGGCGCAGTGCGCGCGAAAGATGTCCCGCGCCCGCCGCGGATCGCAGTGCGGAAAAGCCGGCGCGGTGACCGCGAAATACTCCACGCGGTTGCAGGTCGAGAGGATGACCGCTTCGCTCACGCCCGGCAGCGCGCGCAATCGTCGCACGGCCGCCGGCAATTCGCCCGGCAGCAGGGCAAACCGCTCGCGCACCTCCACCGCGGCGGTCTGGTGGCTGAGGCCGAAGCAAACGATGTTCATGCGGGGAAAGAAAAAGTTCTAAGCTCGAAGTTCTAAGCTCCAAGCAAGCTCAAAGCTCAAGCACAACGCGTATTTTAAAAATTTGAACTTGGGATTTTGAACTTGTTTAGAGTTTAGAACTTAGAGCTTTGAGCTTCCGCCTTTAGGCGGGAATAAAGGTGATGCCCCAAAGCGTGGCAAAAGCGATCACCAATGCCAGCACGGAAAGCGTGGCCAGACGCCGCGGCGCCAATTTCTTCCAGCCGAGCGCGGCGACCGCGAGAAAACCGTAGAGCAGCCAGGTCGTCAGCGCCCAGCCGAAGTGCAGTCGCGAGCTCGGCACGCCGAGCGCCACCCAGCCGGCGGCCAGGCCGAGCGTGAGCAAGGCAAAGCCGAGCGCCAGCAGCCGGCCATTGACGCGTCCGAGGTCGCCAATGGGCGGGAGCTGGAAAAAGGCGACGCCCAGATGCCGGCTTTTGAGCTGCCGTTCCTGCCACAAATAAAGCGCGCCGGAAATCGCGGCGAGCGCAAACGCGCCATAGGCGAGCACGGAAAAAGCGGCGTGGAATTCCAGCCACGGATCGACGCGCGCGGCCAGGACGACGCGACTGCCGCTCGGCGGCCGGTCGAGCGGCGCAAGCAGTGCGACGGCTTGCAGGACAAAGGCCAGGGGCGCGGTGAAAGCGCCGAGTGGCGAGAGCCGGTAGGCGTTGCCGACCAGGAAGTAAAAGAGCACCGTCGCCCAACTGACGAAGACCATGACTTCAAATAAATTCGTCAGCGGACAACGACCCAACTCGCGCCCGCGAAGATAGAGAAAAGCGGTTTGCAGCAAAAACCCGGCGGAGAGCACCGGAAACGTCCAACGCGCCGCGGCGGCAAAGCGATTGCCGGAAGCCGACTGCGCGAGCAGGGGCCGGATGAAGGCTAGCAGAAAACAAAGCGTGGAGGCAAAGAGAAGACGCCGATCCATGCGAGGAGAAAAAAATTTGCAGCGCCGGTCCGCAGAAATCCAGCGAGCACGAGTGTAGGCTTTGGGTTGCTGCTTGGCAAACCTTGCAAATCCTTCCCGTCCGGCGGCATCTGAGTAAGGGTTTACGCGTTTCCCAACGATTTCGCGCGGAAACCGGACTTAGGCTAGAAACCTGCTCATGCAATGGAAACAGCGGGTGGAGAACTTCATCTTGAGATGATAGTTTCAAGCTTAATTTATTGATTTTAAGGTTGTTACCGCGTTACAATTTAGACCGAAACATTACTGCGAGCACGTTCAACAGGGAGCAACATCATGTCTCAACCGAAATCCGAAAATTCGAAAAGTGGGATCGGCCACCAAGACGCGCCCCCAAACTTCATCACGCGGTTGTTTGGCTGGAAGCCGCCGAAAAAATCCTCGGAAGAGGATGCTGCTCCCGCTGCCAGCGAGATTTCGCCGAAGGGATCGACGATTCCCATGCCCAGCCGGAATGGGGAAATCGCCATGTCGTCCGAAACCGGCTCGGGCAGTCGGCGTCTCGCCAAGGCCAAAAGCGTGTTGCTCATCGCGACGGACGACGCGATCTCGCGCCAATGGGCGCAGGAGATCAAGGAATGGGGTTACGCGGTGGAATATGTCACCGAGAGTGATCCGGGATTGGATAAAATTTTCGACGTGGGCTACGACGCCGTGCTGCTCGATTTCAGCGGGCCGCAGATCAACGGTCTGGCGGCGCTGGAGGAAATTCGCGCGGAAGAAATGTTCAAAAATCTCTTCATCGGCGTCTTCGTCCAGGATCACGGCAAGAACGCTGAGCAGGAAACCGCCGCCACGGCCGCGGGCGCGAACCGCATCTTCCGTCGCGCCGAGACCAGTGCGGATGCGATCATCACCGCGCTGAAAACGGCGCTCTTTCCGCGCGTCTATCAAGTGCAGCCGCGCACCCGCCAGTCACCTCCGCGCGGGGATCGCAAGGACAACGCCACCTTCACGCCGCGAATCAACGTGGAGCCGGTCGCTGCCGGCGCGCGTCCTGCATCGATCCCCATGCCTGCGGGCTTGCAACCCACCATCGAATCCGGCTCCCGCACTGGCGCGACAGCCAAGAAAATTCTTATCATCGAAGACAACGAAACGCTGGCCGGCGTGTATCGCTCCCAACTCGAGAGCGCCGGTTACGAAGTGGAGGTCGCGCTCGACGGCGTCACCGGTTTTCACGATCTGCTGACGATTGAGCCGAGCGTGCTTTTGCTCGACGTGTTTCTGCCCGGCATGGGCGGGCTTGACATTATCCGCAAGACGCGCAGCCAGCGGAAATTCGAGAAACTGCCGATCCTGGTTTTCACCAGCAATTTCTCGCGCGAACTCGAAGCCGAGGCGCGCGAGGCGGGCGTGACGCGGCTCTTCGACAAGGCCACGAGCAGCGCCGGCGAAATCATTCATTATCTCAACGAACTTTTCTTCCCCGCTGCCACCGCCGGCCGCACGCAAACCGACTCCGGCGCGCACGGGCGCGGGGGAAACCAACACCACGGCCAGCAACAGCAAAAGGCCATCCGGTTGACCAACGACCGGGCTTCCGCCGAGTCTGCGCCGGCTCCGGCAAAGCCCAGCGCCCCTGATCCGAAGAAGGACGACGCGCTGAAAATGGAAATCCGCGAGGCGTTGCTCCAGGATTCCCCCGACACGGTCAAGGCGTTGTGTCACGCGCTCGGTCAATTCCTGCGCGCGCAGGCGCAAGGCGACGCAGCCGCGCGCCAGCAACATCTGCTCGATTTGCAGCGCCGCATTCACACTCTCATCGGCAATGCCGCCATCGCGGGTCTGTCAAAAATGGCCCGGCTGTGCAGCGCGCTCGACGCGTTATTACGCGAGTTCCAAGATCGGCCTGAAAGCATCAACGCCTCGACCCAGCGCACGTTGACGCAGGCGATCGACTTCATGGCGCAACTCTTCACCCGCTCCGGTTCCGCGGAGAACGACCCGCAGGGGAATGAACGCATCCTGGTCGTGGACGACGAGGTGATCTCGCGCCGCGTGATCGGTCATTCCCTGGAAAAAGCCGCGCTGAAACCGACCGCCGTGGACCATCCACAAGCCGCGCTGGATCTGCTGGAAAAGAATGCCTACGACCTGATCTTCCTCGATGTCGAAATGCCCGACATGAACGGCTTTGAGCTGTGCAAAAAACTGCGTGTGCTCCCGCTGCACGCCAAGACGCCGGTGATCTTTGTCACGGCGCTGAGCGGCTTCGACAGCCGGGTGAAAAGCTCACTCTCGGGCGGTGACGATTTCATCGGCAAGCCGTTCTCTTACATCGAGCTGGCGCTCAAGGCGCTCATCTACGTCCTGCGCGGCCAGTCCCCCGTGCCGCCGAGCGCGCCTGTGCTCGGCGAACGCGCAGCCGCGGCAGAGACCGGCGCGACCCGGCACGCGACGAGAACCATCCCGATGACGGCCGGATTGAATTGAACACTCCGCCCGGACCCTTAAAAAGGGCGTGAAGCAAGGGGGGCACGCCGCGGCGCGTTTGCGTCTCCACCGGAAATTTTCATGATCTCGCCACCCATTCCGCCCAACGAAACCGAACGGCTGGCGGCGCTCCGCCGGCTCGCCATCGTCGGCTCCAGCAAGGAGGAACGCTTTGACCGCATCACGCGGCTGGCGGCGCAAATTTTTGGTGCGCCCATCGCGCTCATCTCGTTGGTCGAAGAGACCGAGCAGTGGTTCAAATCCCAAGTCGGCCTGAGCGTGCGGAGCACGCCGCGGGAGGTTTCGTTTTGCGCGCACGCGCTGAATTCACCAAACTCCCTCGTGGTGCCCGACGCAGAAGCGGACCCGCGCTTTTGTCAAAATCCGCTGGTGACCGACGATCCCTTTGTCCGCTTCTACGCGGGCCATCCGCTGACCACCTCCGAAGGCCACCGGCTCGGCACGCTCTGCATTCTGGATCGGAAGCCGCGGCGGCTGGATGCGCATCAACTCGCGACGTTGCGCGACCTCGCCAGCATGGCCCAGGACGAACTGCTCAACACCGATCTCAACGCGACGATCAGCCGCTTGATGCAGCGCGAGGAGGCGCTGCACGAGACCGAACGGCAGTATCGCGATATTTTTGAAAACGTCGCCTGCGGCATTTACCAGACTTCTCGCGACGGCGCTTATCGGAACGTCAATCCAGCGCTGGCGCGCATTCACGGCTTCGACTCGCCCGAGGAATTGCTGACCATGGCGTTTGACCTGGGCCAGCAGCTTTACGCGCGGCCAGCGCAACGCGAGGAATTGATGCAACTGCTCGACGAGCACGAGGACGTCAACGGCTTCGAGTGCGAGATGCTGCGCAAGGATGGCTCGACGATCTGGGTCTGCCAGAACGTGCGCCGCGTGACCGATGGCGAGGGCAAGCTGCTCTATTACATGGGCAGCGTGGAAGACATCACGAGCCGCCGTTATGCCAGCGTCGCCCAAGCGCAGGCAGCCGACGCTGCCATCGAGAATGCCAAGCTCAAGAGCGAATTTCTCTCCACCATGAGCCACGAGATCCGCACGCCGATGCACGGCATCATCGGCATGGCGAACCTGCTGCTCAACACCCAGCTCAGCGGGGAGCAGGAGGAACTCGCGCGGCTCATCGGCACCTGCGGTGACAACTTGCTGGCGCTCGTGAACAACATCCTCGATTTCTCGAAGATCGAGAGCGGCGGCATGGAGATTCACCTCGCGCCGTTCGCCTTGGAGGATTGCACGCGCGGATCGCTCGGCCCGCTCGCGGTCGTGGCCAACGAGAAGGATGTGAAGCTTTCCTGCGAAATCGATTCGCGCATCCCGCCGGTGCTGATTTCCGACGCCGCATGGTTGCGGCAGATTTTCAACAACCTCGTCAGCAACGGCCTGAAGTTCACGCCTGCTGGCGGCAGCATCGACATCACCATCACCGGTGATCCGCTCGATCCCGCCGACCTGCCCGAGCATGTCGCCGCCGCGCTGGTGCCCTACCCGGATGCGGTCCCGTGGATGTTCCATTTCACCGTGCGCGACACTGGCGTCGGCATTCCCGAGGAGAAACTGCACCGGTTGTTCAAACCGTTCAGCCAGGCCGACGCGGCGACGAGCCGGAAGTATGGCGGCACGGGGCTGGGCCTGGCGATTTGTCATCGGCTTTGCGAAATGATGGGCGGCTCAATCTGGCTGGAAAGCGAGGTCGGCCTCGGCACCAGCTTTGAATTCACCGTCAAATCCGCGGCGCTGCCCGAGGGCGCCACGCTCCCCGTCCCCGCGGCGTTGCCCGCCGTGGCGGCGGCTGCGGCGGCGATTTCCGCTGGCTCAGCCACGGCCGGCGGCGTGAATGGTCACGAAGCTCCGGCGGCCCCGGCGCTCACCATTCTGCTCGTCGAAGACAACCGGGTGAACCAGCGAGTCGCCATGGGCTTGCTGCGGCAGCACGGTTACACCGCCGACTTGGCGGAAAATGGTATCGAGGCGTTGCGCGCTTGCGAGAAACGCGACTACGACGTGATCCTCATGGACGTGCAGATGCCAGAGATGGACGGCTTGGAAGCAACCCGGCAGCTCCGCGCCCGCCAGGCGCCCAACGAGGTCGGCCCCTACATCATCGCGATGACCGCCAACGCGCTGGCCGGCGACCGCGAGCTTTGTCTGAATGCGGGGATGGACGAGTATGTTACCAAGCCGGTGACGGGCAAACAGCTCCAGGCGACGCTGCTCCAGGCTGCCCAAACCCGCACGCTCGTAGCCGCGATCAACAACTTCCCGCCGATGGAAACGGATTGCTGCGAATCAGCGACTGCCCTCGCGGACAGTTCTGCTGAAGCCGGCTATCCTGAGTTCGACCGCGTTGCCTCGACACCGCCACCGATGGTGCCTGTCCCGGCTCTGCCGAAAACCGTGCAAGTGGCGACGCCACCCCTCATCCCGGCGCGGCTCGATCCAGACAGCCTCACCGCGCTCAAAGGCTTGCAAGCCGAGGGCGATGAAGGTTTTCTCCGCGAACTCATCGAGCTTTTCCTCGCCGACGCCGCCCAGCGCATCGACGGCATGGACACGGCCCTGGCCGCGGGGCGCGACGCCGATTTCGTTCGCGCCGCGCACAGCATCAAGGGCGCTGCCGCTAATTTCGGCGCGACGGATTTGCGCAAAATCTGCGCGCGGATCGAAGACCTCGGACGCGAGGGACAGGTGTCGGAAGCCGGCGCGCTGTTGCCTGAGCTGCGCGCCGAATTTTCCCGGGTGCGCCTCGCACTGGAAGCCGAAGCGGGTGCCTAGCCACGGCTTCCCTGGCACGACGTCGCGTTCGCTTTAACCGCCGACGTAGGTGGCGTTGTAAGAGTCGAACTTCGCCGTCGAACCCGTTTGCGGCGTTTCCCGGCAATCATACACGGTGTTGCCGACGACCTGCTGCTTCTCGGTGTCGAACACCATGCAGCTCGCCTTGCCCGTGCTCTGGCTGTTACGCGACGTGCGCACCGCGATGTAACGGCTGCGCCGGCGGATGGCCGCCTTGCGCTCCGCGCTCTGCGCCAGGTAAAGCCGGCGGGCGTTTTCCTCGGCGACCTGGCGTTGACGCTCATCGGCCTGGTGCTTCGCGATGGCATAGGTAATGCCCGCCGCGGCCAGGCCCACACCCGCGCCGAGCGCCGCGGCTTGCCCGCTGTTCAACCCCGCAGCGGAGCCGATGAGACCAGCGGCCACGCCGGCGACGGAGCCGACGCTGGCGGCGCTCTCGCCGGGAGTCATGCCGGAACAACCGGTGAAAAGCAGGCTCGCGCTGAGCGTGACGGCGGTAACTTGAATCGTGAAATACTTCATAATGGCGGGGATTGTTGCGACCGGACTGGGTGGACGGCAAGCATAAACGTCTGCCGCTGAAAGCAGAATTACCAAATCCCGCCCGCTCTGGCAAGCCCTCTGTCGTGATGGCGGTCCGAAACGGCGCCACCCGCTTCGAGGGCGACGGGCCAGCGCGGTGGCTACGCCGTCGCGGCCAGCTCGGTGCGTTGCGATTTTTCCTGCTCGAACAATTCGCGCACCCGATCCATGAAACGCCGCAGCCGGTCAGGGTCGAGCGGATTGGCCCAATTGCCATCCTTTTTGAAATGCGAGCCGACGATCAATCCGTCGCAATTCGGCAGAAATTCCTCGACGTTCATGAGCGTGACGCCGGAGCCGACAAACACCGGCAAGCCGCACGACTCGCGCGCGGCGCGGACATCGGCGAGCGCTGCTGCGTGGCCGGTGCGGTTGCCGGTCACGATCACCGCGTTCGCGCGCATGAACTCCGCCGCGGCGGCGGTTTCTCCCAGCGACACGTCAGCCGTGAGCGCATGGCTGGCGTGTTTCTTTTTAATGTCCGCCCAGATTTGCACCTTGTCCGCGCCGATCTGACGACGATAGCGCAGCAACTCGCCCGCGCAGCCTTGCAGCAATCCCTCGTCCGCCACGTGCGCGTAGGAAAAACCTTCCACGCGGACAAATTCCAGCCCGGCGGCGTGCGCCACGGCGACGGCTTCCTGGTTCGCGCCCGCGAGGATTTGCACTCCGAGCGGCAGCGAGCAATCCGAGCGCACCGCCAGCGCGACAACGCTCATCATCGCCACGATCTCCGGTCCGACGCCGCCGCGCAGATAGGGCACGTCGTGCATGTTTTCGAGGATCAAACAATTCAGCCCCGCCTCGCGGTAAAGGTGCGCGTCGTAGCGCGCCTGGTCGATGATCTCGGCCACGCTCAGCGCCTGGTAGCCGGGAGTGCCGGGCAACGCCGGCAGATGGATCACGCCGACAACGGGCGTGTATTCCGGCGTCGGCTCGTAGGGCAACGCGTTGGCGGGCGGCGGTGGCAGCGGGCTGGACATGGGATACAACGGAACAACGGGCAGGCCGGCGGTGGCAACAGCAAATCAGTGGGACAACCAACGCGCCGCGTCGAGCGTGGCGATTTATTAATAAAGCAAACACCGCGCCAGTCTGCCAGGATTGACGGGAAAGTTTTGCGCGGGCGAACCGGTGGCTTTCGCTGGAAAGCGATAGCTTTCAACGGGCGGCGAGCGTGAAATTTTCTGTCGCGGAAACCGGCTCGCCGCGCCCGTGTTCACAGAGAAATTCTCGCAATGCTGCAAAAAAACTGCGCGCAAGATCGACTCCGCCGCTGCTCGTTACACGTCGAGATTGCGCACGTTGAGCGCGTTGTCCTCGATGAACTGTCGCCGCGGCTCGACCACGTCGCCCATCAGGATGGTGAACATTTTGTCGGCGGCGATCGCGTTGTCTTCGTTGAGATCGACCTTCAACAGCCGGCGATGTGTCGGGTCCATCGTCGTGCTGAACAACTCTTTCGCATTCATTTCGCCCAAGCCTTTGAACCGTTTGATCTGCACCCCGCGCCGGCCGTTTTCCTTGATGCGGCTGAGGATTTCCGGCATCGAAAAAACCGGGTGCGTCCGGGCGTTGTCGCCCTCGCCTTCGATCAACTCAAATAATGGCTGATCCTGCGCGGCGTAATGCTCGATCGCGAGGCCCTTGCCTGCGAGGTCGGCGATGAGTTTTTGGATCGCGTTGGATTCGTAAAGCTCCACGAGCCGGGCGCGGCGGCGTAACGCGGGATTCGCGCCCGCGGCGCGCGGCGTCGCCGGCGCGGCACCGTCACCGTTCACTGGCGGCGGAAGCGTCGCGTTCTCGCTGCCGTTGTGATCGTCGCCGAAAAGATGCAGATCGCGATTCTCCGCCGAGAACGTCCGCACGCCGGCTTCGTCGGCGAAATAATGCACGAACTCGTTGTTGCCCTCGCGCACCTTGACGAGATACGCCGGCAGCTTGCCCGAAGCCGCGTCGCGTTGCGCCAGATACGCCTCGAAGTCGCCGCCGTGCCGCCGGATGGCCGTGGCGTATTTGTCGAGTTTTTCGAGCAAATCGAGGATTTCCTTGAGCTGTCCGTCGCGGAATTCCTTGCCGTCGGCGAGGTGCTTCAGCCGGATGTCTTCGGCGCCGAGCGAGACGAGCACTTTGTTCAATTCGTTGTCGTCCTGCACGTATTCCTCGCGCTTCTTGCGCTTGATTTGATAGAGCGGCGGCTGCGCCACGTAGATGCGGCCAGCCTTCACCAACTCCGGCATTTGCCGGTAGAAAAATGTGAGCAACAACGTGCGGATGTGCGAGCCGTCCACGTCGGCATCAGTCATGATGATGATGCGGCCGTAGCGCAGCCGTTCCATGTTGAACGTGCCGTCGCCATCCTTGCGATCCTCGCCTTCCTTCGGCGTGCCGATGCCGGTGCCGATGGCGGTAATCATGGTGCGGATTTCGTTATTGCCGAGCACCTTGTCGAGCCGCGCTTTTTCGACGTTGATGAGTTTGCCGCGGATGGGCAGGATCGCCTGCGTGCGCCGGTCGCGGCCCTGCTTCGCGCTGCCGCCGGCGGAGTCGCCTTCGACGATGTAAAGCTCGGTTTTGTCCGGGTCGCGCTCGGAACAATCGGCGAGCTTGCCCGGCAGGCCGCCGCCGCTCAGCGCGCCTTTGCGCACGGTCTCGCGCGCCTTCCGCGCGGCCTCGCGCGCGCTCGCGGCGGTGAGCGCTTTTTTGACGATCACTTCTGCCGTTTTCGGATTTTCCTCGAAGTGCCGCGTCAGCCCTTCGTAGGTGATCGACGCGACAATGCCCTCGACTTCAGGCGTCACGAGTTTCACTTTCGTCTGCGACTCGAAGCCGGGATTCGGATGCTTGATTGCCAGCACCACGACGAGACCCTCGCGCACGTCGTCGCCGGTCACGGCCGGGTCTTTTTCTTTCAACAAATTATTGGCCCGCGCGTAGGCATTGATCGCCCGCGTCAAGGCTGCGCGGAAGCCGACGGAGTGCGTGCCGCCGTCGGGATTCGGGATCGCGTTGGTAAAAAATAAAAGCTGATCCGTGTAGCTGTCGTTGTATTGCAGCACGCAATCGACGTGCATGTCGTCCTCCACCTCGACCTGATCCTTGGTCTTGAACTTCACCTTGCGCCGGCCGTAGAGGACGATCGGCTTGTCGTGCAGCACGTCTTTGTTCTCGCCGAGTTGGCGAACAAATTCCCGCACGCCGTCCTTGTAGAAATACGTCTCCTTGCGCACCGGCTCGACGCGCTCGTCAGCGAGGTTGATCTCCAGCCCCGGATTCAAAAACGCCAGCTCGCGCAGCCGTCCGGCGAGCCGCTCGTATTTGAATTCCGTCGTGATCGTAAAGATCGTCGGGTCGGGCAAAAATGTGATCAGCGTGCCCGTCGTGGCCTTGCCCGGCAGCTCGCCGATCACCGTCAGCGGCTGCGTCGTCTCGCCGCGCTCGAACGCCATGTGATAGACCCGCGCGTCGCGCTGGACTTCGACCTTGAACCAATCGCTCAGCGCGTTGACGCACTTCGCGCCGACGCCGTGCAAGCCGCCGGAATACTTGTAGGCGCCCTGCCCGAATTTGCCGCCCGCGTGCAGATTCGTGAGCACCAGCTCGATGACCGGAATGCCGAACCGTTCGTGCATTTCCACGGGAATGCCGCGGCCGTTGTCGCGGATGGAACACGAGCCATCGACGTGAATTGTCACATCGACTTTCGTGCAATAACCGGCGAGATGTTCGTCAATCGAATTGTCTAGCACCTCGAACACGCAGTGGTGCAAACCGCGCTCGTCCGTCGGCCCGATATACATGCCCGGCCGCTGCCGCACGCCGGCCAGACCTTCGAGCTTGTCGATCTGGCGCCAGCCGTATTCCTGCTCTTTGTTGACGGTTAAATCCGGGGTGGAATCTTCGGGGGCGTGCGGCTCGGACATAGAGGAAAACGCCGCGTGTGCGCGGTGCAATTTATTGGATTCAAAATGTATCCCCGCCAGCCCTCCGCGACAACCGTTTTCTGCCTCGTTGCAAGGCTGCTGCATTCGCGGTTCAGGCCATTTCGTGCGAACTTATTTTGTTCGTTTTATTCCGCTCGCCCCATGCTCTCTCGCACCACCATTCTCGTGCTCACCGCCGGCGCCCTTTTTCTGGCCATTCTTTTCCCGCTGCTCGCGCAACAACCTTCTCCCACGCCCATGAATTCGACCAACGCCGCCTCGCCCAAAGCTCCCGCTGCCACTCCGCCCGTGCCCGATGGCGATGAAGTCATCACGCTCGGCGCCGGTTGCTTTTGGTGCACCGAGTCGGTGTTTCAACAAATCCCCGGCGTCGTCAGCGTCACCAGCGGCTACATGGGCGGCACGGTGAAAAATCCCACCTACGAGCAGGTGTGCGACGGCGACACCGGCCACGCCGAGGTCACGCGCATCGTGTTCGATCCGCAAAAGCTCCCGCTCGCCAAATTGCTCGAGACCTTTTGGAAAATGCACGACCCGACGACGAAGGATCGCCAGGGCGGCGATGTCGGCACGCAATACCGTTCGGCAATCTTTTACAGCAACGACGCCCAGCGCGCGATTGCCGAAGCCTCGAAGCAAGCAGCCGCCAGCCATTTTTCCAAACCGATCGTCACCGAGATCACACCCGCGGGCGAGTTCTACGCGGCGGAGAATTACCATCAGGATTACTACCGGCTGAACAAGAACCGCAATCCCTACTGCCGCGCCGTCATTGCGCCAAAGCTCGACAAACTCGGCTTGGAGAAATAAGTCGATTGTTGTGAAGATCACTTATTATCTCGAAGTCATCTCTTCCTGGTGTTTCTGGGCCGAGCCGGCGTGGGCGGAATTGAAGGCGCGCTACGAAGGACGGGACGACGTGGAGTTCACCTGGAAGCTCGCGCTCATGGATGCCTCCGGGCTGCCGGTGTCGCGCGCGCAGTGCGATTGGTTCTATCGCCGCAGCGGCACGCACATGCGCGCGCCGTTCATGCTGAACTCAGGCTGGTTCGATCCGGAGCTGAAGGAATATCTCGCGCCTAATCTCGTCGCCGAAGCGGCCCGCGAACTCGGCGCGACCGATGATCGGGTTCGCCTCGCCCTCGCACGCGCTGCCCTGCGCGACGGCCGGCCGATTGGGCAATGGAAAGAAGCCGTCGCCGTGGCGGCGGAAGCCGGTGGTCTGGACCCCGACGCGCTCCTCGCGCTCGCACGCTCGCCGCAGATCGAGGCACGCGCCCGCGCGACGACGCAGGAGTTTCACGCGCTTGGCGTCACGCAGCGGCCGACGTTCGTGTTTGAAAACGCCGGCGGCGACCGCGCCGTTTTATCCGGGCTGGCGACCGCCGCGCCGCTCTTCGCCGTGGCCGAGGCGCTGCTGGCGGATGAAACTTTCGCCCGCGCCTATGCGAGCCATCACGGCGGACCGCCGGCAGCCTGAACAACGGCCCGCCGCCCATGCTCAAACCCGCTCTGAAAAGCTGGCTCAAGCGCGCGGGTCTGCACCTTTTTACCGACGGCTCGCTGCCGCCCGGCGCGGACTGGTTGGTCGATCTGAAAAAGCTCGGCGTGCCCTCTTCTGCCGCTGCCACGTTTTTCGATGTCGGCGCGAATGTCGGCCAGACAGTGTTCGAGGTGCGCGCCGCTTTCCCTGCCGCGCGCATCTTCGCCTTCGAGCCATTTCCCACGCCTTTCGCGGAGCTTCAGAAACGCACCGCCAGCCTGCCCGGCGTGCAGGTTTTTCCACTCGCGTTGGGCGCAAGCTCCGGCGCGTTGCGCGTCGATGCGCGCGAAACGTCGGAGTTGAATTCGCTCGTCGGCGCGAAGGCGGACAGCGCTGCCAACGGTAATCCAGATTCCGACGCCGTGCAGATCACCGTGGAGACCTTGGACACCTTCTGCCAGCGCCAAGGTGTGGAGATTATCGACGTGTTAAAAACCGACACGGAAGGCTACGATCTCGAAGTGCTGCGCGGCGGCGAGCGTCTGCTGCAAGCCGGTCGCGTGCATTACATCTACACCGAGGTCACCTTCTGCGCACAGAACGCGCAGAACAGTCCGTTCGCGCCGCTCTTCGAACATCTCGCCGCGCGCGACTTTCATTTTCTTGGGCTGTATGAAACCTACTCGCTGCACCATTTCGCCGAGCCGAATGTTTTCTGTAACGCACTCTTCGTGCATCGCAGCCAGCGACCCATAGCGTAAGCTGCGGCGTTAACGAATCCTCTCTCACCCGCCATGCCCACCAACGTTCTCGGCTCGGACTTGCGCTGTTGCTGCCGCGAACCGCTGACCGGATTTTATCGCGACGGCTATTGCCGCACCGGGCCGGGCGACACCGGCTTGCACACGGTCTGCGCGCAGATGACGGCGGAGTTTTTGGAATTTTCCCGCGCCCAAGGCAACGACCTCAGCACGCCGCATCCCGAATGGGCTTTCACCGGTTTGGAACCGGGCGACAAATGGTGCCTGTGCGTCACCCGCTGGCAGGAAGCGCTCGATGCCGGTTGCGCGCCGCCCTTCGATCTGCTCGCCACGCACACTTCGGCGTTGGAATTTGTCACTTTGGAAGAATTGAAAGCCCACGCGTTGGTCGATTGAATCATCGCCCGTGTCGCCGCTCACTCACGGCGCGAGGCGCTCGATGATCCACGGCGCATCCGGCGCGGCACTTTCCGCCCGGCGATATTGGAAGCGGTCGTGCAAACGATTCGGGCGTCCCTGCCAGAATTCATACCGCGTCGGGCGCACGCAAAAACCGCCCCAGGCATCCGGCAACGGCGGCTCGTTGCCGGCGTAGCGTTCCTCCAGTTCGCGCAGCCGCGCTTCCAGAAATGCGCGGTCGGGAATCACCGCGCTCTGCGGCGTCGAAACCATCGCGCCAAAGCGGCTGCCGCGCGGACGCGAGGCAAAGTAAATGCGCGACTCCTCGCGCGAGGTGCGCGTCGCGCGGCCTTCGATGTTCACCTGCCGCTCCTGCGCATACCAATGAAACGTGAGGCTGACCCGCGGATTCGCCGCGATGTCGCGGCCCTTGCGGCTTTCGTAATTCGTGAAAAAGCAAAAACCGTCGCCGTCGAATTTTTTCAACAACACCGTGCGCGACGATGGCGCGCCGTTCGCGCCGACCGTCGCCAGCGTCATCGCGTTCGGCTCGCCCGAAGGCGCCGCGGCGTTGATGGCAAACCATTTCTCGAACTGCCGCAACGGATCAGGATCGAGGTCGGCCCGCCGCAAGCCGGCCAGCGCGTATTCCCGTCGCAAAGCTGCCAGGTCCATCGCGAAATCTACGTTGCGTTGTCGCTCGCGGCCAAGCGGCAAATTTACGCCGGTGTCTGGCCATCTTTCCGCCCAGCACGGACTGGGTCGGTAGCGTCTTAAAAAGATGCGGTGAAAAGTAAACGGCAACAAAGCCTCACGCAGAGGCGCAGAGCCGCAAAGAAGCAGAAGATTGAAACAAAGAAGCTTCTGAAATCTCTGCGTCCCTGCGCCTCTGCGTGAGATTTCTCCATCTCCTTTTCGTCCATTGGTCATTCGTCATTTGGATTTTCTTTCCAGGCGGCGCTGACGCTGCATCCAAATGGCGCCCGGAGGTCGCCATCCACTACGACGCTCCCCAATCGGAAGAAAAAAACTTCTTCTCGCCAGAACGCGAGGTCGTTGCAAGATTGCTCTCCTTATGTTGACCAAACGCTTCACCCTGCTCGCGCTCCCGCTCGTCGCCGCACTCACCCTTGGCGCCTCGTCGCTCTTTGCCCAAGGCAAAATCGACCTTCAGCAAACCGACACGCTCCACAACATCCTCGAGCGTCAGGTCGGCCAGGTCGTCGAACTGCGCATGACCTCCGGCGAAAAGATCGGCGGCAAGGTCGAGAAGGTGAACGAAGACATCGTCCATCTCTCCCAACTCACCGGCGCGGAATTCTACGACGCCGCCGTGGACCTCAACGCCGTCGCCGCCGTCGTCGTCCGCACGAAGGCGAAATAAACGCCTCTCGCCACAGCCGCCTGAGTTCACCGACGCCGCCGGTCGCCCTGTGCCCGCGCACGCTGCTGGCCAAACCGGCGCGTCGAGCCGGAGTGTGACCGCCCATTTGAGCCGCCGCCGCGGTGGGCATTTGCCGAACGAGACGCTCCCTCCGCTTTTGGCGGAGCGGGCGCTTGGTAATCAAATCCCTCCGCGCGCTTGCGCACGATGCCGCGGCCGATGAAGCGCTCCAGCGTGCGCAGCGGCCCGTGATCCTCGGCCGTGACAAAGCTCAGCGCGTCGCCCGTCGCCTGCGCGCGTCCGGTGCGGCCGATGCGATGCACGTAGTCTTCGGCGTGCATCGGAAAGTCGAAATTGATGACGTGCGAGATGTCGTCCACGTCGATGCCGCGCGCCGCGATGTCGGTCGCCACGAGCACCCGCACCGTGCCGGCTTTGAATTCATTCAACGCCCGCAGCCGCTGGCTTTGCGAACGATTGGAGTGCAGCGTGCCAGTCTTGATGCCCTGCCCTTCAAGCCGGCGCGCCACGCGGTCCGCGCCGTGTTTCGTGCGGGTGAAAACGAGCACGCTATCCATTCGCGCATCCTGCAACAGATGGCTCAGCAGCGCCGGCTTCAAATGCGCCGGCACTTCATAGACGAGCTGCGTCACCGTCTCTGCCGGATTGGCGCGGCGACCGATCTCAACGACTTCCGGGTTGCGCTGAAACTCGTGCGTCAACGCCTCGATCTCGCGCGACAGCGTGGCCGAGAAGAGCAACGTCTGCCGCGCCTTCGGCAAGGTTTTCACAATGCGTCGAATCGACGGGAGAAAGCCCATGTCGAGCATCCGGTCGGCCTCGTCGAGCACGAGATATTGCAGCGCGGAAAAATTACTCGCGCCTTGTTCCATCAAGTCGATCAAGCGCCCCGGCGTGGCGATGACCACCTCGACACCTTCGCGCAACGCCGCGATCTGCGGACGCTCCCCCACGCCGCCAAAAACCGTCGCCATGCGCAACTGCGGCAGGTGCTTCGCGTAAGCGCGGATATTCTCCTCGATCTGCACGACCAGCTCGCGCGTCGGCGCCAGGATCAACACGCGCGTTTGTCGTCGCGGCGTCGCGCCAGCCGGCGGCCGCCCCACGAGCTTTGTCAAAATCGGCAAAGTAAACGCCGCCGTCTTCCCCGTGCCCGTTTGTGCGATGCCAATGACATCCCGCCCCGCAAGCACCGGCGGAATCGCCGCCGCCTGAATCGGTGTTGGCTCGGTGTAACCAGCTTCTTTGACCGCGAGGTAAATTTTCGGGTCCAGCCCGAGCGCACGAAATGGCATAAGCCCGCAACATCGCCCGGACTCGACCGCCGCGCACCCGCTAATCACGTCACCAGCCAAGTAAACTCCTGCGGGCCGTTTCTCTGCCGGCTACTTTTGGCTATCAACAACCTCCCCTAGCCGCGCTTGCGCGAGAGCATGATCTCGTTGCCCTCGGTGTCCACGCACATCGCGAGGTGCGGCGGCTCGCCATTCTCCGGCTGCGGCTCGCGCGTCAGTTGACCGCCCGCCGCCACGACCTCCGCCGCGCCGGCGACCACGTCCGCGACTTGAAAGCTCAAGCCCGTCCAGGTCCGCTTCCCTTCCCCGCCGCCGTGAATCCCGATGACGCCGTTGGCCACCGCCACCTCGCTCATCACTTCATTCTGCTTCAGAACCGTGCCGCCAAAGACCTTCCGATAAAACGCCACGGCCCGCGCCATGTCCGCCGCCCAGACGAGATATTTCAAGCGTTCCACCTGCATCGTCGGCACATTCTCGCGCGGTCTCCGGCCGAATGACAGCGCAAACCTCCGGCAGAAAATCTCCGCCCCACGCGCCAGCTACGCTCGCTTCTCCACCGACACCATCCAGCCCACGCCATTGGCAACCATCACCGCACACCCTTACTTCATTTTACTTCACGACTATCCGCGCTTACGCCGCCGATGCGCCGAGAAACGGCGCGCCAGAAATTGCTGCGGTCTGCGCAGGCAACTCCACGATGGCATCCCAAAGCTCTCCGGCCTCGGCTGCTTCATACCTATCCAAGGGCCGTGCGTTTGCAGCCCGTCGAGCATTCTTTGCGCGAGAGTCATCAAGTCGCGGATGCCGGAGGGGAGAATATTTGTCGCCATGATTGGAAAGGGATGAACCACAGAAAAAAGCAACTCCCACGCCCCTTTTCCGCGCAAATCAGCGCAACTTCCGTCGGCGCTCGCCTCGATTTGTCAAAACTACAGCCAGAAAATTCTTTTCCTCCCCTTCCGCGCGCAAACAACGCCCGCAGCATTTTTCCGCCGCCCAATTTCCGCCAAAAAACCGGCCGAAAATTATTTTCTTCCCGCAAATCCGCCGCAATCGGTCAAAAGAATTTTTTTCTGCCCTGCGCCAATGCAAATCGAGCCACCCACCGACAGCGCGCGGCCTGATTCACCCTTCAGCCCTCCGCAGCATTATTCTTTTCCCGCAAATTACTCACCTCAGCCCTCTAGCATCTTCCTTTGCCTCACCCACCCTGCGCACCCGTTCCCAAAGCGTTCCGCTATTTTAGGAAAGAGGGTATGGCATCGAATCATTTTAAAGTATCCAATTTATCCATGTTCATCGCAGTCCAGAAGGAGACATCGGCGTAGAAATGAAAATCTGACCATTTCTCGATGCCCAGCCGCACGAAACCTTTCTTGGTTTTCTCTCGCAATTCGTCCGCGTTATCGATGCCGGTGATCTCAGCTAGTTTTAGAAAGTGCTTATGCTGGGTCGCTCGCACAAATAGCGGAAAGACTTTCCCGTAACCTGCATAATAGAGTGTCTGCGGGAACCACCGGACGTTCTCATTAAGCGCAGAAGTAAGCAGAGCAAGCAGGTCAGCCTCCATGATCGCCTCGAAATTTAGATCTTGTCGGGTGGCTTGGCGTTTAACCAATGCCGCAGCCGGACTAAGCAGTCGTTGGCCCGCAGGTGCTAGAACCGAGTTTAATGTGCGCGAGTAACCGTAGAACGCCTCAAAACAGCCAAAACGGTCTCCATGATTCGCTGTCTCTGGTAGTAGGTAATGTGAGAAGAATATCTCATGCAACAGCTTGAAGTTACCCTGACGCAGCAATGCGGCGGCGATATAAAGGAACGTTTGATAGACAAAGAGCCGATGCGCTTCAAACCATTCTTCGTTCCAAGTATTCACCTCTTTTGGCCTCGCCTTCAACTCTAACAATCTTTCGAGGATTTGGTTGAGCGTATCCTCGAAATCCTTTGCGTGTGGCGTGCTGGCTTCGAGCATTACCCAATTAATGATCAAATCTCGTATCGGCAGAAGAGTCTCAGTGACTTCCAATACGCTCTGCACGAAGTTCTCCGAGGTCGGCGTGGAGCGGACTCGCAAGGCGTCCGCATATTCGAAGCATGCATCCAAGAAATCGTTTCGATAGAGTGTGATTCCGGTTCTTCCTTGCAACAAGGCTTGCTTAAACACGGCAAATCGTGAGATCGCAGGATTCGCTGGTGCTTTGCTGTCCTGCAACACGTAAGCAGGGGGCTTTCCAAGAGCAGGTTTTAGGAGCAGTGGTTTACCGAAAAGCAATCGGACGAGCTGCTCCCAATTATTGTTCGCAAGTTCGGGTGAAGAGAAATTCAACCAGATGCGCGATTTCGTGAACGTCGGAACACAGGGTTCACCTTCAGGCGAAAACTCGCAAACGATTGGAATGAATTTCGACTGGTCAACTTTGCGGTAGACCTCTTGCGAGATAATCTGCGATTCAGTGCCTACTCCTGCTTTTCGAGCATCTGCCTTCTCCGCATATATGCGATCACAAATCATTAGAACGTGGGTAACGGTCGGATCCGTTACCATCCTTTCCATAAACGAGTTTTTATCCTGTCCTTCCTTAAGGTCGTATTGATCAAGAAGGACCTCTACGCCGTCGGCAATCAGACGATCAGCCCAATTGCGAACCATCTCGCGATGTGAGTCCGAACTCCAACTGTAGGAAATGAACGCCTTAGGGCTCATAACTTATCAGGTCGTGTTTGAAACTTTATTATGACGCCGGCTTTTACGACTTCTCTGTTTCCTCGAACAACGCCTGGAGTTCGGCGAGAGCGTCCAAATCCCGAGGCCGACCAGCGGCACTTTTCAGTTTAATCAAGGTTGGCAAATCGATACAACGGAATTTTACCCCGAAGGCTTCGACGATGAACGTGCGCGGCAATAAATCGCGGTAGTTGCCGCCGCCGACGACTTCGCCCAGCAAATCCAGGTCGCCAAGCGTTGTCGTGAGCGTGAAGTTTAGCCCATTGCGAAGTGTCGGCAGGTCGAGCACGAAGGGCAAGCCGGGTGGCGCGCCGCGCAGATAAGGGGAAAGCGATTTCGATAGTTCTGAAATTCTTTCGAGGTTCGCCTTGCTCCGCTCGTAAACCACGTCCACGTCATACGTCAGTCGTGCCGAGCCGAGGACGTTGCCGGCGACGCCACCGATGAGGATGAATTCGACCCCGCCGTTGACGAGCAACGGGAGCAATTTGTCGAATTGCGTGCTCACTGCTGCTGCTTCGCCGAGCGTGCCCGTTGTCCGGCGCGGCGCAACTCCGCCGCGAAGGCACTGAAGCGGACGAGCTTTTCTAATCGTTCGGCCGGGGTGAGTTTTAGATTTTCGCGCAGCAGCGTGCGATCAACGCCGGAAAGGTAAGCTTCGACCACTGGATCGCGATAGATTTTCGTTTTCATCCGCGCATCCAAGTGATCCGACTCATGCCTTCGCATAAACCTCCGCGCCTTTTTCCACGAACTCGGCGGACTTTTCAGCCATCCCTTTTTGCAGCGCCTCTTCGTCCTTGATCCCCTGCTCCGCCGCATACTTGCGCACGTCCTCGGTGATCTTCATGCTACAGAAGTGCGGGCCGCACATGCTGCAAAAATGCGCGCTCTTCGCACCCTCCTGCGGCAGCGTTTCGTCGTGGAACTCGCGCGCGGTCTCCGGGTCGAGGCCCAGGTTGAACTGGTCT
>JAFAXH010000144.1 GCA_019241085.1 Verrucomicrobiota bacterium | reverse complement strand
CGACTGGGTTCGCCGGGCCGGATGGCGGGCGCGAGGGCAAACCCATCGGCACGATCTTCATCGGCCTCGCCACGCCGGGACGCGCCGAGCCGCTGGTGAAACGCATGTTTTTTCCGACCACGGATCGCGAGACTTTCAAATATCGCGCGACTCAAGCGGCGTTCGATCTCCTGCGCCGGGAACTGATCGGACAGGGCGAACCGTAATGGCCCAGGTAGGGACGGCTCGCCGAACCGTCCGAAGATTCAGGGACGTTTCGGCGAAACGTCCCTACCTCGTCGTCAACGGCACGCCCGGCTGCGGCTTGAAATTTTGCCACGCCAGGAAGCCGAAAAAGAACGCGAGAAAAATCTGCTGGCGCAGCAACGCCCACACGCACAATCCGCCCGCGAGGCTGCCGCCGACAATGCGCGTGATCGCGATGCGGCGCGGCCCGAGCAAGGTGGCGAGCACCTGGCCGCCATCGAGCGGCGCGATGGGCAGGAGATTGAACAGCGTCCAATTGATATTGATGAACAGCAGAAAATTCAGCGCCGTCCGCACATAGACCGAGTCGGCGGCATGCACCGATGGACGGATGGCAGCCACGACGGCTGCCAGTAGAAAACCGGCCGCCGGCCCCGCCAGCGTGATGCCGATGCGGCGCGCCGGGCCGAGGCGTTCCACGCCCGGCAGGAACGTCAGCCCGCCCAATCCGTAGAGCACGACCACGGGCGAAAGCCTGCCGAGCGCGCGGGCGGACAACGCGTGACCCAACTCGTGTGCAACGATGGAAACAAAAACGCACGCGACCCAAAGCACCAGCACCGCCGGCGTGACGCTGCTGGTGCCGAGCAGCACGCACGCCGTCAGCCAGAAATACCACTCGACGCGGAACGGAATGCGAAAAATTTGAAAGCGCAGCATGGGCGCACAATCACGCCGTTGCCGCGGCGGCCGGCAACAGCCGCTCGACCACGTCGAGCACGCGCAGATATACGCGATGATTGCCGCTGTGCGTCAATTCTTCGCTCACGAGATCGGCCAGTTTTTCCGAGCCGGCGCGCAGGACTTGGAAATGCTCGCGTTCGTTCGGAGCGAGCTGCGCGCGGGTGTTGAAAAAATCGGAAGTCTCGCCGCGGTTGATACAGAACTGCGCGCCGCCCGTGGTGCCGAGCGTCAATTTTTGAATTGAACCGGCCGCCGCTCCTTCGCGCAAGGTCACGGCGATACTCCGCGCGCCGGCGCCCGCGCCGCTTTTGCAAACCAAGCTGCCATCCGCCGCGGCTTCGGCCTGCCATCCCAGCCGCAGCGCCAGCCAACCGAGCAGCAGCAACGCCGTCAGCCGGCCTGTCGGTGCGTGCGTGATCTCGACGCGGTCGAGTTCCGCAAGATCGTGGCGACCGGGCAGATCGAAGAATTGCGCGATGGCGCTGCGCCAGGTGATGAGCCGCGTCCAGTCGAGGTCGCCGAGCGCCGTTTTCAGGCGCGGATTGGCCGCGCAAATTTCCCGCAGCACGGCGAATTGCGCGCGAGCGTCGGACCAGTCCGCACTGTCAAAGAGCAACCGATCCACCCATGCGAGCAACTGCTCGCCCGGCGCGGGCTGCGGGAAGTCGCCCTGCCACCAAAGATACAACGGCAGATCACTGTCGAGATGGCCAAAAACGACGTTTGGAATCAACGAAAAATCCGCCGCTTTGCCTTGGAATTGAAACGCGATCTGCTCGGAGCAGCGCTGCTTCGCGCCGGTCTTGGAAAGCTGGCAGTGCGCGTTGACCCACGCCCGCACGCCCTCGCCCGGGTGCGCCGGCTTGTTCGCGATGAGAATGGCGCGGAGCGCGTGCTGCCGCGCGATCTCGGCGACGAGCGCGGTGTTGGCGCGGATGGAATGCGCGGCGGCGCTGTAAACGACGAGGTTCAGCCGCGACGCGCGCGTGGCAACGTGGTCGCTGTTTTGCCAAAGCTTTTTCAGCTCTTTTTGGATCTTGCCGATCTCGACCGGGATGCCGCCGGCGAAGAACCGGGCTTGTTCGTCGGAGGCAGCGTTGGGAACAGGGGCAACGGTGGGCATAAGCAGGAAAAGCGGCTTTGGCTGGTGATTAAAAAAACTCAAAACCGCCGCCACTGCCGGCCGTCGTGATCCAGCAATTCGTCCGCCTCTTTCGGTCCCCACGAACCGGCGGGATACTCGCACAGCGGCGGCGCGCTGCCGTCGGCCTTGGCTTCGCTCGTGGCGCCGCTCGCCGTGCTGCCGTGCCAGGCTTGCTCGATGTTATCGACAAATTGCCACGCTTCCTCGACCTCGTCGCGCCGGGCAAACAACGTCGGGTCGCCGCTCATCGCATCGAGCAGCAGCCGCTCGTAAGCTTCCGGGCTGGCTTTGCCAAAGCTCTCGCCGTATTGAAAATCCATTTTCACCGGCTCGATGCGCAACGCCGCGCCGGGCAGCTTGCTCTGCATCCGCAGGCTCACGCCTTCGTCGGGCTGAATGCGGATGACGAGCACGTTCGCGCCGCCCGCGCCATTGGTGCCGGCGCCGCCGTCCACGCCGTCGCGGTTGAACAACACGCCGGGCGCGTTCTTGAAATGCACGCTGATTTCCGCGCCGCTTTTCGGCAGACGCTTGCCGACGCGGATGTAGATCGGCACGCCGTTCCAGCGCCAGTTGTCGAGCAGCACGCGCATCGCCACGAAGGTCTCCGTCATCGTGCCGGGTTTTACGTTCTGTTCCTGCCGGTAAGCCGGCGCCGGCTGGCCGTTGATCGAGCCGGCGCTGTATTGGCCGCGCACGACGTGTTTGGCGACTTCCTCGGCCGTTTTCATCGGACGCAGGGAGCGCAAGACTTTCACCTTTTCGTCGCGCACGCTGTCCGCGCTCAAGTCGGTCGGCGGCTCCATGCAGACGAGGGTGAGCAATTGGATGAGATGGTTTTGCACCATGTCGCGCAAGGCGCCGCTCGTTTCGTAATAACCCGCGCGGCCCTCGACGCCGAGCGTCTCCGCCGCGGTGATCTCGATGTGGTCGATGTAACGCGCGTTCCAGATTGGCTCAAAGATGGCGTTGGCGAAACGCAGCACCATGATGTTTTGCGCCGTTTCCTTGCCGAGGAAATGGTCGATGCGGTAAGTGTTCGATTCGTGAAAGGCGCTGGAGACGACGCCGTTGAGCTTGCGCGCGCTCTCCAGGTCCGTGCCAAACGGCTTTTCCACGATCACGCGCGACCAGCCTTCGCCCGAGCTGCCGCCGGGTTTATTTAATCCCGACTTCGCCAGGCGTGAGATGATCGGCTCGAATTGCTCCGGGCCGGCGGCGAGGTAAAACATCCGCCGTCCGCCGGTGGCGCGCTCGGCGTCGAGTTTATCGAGGCGTTCCGCGAGCGCGTGGTAGCCGTCGTCGTTGTCGAACTCGCTGCGGTGATAGAAGAGCGATTGCGCAAACGCCTTCCACAATTCGTCGTTGACTGGCTGGCGCGAAAATTTCCGCGTCGCCTCCTCCATTTCCTTGCGAAACTCGTCGTCGGTTTTCGGGCGGCGCGCGAAGCCGATGATCGCGATGCCCGGCGGCAGGTCGCCATCGGCGGCAAGGTTATATAGCGCCGGGATGAGCTTGCGATGGGTCAGGTCGCCCGTGGCGCCGAAGATGACGAGTGAACACGCCTTCGGCTGCGGACGATTGGCGGCGCCGTCGTGGAGCGGGTTGGCGTTGGTGGCGGCGGCGGAATGGTCGGTAGGCATAAGCAATCGGTGCGAGCTTCAATGAAATAACGATCAGTTTTCCAGTGACGGCGGCTTGGGCGCGCTTGCGGTGTATCCACGGCGCAAAAATTCGTTTTCCAGCTTCAGGTTAAAAATCTCGCGGTCGTGCGCCATTTCATCGCGCAAACGCTGGAGGCCGAACGCCAGATTTTGCACGGTGTCAGCGAGGGTATCCAGTTCGCTGCGCAGTTTTTTGATGTCGTCGCCGTTCTGGCGTGTCGCATCAACCAGTTCCAAGACCTGCTTGGCCGCCGAGTAGAATTGTGTCCACATCGCGGCTCACGAGCATTGCGCCACGAACTTCTGCAACGCATCCAGTTTGACGCGCGTGCTTGCCGCCAACCGATCGATCTCTAGCCGATCAGCACGAATTTGCACAAATGCAGCCTCGATCTTGTTGAACACCGTTTCGATTTCGCCGCGCCAGCGCGCGTCGTCCTCGCGAGTCTCGGTGTCCGGGGCGGTGATCACGGCGGTTTCGGGCATAAAGGTCTCCGGTTCAGGAAAGGCTGCATGAATTTCGCGTTCGATGCAATGCATTCCGTAATCAAAATCCGCCGCCGTCACGACGGCAGCGGAAATTGCCGGGTCAGCGCGCGCACGGCTTCGCGCGTTTTCGCCACGCCTTTTTCGTCGCCCGCCGCGCCGGCGCGCAAGGCTTCGTGCAGCAGGTCGGCGATTTCCATCATCTCTTCCTCCTTCATCCCGCGCGTCGTCGCCGCGGGCGTGCCGAGGCGGATGCCACCACCCTTGAAGGGCGACACCGTGTCGAAGGGCAGCGCGTTTTTGTTCACCGTGATGCCGGCGCGGTCGAGGATTTCCTGCGCGTCCTTGCCGGTCATGTTGAACGGCCGCAGATCGGCGAGCATGAGGTGATTGTCGGTGCCGCCGCTGACGAGCCGGTAGCCGTTCTTCGCCAGCCGCGCCGCGAGCGCCCTGGCGTTGAGCGCGATCTGCCGCTGGTAATCGGCAAACCCCTGTTGCAGCGCCTCGTGCAAGCAGACCGCCTTCGCCGCGATGACGTGCATGAGCGGCCCGCCTTGGATGCCGGGGAAGACTTGCGAGTCGATCTCCTTCGCGTATTGCGCCCGGCACAGGATCAAGCCGCCACGCGGCCCGCGCAGACTCTTGTGCGTCGTGGTCGTGACAAAATCGGCGTGCGGCACCGGACTCGGATGTTGCCCGCCAGCGACCAGGCCCGCGATGTGCGCCATGTCGGCAAAGAGCAGCGCGCCGACCGAGCGCGCGATCTCGCCCATTTTTTGAAAATCAATGACACGCGGATACGCGCTCGCGCCGACCGTGATCATGCGCGGACGCACGGCCTCGGCTTGTTTCGCCAAGCCGTCGTAATCAATGCGCTCGTCCGTCTGACTGACTCCGTAGTGGCTTACCTCGTAAAACCGTCCGCTGAAATTCGTCTTGAAGCCGTGCGTCAGATGCCCGCCGTGCGCGAGGTCCATCGTCAGGATTTTGTCGCCCGGTTTTAGAAAGGCGAAATACACAGCCATGTTTGCCTGCGCGCCCGAGTGCGGCTGGACGTTGACGTGTTCGGCGCCAAAGAGCCGTTTCGCGCGGTCGATGGCGAGTTGCTCGACGACATCAACGTTCTCGCAGCCGCCATACCAGCGCCGGCCGGGATACCCTTCAGCGTATTTGTTCGTCAGACACGAGCCTTGCGCTTCCATCACGGCGCGGCTGGTGAAATTTTCGCTCGCGATCAGCTCGATGTTTTCCGACTGGCGCAATTCTTCCGCGGCCACCGCGGCGTAGATTTCCGGGTCGGTCGTGGCCAGTCGCTCCAAGCCGCGCAAAGGGGATGATTTCATGTTTTTTCCAAAGTTCCGGCGCGATCCCGACCGGGCGTGATCGAGCAAATTCAAGAGACCCGGCAGCGATGCTTTGATGCTGTCGCGGCATCGCACATACACGGGCCGGCCGAGGCCGATCGGGTCGGGCAAATCGAGGTCGTCGCCGGACGCGCCGCCGGCCGCGAACTCGCGCAGGAGATACACCCGCTCGGCCACCTCGGGAAACATCATCGTCAGCGTATCGAGATGGCCGCGCGTCATCACCACGATCACGTCGGCTTCCGACGCGATGGCCTCGGTGAGCGGACGGCTGCGAAAGCTGTTCAAATCCACGCCGTCCGGCGCGAGCACCTCGGCGGCCAGGGCGGCTGCCGGCTGGCCGCGGCCCGCGCTCAAGCCCGCCGAGGAGACTTGGAATTCCCCCGCCCGCCCGCGGCTCTGGAGCAGTTGCCGGAAGAGCGCCTCCGCCATCGGGCTGCGGCAACTGTTCCCGGTGCAGACGAAAAGGATGTTTTTCACGGAGCGAAAAGCTGAGTGGAGCGGGCGGACGCCAATCTGGTAAGGGAACTCGGGCAAGTCAACCGCCGCGCGCGGAATCGCCACTAGCTTGGGTGGCAATTTTTGCGCACTTGAGCTTGGCGGTCTTCGTATTGTAACTTTCTCCGGCAGCATGAATCCCCCCGCCGCGCCTTCCCTGTCGCACTACCTGGCTCCGCTCTACCGCTTCGCCTTTCTGGTCACAGGCGACGGCGGCGCTGCGGCGCGCGTGTTTGACCTCACCATCGAACAGGCCGCCAGCCGATTCAGCGAGTTCCGCTGTCCCCGCCGCGCCGCCCGCTGGCTCTTCGCCGAAGCGCGCAATCATTGCCGCCGTCAGACGGTCGCAAAGAACGGCTCCAAACCCGCCGCGCCATCGCCGCCGGCCGCCCTCGACGACGCCGGGGAAGACTCGGACGACGGCGATGAGAATGGCACCGGGCAAATTGCCGCCGCGTTTGCGCCGTTGCCGGAACCCGAGCGTTGCGCCCTGGCGCTGTTTTACCTCTTCCTTTTTCCCTCGGTCGAGCTGGCCGAGGTGCTCGGCGTTCGCCAGACCGAACTGGCCGCGATGCTGACCCGCGGTCGCACTTTGTTGCGCGGTCATCCCGCCATGGCCGGGCTGTTGAACGGCGCCGACCTGACTTCCTGCTGAAACTCGAAGGACCCAGTTGCCGCTGCCCCGCGCGTCGCTCGTTGCCCACTCCACCGCACATGCCCGACGCCCGCCTCTCCGACGACAAAACCCGCGCCCTGCTCGCCTGCTGTCGTCCCGACGGCGGCGACGAGGGCGACAAGCTGCTGCGCACCGCGCTCCAGCGCGTGGAAGCCGACCCGGAGTTGCGCCGCGACTTTGAACTCCAGGCCGATTGGGACAACCGCGTCGCCGCGCTCGTCGATGCCGTGCCGCTGCCGGCCGGTCTCGCCCAACGCGCCGAGGCGCACTGGATCGGCGCGCGGCGGCGGCAATTTTCCTGGCGGCAACTGTTCCGGCATCCCGCGTTTCTGGCCGCGCTTTTGGCGGGGAATTTCCTCATCGCCTGGGGCGCCTGGATGGTCGTCGCGCACTACAACGGCTTCGCCGGCGACGAAAATGTCACCCAGCTCATCGACTACGCCTGGCCCGCTCCGCCGAAGGCCGACAGCACGCCCCGGCCCAAGCCAGGCACGACGCCCGAACCGCTCCCGCAAGGCCGCGGCTGGCTCGCCATTCAGGGCGTGTCCAGCGTCGGGATTGAATGCGGCAAACTGGGCGATCTGCTCATGATGCGCTACAACTTTGACCGTTACCGCGTCCCGCCGGAATTGGCCGGCGGCACTGCGCTGGCTTACCGCATGATCGAGCATCGCGGCGAGCCGGCCGTTGAGGTGATCGTCCGCCCGGCGGTGGCGAAAAACGAGGCCGCCGGCGGCGACGGCGAGCCGCTGCCCGGCAATCTTTATTTCTTCTGCTTTCGCCCCGAGGGCCGCGGCGTCAGCATCGACCCGCCTGATCGCTGGAAATTCCTCTCCGGCGATCCGAAAAATTGGTCCGCCGCCGTGCGCCTGCTCGACGGCTCCTGCTTCGTCGTCGCCTGCGAGGGCAAACGCACCGAGTTGCGCCACCGGCTCGCCGCCGCCGGCCTCCCGCTCGAACACCACGCGAAATAAACGAACGGCGCGGAAAAAATTTTCCCTCCCCGCCATTTTCTTCCTTCGCCCGCTGTGTCGTCCCAACTCCCCCTCGGCATCATCGCGGGCAACGGCGTTTATCCGCTCACTCTCGCGCGCGCCGCCCGCGCCGCCGGCGTCGCGCGCCTCGTCGCCGTGGCGTTCACCGACGAGACCGACCCGGCTTTGGAAAACGCCGTGGACGAGGTTTCCTGGCTGCGCGTCGGCCAGCTCGGGCGGCTGCTCGGTTTTTTTAAGAAAAAAGAAATCCCCCGCGCCATCATGGCCGGACAGATCGCGCCAAAAAATCTCTTCGACCTCCGTCCCGATTTGCCAGCGCTCCTGCTGCTCAGCCGCCTGCGCGAGCGCAACGCCGAATCGCTCTTCGGCGCCATCGCCGACGAACTCGCCCGCGTCGGCGTCACCCTGCTGCCGGCGACGACTTTTCTCGAACACCTGCTCGCCCCCGCCGGTCCCATCGCCGGACCAGACTTGGGCAAGCGCGCGCGGCTCGACGTGGACCTCGCCCTGCGCGTCGCCCGGCAGACCAGCGCGCTCGACATCGGCCAATCCGTGCTGGTGAAAAACGGCACCGTCCTCGCCGTCGAAGCCTTCGAAGGCACCGACGCCGCCATCCGCCGCGGCGGCACCCTGGCCGGGCCGAAAGGCGGCGCGATCCTGGCGAAAGTTTCCAAACCCAAACAGGATTTCCGCTTCGACGTGCCGGTCATCGGCGCGCGCACCCTCGCCACCGCCGCTGAAGCGCGCCTGGCCGTCATCGCCGTCGAAGCCGGCCGCACGTTGTTGTTAGAAAAAGAAACGCTGACCGCGCTCGCCGAGCAACACCGCATCTCGCTCGTGGGCGTTCGCGCCGAGCCGTGATAAAAAAATTTTTACCGTGAGCGCAACCTCCACTCCTCTTAACATCGGCGTCCTCGGCGTCGGCCACATCGGACGTAGCCACGCGCGGGTTTATTCCGAACTCGGCGACGCCGGCGCGCGGCTGGCCTTGATCTTCGACACCGACCGCGCCGCCGCGGAAGCCGTCGCCGCCCCGCTCGGCGCGCGCGTGGCCGATTCGCTCGAAGATTTCGCCGCCGGCATCGACGCCGCCACGGTCGCCACGCCGACGCCGACCCATTTCCCGCTCGCGCAATTTTTGCTCGAACGCGGCAGGCACCTGCTCGTCGAAAAACCGATTACCGAAACCACCGCCGACGCCCGCGCACTCTCCGCGCTGGCGCAGGCGCGCGGCTGCGTCTTGCAAGTCGGCCACATCGAGCGGTTCAACCCGGCCTTCGGCGCGCTGGAGACGCTGCTCACGCGGCCGAAATTCATCGAAGCCCACCGGCTTTCGCCTTACCCAAACCGATCCACCGACATCGGCGTCGTGCTCGATTTGATGATTCACGATTTGGAAATCATCCTGCACCTCGTCCGCTCGAAAATCGCGAGCGTCGATGCCGTCGGCGTGCCCGTGCTCTCGCGCGGCGAAGACATCGCCAACGCGCGCCTGCGCTTCGCCGACGGCTGCGTGGCGAACATCACCGCCAGCCGCATTTCGCCGGAGAAAATGCGCAAGATTCGCGTCTTTCAGGAAGACGCATATTTGTCGCTCGATTACGGCGCGCAGACCGGCGAAATCTACCGCCGCGCCGCCGGCGCGATCACGCGCGAAGCCGTGGAAATTGAAAAAGACGAACCGCTCAAACGCGAGTTGGCTTCCTTCATCGAATGCATCCGCAGCGGCCCCGGCGCGCAGCCCAAAGTCACCGGCCCGCAAGCCGCCGCCGCGCTCGAATTGGCCATTGAAATCACCGAACGCATCGCGGCGGTCAACAGCCAATAAGAGCTTGTTGCAAAGCCGCGCACCACACTCCCTCTGCTGTCATCCTGAGCGAAGTCGAAGGATCTTTCGGTGCCAAGCGTCAGACGTGGAAAATCTCTCTCCGCTTTGCCACGAAAGATCCTTCGACTTCGCTCAGGATGACAATGCGTGCGGTTTGGTCAAAAGCTCCAAGTTTCCCGCCAAGACGCAAAGCCGCGAAGAAAGGCATAAGATTTACAAATTTTTTCTCAGCCCTTTTGCGTCTTGGCGTCTTTGCGTGAGGATCGTTTCCGCTTGAATCCGCCCACGACGCTCTACTTCCTCGCTGGCGAATTGAGCGGCGACACGCACGGCGCCGCGCTCCTGCACGCGTTGCGCGAAAGCGCGCCCGAGAAGCTGGTTTTCGCCGGACGCGGCGGAGCGCAGATGCGCGCCATCGCTGGCGATTTGCTCGAAAACTGGACCGACCAAGCAGCCGTCGTCGGCTTGTGGGAAGTGCTGAAAAATTACGGCTGGTTCCGCGCGCAATTCCGCCGCGTGCTCGACGAAATTTTTTCCCAAAAACCCGCCGCCGTCGTGCTCATCGACTATCCGGGTTTCAACCTGCGTCTGGCCAAGGCTCTGCGCCGCGCCGGCTACCGCGGCAAGCTCATTTACTACATCAGCCCGCAGGTCTGGGCCTGGCATCGCGGACGCATCCCGCTCATGGCGCGGCTGCTCGATTTGATGATCTGCATTTTTCCGTTTGAAAAAACGCTCTACGAAAAATCCGGCCTGCGCACGATCTTCGCCGGCCATCCTTTGCTCGAACAACTGGAAGCCGAGCGGCTGCCTGCCGGCAGCGTGCGCGAAGCGGATTTGATCGGCCTCTTTCCCGGCAGCCGCGGACGCGAGGTGCGCAAGATTTTCCCCGTCTTGCTCGAAACCGCGCGCGTGTTGCGCCGCGAACGTCCGCACCTCCGTTTCGCCACGCCCGCAGCGACGCCTGAGCGCGTGGAGGAGTTGCGCGCCATCCGCGCGAGCCTCGCTCCCGCTTGGACCGACGCGGAGTGCGCCATCCTGCCGCCCGGCGCGTCGCGGCGTTTGATGCAAACTGCCGCCGTCGGTCTCGTCGCCTCCGGCACGGCCACCGTCGAGGCGGCGTTTTTCGGGCTGCCGCTGGCCATCGTCTATCGCGTCGCGTCGCTGACTTGGTGGGTCGGCCGCGCCGTCGTGCGCGTGCCGTTTCTGGGCATGATTAATCTGCTCGCCGGCAAAGAAATCGCGCGTGAGTTTTTGCAAGCCAACGCTCAGCCCGTTGCGCTCGCCGCCGAGGTCAAACGCTTGCTCGACGACACCGACAACGCGCGCACCAAACAAGCCGCCGAGCTGCGCGCCGTCGTCCAAATTTTGAGCGGCGATGACCTTCCCCGCACCAGCACCGCCGCCGCCAATGCCGCGGACGTGATCCTCGCCGCACTGCGAGTCTGATGCGTGCGTGCACTCAGCCTTTTTTCTCCAGCCAGCGCTGCATTAGCGGCACACGCAGCCGCCAAGCGCCAGATGCCGTCGGCACCACCAGTTCGTGCCGCTGGAGAAGCTGCCGCACCGCATCCTCTGCCGGCGGCGACTGTTCCTCAGTGGTGCGGAAGGCCCGGATGAAAAGGCTCGCGCTCTTTTCGGGTTCCTGCCGCGCCTGCTGGAGCAGCAATTCCTGAAGCGTGCCGTCCACACTCGTGAGCACGGCGTCGAGCGCTTCGTCCAGCAAAGCGTCGTTTGCTTGGAGCACCTTGCGTCGGTTGCAAGCGGCGACGACTTCCTTGGCGATACCCTGCACCAAGGCCGGCCAGCCCTGCGATTCGTGCTGGATGCGCTCGATCATTCCCGGTGCCCAGAACTCGTTCTTCACGAAAAAGTCAGCCTGCGGTGGCGTCCGGTCTCCGAAGGCGTTGGCAAACTTCAGCGGCTCGGTGAGGAGTTGATGCGTCTCTGCCGCGCTGAAAGGCCGCACCTCGATTTGCTGGAAGGCGGTTAAATACGAACTCCAGCGAGCGTTGGGCAGTTCCGAGACATGATGCACTCCGCTGAACAACCAGCGGATTTGCCGATGCGTCTGGATGCAATCGCGCACCATGCCCAGCAGTCGCTCGCTCATCATCCCCTCGCCGATGCGCTCGTCGATCACCTCGAATTCATCGATTGCGATGAGCACGCGGCAGTCTGAATTATCGAGATATTCCTGCAATCGGCGCAACGTCCTAGCCAAGGCGGCAAGGTCCGCAGGGATGGGCGTAAGATCAGCTTTGGGAAAAAGGCTGGCCAGCTTTTCGCCCAGCCACGCCGAAAAGTGCGCCTCAGACGTGGCCGCCTCCGCATTTTGCATGGACACATACACCGCCGCCAGTTCCCGCGGCAGCAGTCGTTCGAGGTTTTGCAAAATCGTCGATTTGCCCATGCGACGCCGCGCGTAGAGCAGCAGCCCCGAGCCGCCCGCCGGGTTGCGCAAACGCTGCTGGAGATCGGCCAGGAGGTCGTCACGGCGGACAAAAGCCTCCATTCCCGCGCGGACGGCGAGATTGGGATTGAAAAAATCGGGCACCTCGCGCGGGAGGGCGTCGATCTGACGCCGGAGATTGGCCTCCCAACTCTCCGCGGCGCGCAGAAATTCCGAAGCCAGCGGCTCCGCGCACCCGCTGACATAACCGCGGAAGCCAGCCATCGCTTCGAGCGCCTGCTCCAGCCGATCATGTCGGATCAACGCCGAGGGTGCAGCGTCGGCTTGGCGTTGCCACTCAGCGATCCGCTCGGCTTTGGCGCGCAGTTCGCTCGTTTCCTTGAGGTAGCCTATTTCGCCCGTCGGCAAAGATTCCAAATGACGACCCAGGTTGGCGAGCGAGGGTAGCGTTTTGGTTTCCCGCGCCAGGATGGCGGTTTTCGCCCGGAGCGCTCTTGGGCGCTGGTATTGGCTGCGTGCGATGAGTCGGTCAAGCTGCCGGCTCAATTCGCGCGGCTCCTGCTCCCAGCAATCGACCAGCCATTTCTCCAGCCTCGGAAAAGGCGTGGGGCAGAAGCGGTTTTTGAAAACCGGATGCCGGCGCCAATTTCCGCGCTTGGGTCGTGTCCACAGGAAACCCGAGTGCGAGGGAAATTGGTAAAGACGCCAGTTCGTGATGATGTAGCCACTGCAAACCGCGAGACCATCCGCGAGACCAGCAGCGAGACCAACCGCGAAACCAGCCGCGAGACCAACCGCGAGACCACCCGCGAGACCAACCGCGAGACCAACCGCGAGACCAAACGCGAGACCACCCGCGAGACCACCCGCGAGACCAGCAGCGAGACCAGCAGCGAGACCAACCGCGAGACCAGCCGCGAGACCAACCGCGAGACCACCCGCGAGACCAAACGCGAGACCAACCGCGAGACCAAACGCGAGACCAACCGCGAGACCACCCGCGAGACCAGCCGCGAGACCAGCCGCGAGACCAGCCGCGAGACCACCCGCGAGACCAACCGCGGTAGATGCAAACGCTCCGAGAGCAGCAGAATGGATGTCTCCACTCGGATGCAGCGAGATCCTCAGCAGGAACGAAACAGCCCAGCCGAGGAGCAACCACCAAGGGCCGATGTGGCTATAAAACACGGCGATTGTTTTCAACGCCTGCCACCGACTCAGCGGCCTCGTCGCGCCCTCGAAAAACCCAGGGTCTCGATACTGCACCTTCACCCACCCCCAGACCGCGCGATGGTCCCGCCAGCACAGGCCGAGACGCTCTGGGCGAGGCAGCGATTTCATCCGCGCGCGAAAATCACAACTCCACGAGCTGCGCTCGCAGCTTTGAATCGTTGGGCAGCAAATCGTTCACCAACGAAGCCAGCGGCTCGCGCGACTGGAAGAGCGGCACCAGCGCCCGCGGCTGCTGGTCCATCAGGTTCCGTAGTGTGCGGAAGAAATCGCGCTCGTAGAAACGAAACCGGTCGCGGGCGTAATGGAAATGCCGGAAGACCAAAAGATGCGGCCCACCCTGGCGTAGTTGCCGCGAGAGCACCGCGAGGTCATTCGGCTTCTTCGGCACCATTGCCGGCACCTTGAGTTTATCGAGAATTTCCCGGATCAACCCCTCGCGCGACGCGGTGCAGCCGTCCTCGAGGTCCACCGTGGGCAGCCGCAGTCGGCAGTCCTTTTCCAAGGAATCCAGCAGCACCTTCCAGTTTGCCCCATCGTTGCGCACAAAAAGATTCACCGGCAATCCCTGCTGGAGTAGCTTTTCACATTCCGCGCGCTTCGCCAGCCAACGCGGCGCGTCCACGCCCAACCCATCGGCTGCCAAAGCCTTCAGGATGCTCGCCCATGCCGTCGGGTCGGTCCGGTCGGTGAGATGCACCCGCAGGAGGCTGCCGAACGGCTGCAATTCAGGCGGCAGCATGCACGTTTCTACGACGACGGGCAGGACGCCTCCCTCGGCGAACGTCGGGTCTTTCGCCACCGCCCGGCGCATTTCGTGCAAACAATAATCGCTGGCGAGATAACCGGGCGTCAGCACCAGCAGCGAGGTCTTGGCGCGATCTTGCACGGCGTCCATTTGTCCAATCAGCGGCCGACCTGCGGTGAAGCGCTCTTTGTCGATCAGCACCTCGTCAACGCCAGCGGCACGCAGCACCGGGACAAGATCGCGATGGACAAACTCCGCGTGGAGGCTGTTGTAGCTGACGAAGACGGGCACGATCCCGGCTTATCGCAGCAGACACCTGCGGGCAAGGGAAAAGATGCGCTCATGGCTCAATCATGCTTCGTGGCTGTAGCAATTTTTGCGGCTTTCCGCTGCACGGCTCTGGCGCACTTGGTTTTCGCGTGACAAGCTCAGCGGCATTCTTGACACCAACTCTCCATCGGGCAGAAACAGCAAATGCCGGCGTGGCGAAATGGCAGACGCATGGGACTTAAAATCCCTGGGGGCGCAAGCTCCGTGCGGGTTCGAGTCCCGCCGCCGGCAGAGCGTTGAAAAACCTAGATGCAATCGCCGCTGCCGGGCACCGTCGGTTGGCTGGCGCGCTCGCGCGGTTTCCAACCGAAAAATGCGCACGCCGCCGCGGCCAGCAGCACGGCGAGCACCAGTGCGACCACGCCGGGCCAGCCGGCGCGATGCCACGCGGGCGCCGGCAACAGCGCGCCGAGTCCGCCGCCGAGATAATACGCGGACAAATACAGCCCGGCCGCGGCGCCCCGACCTTCACGCGCGATCTGCCCGACGAAGCCTTGCGACGCCGCTTGCGAGATGAAGGCGCCCACCGCCGTCAACGCCAGGCCGGCGATAAAAACCAAGATCGACGCCCCTGCCACCAAGGTCAGCGCCAAGCCGACCGCCGAGCAGAGCAGCGACGCGAGCACGGTGCGGCGATGACCGTGCCGATCGATAAAGCGGCCCGAGAGCGGCGTCGCCACGACTCCCGCGAGATACACGAAAAAAATAGCGCCGATCTGCGCGGCGCTCAGCCCAAAGCGGTCGTGAAAATAAAACGTGGCAAACGTGAACGTCGCCGTGAGTGAAAACAGCACGCTCGCGCCGACCGCGTAGGTGGCCAGCAGCGTCGGGTTGCGCGCGTGCTGCGGCAGCGCCCGGAGGCTGCCGGCCATTCCGTGGAAAACGCCGGCCCCTCCTTTTCCCACCCCAGTCATCGACCGCAACCCTCGCGACGAGGATGGCGGCAGGACCGCCCAGATTGTCGCGCCGCCGGCGACCGAGAGCGCGCCCATCAGCAGAAACGCGCGCTGCCAGTCGTGTTCATCTCCCGCCACCAGCCCGGCCATAAACCGGCCGAGAAAACCTCCGAGCACGTTGCCGCCGATGTAGGCGCCCATCGCGCGGCCATTCACCGCCGCGGGAAATTCCTCGGCGATGTAAGCCAGCGTCGAAGCGAGCACCGCGGGCACCGCGAGACCTTGCGCGAAGCGCCAACTGAGCAACTCGCTGAGCGAATGCGAGCGGGCCGCGAGGAAGTTGAGGATCGCGAGAACAAAAACCGCGCTGACGATCAGCCGCTTGCGCCCCGCGAGGAAATCGCCCAGCGGACCGACCACGGGCGCCGCGAGCGCAATGGCAAAGGTGAGCGCCGAAATCGTCGCCGCCACGGCCGCCTCGCCCACGCCGAATTGCGTGCGCAACGCCGGCAGGAGCGGCTGCGTGACATACACGCCGAGAAACGCCGTGCCCCCGGCCAGCGCGACGCACAGCCGCCGCCGCAAATCCGCGCCACCGCTGCCGCCGACCGCCGCAACCGTGGCCGTGGTGGTCAGCTCCGCGGCGCCTGCGTCGTCAGCTTTCCAGGTCGGCATCCAGCGTGATCTCCGCCTTCAGCAACCGGGAAATCGGACAGCCCGTTTCGGCGCGGTGCGCGGCGGCCAGGAATTTCTCGCGGTCCGCGCCGGGGATTTTTGCCCGCAGGTGCAAGTGCGATTTCGTCACCGTCGGCTTGCCGTCGATGAAGTGCAGCTCGACCGTCGCGGTGGTCGAGATGCGTTCGGCCGTCATGCCGTCATTGCCCAGCTCGGCGCTCAAGGCCATGGAAAAACAGCCGGCGTGCGCGGCGGCGATGAGTTCCTCCGGATTCGTGCCCGCCTTGGAGCCGTGCTCCTCGAAACGCGTGCGAAAGGAATACGGATTTTGCGCCAGCGCGCCGCTCTCGGTCGAGAGCACGCCTTTGCCGTCCTTGAGGCCGCCCTGCCATTGGGCGGAAGCTTTGTGTAGCATAAGATGGATGGGGTTTTTTCGGTTCGTTGGTGAATGTGAAATGGCCGCCGTCCGTGTCGGCTGGCGACGCTCGTGCTTTGGAATCGGCAGCCGCGTAGGCAAGTGCGCGTGTCGGACGCGCAACGCGACATGATAAATCCGGCGAAGGCTCGGGAGCAAAAACCTCCATGTTACCGTCTGGACCACGGAACCAATAGATTCGGCTACACTCCGGGCAGTTATAGAGCGAGGTCCGCAAGGCAAAAGCCCGCCGGTCCAACTCACCGACGCGTTCTTGGTGCTCTTGGTAGTTTTTTGACAAGCGATCCGCCTCGATCTCTGCTTCCAAGAACGCTTCATGTTCAGTGTCCTTGATGGCGATCCACATGTCCGGTTCTGGCTGTGGTGTGGTGTTGAACACAAAGCCGCAACGGCAGCGCATCTTGCCCATATAGGTTCTTTTGGGGTGTGAACGGCTGCTGTTACCTAACGACTCAAAGCTCAGCGACAGGCTCTGCGAAAGTAAAGCTCGAATACAAAAATGACGCCAATCGCAGAGCCTGTTCGCTGCAGCGCCGGGTTAGGCGTTACGGTGGAGACGCACATTACGATTTCGCCGCTGCGGAGCAAACGACGCAACGGCCGAACGCATCAAGCTCCAGCGGCTTGAGCACGGACTGTAGCTCCTCCATGATTGCTCGCCTCGCCAGCGTGCAAGCAAAGCCTTCTTCGAGGATGCTCGGGCTAAAACCGGTGTGTCCACATAGCGCGCACGACAAGACGAACCGCTTCGCTTGTGGATTCCAGCGCTCGACGTAATGCGAGCGCCCCCTTTTCGTGGTTTTACTATGCGACATGGGATACGCCTAACTTTGAATTCGGCGAAACGGGATTGCCACCGAAGAAGCGGCTTCCGTTCGCATAAAAAACCAAACTCTATCTCACCGCTCGTTCTCGTGATGCTTCACGTCGCGGCGCTGGCGTTGGACGAGTTCTTTAAGCTGCCGCTCCATGCTCTTGAACGCATCATTCACCAGCTTCGTCAGCGGCTCGTGCATCTCGTGCTCGGTCGGGCGCTCATCGGCAACGAGTTCGTGGCCGGGCGGCACGGTCACGTCGATGCGCACGCGGAACGGGCTGCCGGATTGCTGGGCATGATTGGGCTGTTCGATGATGACATCGCAGCGCGAGATGTGGTCGCAAAACTTGTCGAGGTGCGCTGCCTTGGCATGGACGAGCGCTTCGAGTTCGTCGCTCTTGTGGACGCCGCGGTAGGTGATTTCCAGAGGAAGTTGCATGGATGGAATTTAGGCCGGGATGGGCGGAATAACGAGGCTGTGGCTGGTAACGCAGTTCGCTAGCTGATTCGCAGCGGACCGGGTGCGGAGGTTGTGCCGGGAAGCAACGTTTTGCCAAACCGCCCGTGGAAGAAATCAGCGCGCGCCACGCGGGCGGCGCGATTTCTTTTTAATACCAACCTCTTGCTCCCATGCGTCCCATGAAATCGCCCTTCCCACCCACCGCCGACCGCGCCTGCCCCTTGAACAAATCCCAACGCACCCTCGCCGCGCTTGGCGCCGCCGCGCTCGCCGGCTGGGCGCTCACGCGGCTGGCGCGGCGCGTCTCGGGCTGCGATTTTGCGGGCAAGGCGGTGCTCATCACCGGCGGCTCGCGCGGACTCGGACTGGCGCTGGCGCGACGCTTCTGCGCCGCGGGCGCGCGCGTGGCGCTCGTGGCGCGCGACCCTGCGGAGTTGCGCCGCGCGCAGAGCGAATTGCAGGCACGCGGCGGCGACGTTTTCACCATCGTCGCAGACTTGACCGACCCGGCCGAAATCCGCCGCACCGTCGCGCTGGCAGTCGAAGTTTTCGGCGGTCTGGACGTGCTGGTGAACAACGCCGGCGCGATCCAGGTCGGTCCACTCGAACACATGCAGGAAGCCGACTTCGAGCACGCCATGCAGTTGCACTTCTGGACGCCCCTGCGGCTCGTGCGCGCCGCGCTGCCGCACCTGCGCGGACGCGAGCGCGGCGAGGCGCGCATCGTTAACATCGCGTCGTTCGGCGGCCTCGTCTCCTTCCCACACCTCGCGCCGTATAACGCCAGCAAGCACGCGCTCGTCGGCCTCTCCGACGCCCTCCGCGCCGAGTTGGCGCACGAAGGGGTGCGCGTGACGACCGTCTCGCCCGGCGTGCTGCGCACCGGCTCGCACCTCAACGCGACATTCAAAGGCCGGCACGCGGAGGAATTCGATTGGTTCTCGCTCGGCATGAACTTCCCCGTGCAAGCGATGGGCGCCGACAAAGCCGCCCGCCGCATCGTCGAAGCCGCCCGCCGCGGCCAGCCGTCGGTGATCCTCACCTTGCCCGCGCGCATGGCCGTCGCCGCGAACGCGCTCGCGCCGAATCTCACCGCGCGCGTGCTGGCCTTCGTGAACGACCACCTCCTGCCGCAACCAGCATCGTCGCACGCGGAAGGCGACACGTTGAAAACCGGCTGGGAAAGCCGTTCACCCGCAGTGACGCCCGAATGGAAAACCGCCCTCGCCGACGAAGCCAACGCCCGCCTCAACGGCGGACTCAACAATGGTCACGCGCGGAGGTAGCAGGGCGGTAAGGCTTGGTGTTTTTTGCGTGTTCTTCGACCTTGATCATGTTGGCTCAAACGTCGTCTAAGCTGGCGCTTCCGCGCTTGCCCGGAAGTTTCGGCGGTTTATTCTCCCACGATGAGCACTGTGGACGAAATCGAGGCGGCGGTCAGCAAGCTTTCACGGCAGGAGCTTTCCGCCTTTCGCACCTGGTTCTCCGAGTTTGACGCCGCGGCGTGGGACAAGCAGTTCGAGGCCGATGTCGCGGCCGGGCACCTGGACGCTCTCGCCGACGAGGCTATCCGTGATTTGCGGGAGGGGCGCTGCACGGATTTGTGAGGCACCGCGCGAATCCGAAGTTCTGGCAGTTCTACGCCCAGCTTCCCGAAGCCATCCAACGGCTCGCGGACGAGAACTACCTCTTGCTCAAAGCCGATCCGAGGCATCCATCGCTGCACTTCAAGAAGGTGGGCCGGATGTGGTCAGTTCGTATCGGCATCCATTATCGCGCTGCCGCCGTGGAGGACGGCACCGATGTCGTTTGGTTCTGGATCGGTCATCACAGCGAGTATGACCGGATTATTGCCGGACGCCGAAAGTAACTCTGACGAAGTGCTTGGGCGCGCTGCGGGTTTCCATTACAAGCCTTGTTTCACCTTTTGCTCCGTCGGTTGCTCAATGTGGCCGCCGAAGCCTTTGCGCATGGCGCTGAGCATCTTTTCGGCGAAGGTATGTTCCTGCCGCGAGCGGAAGCGGGTGAACAAGGCGGTCGCCAAGACTTCGGCGCCGACGCCTTCTTCGAGCGCGGCTTGGATGGTCCAGCGGCCTTCGCCGGAGTCTTCCACGAAACCCGTGTAACCGCTTAGCTTGCCGTCGGTGGAGAGGGCGTTGGCGGTGAGGTCGAGCAGCCACGAGGAGACGACGCTGCCGCGCCGCCACAGCTCGGCGATGTCGGCGAGGTTGAGGTTGTAGCTCAAGCCTTTGGGCAGGTTCTCGCTGCTGGCGCCGCGCATGATGTCGAAGCCTTCGGCGTAGGCTTGCATCAAGCCGTATTCGATGCCGTTGTGAACCATCTTCACGTAATGCCCCGCGCCGCTCGGGCCGCAATGGAGGTAGCCGAGTTCGGCGGTTTTGGTTAAGCCCTCCATTGTCTCACGTCCGGGCACGGGCGGGATGCCGCTGCCGCCGGGTGCGAGGGTGGCAAAGATCGGCTCCAATCGCGTGAAGGCTTCGGTCGCGCCGCCGACCATGAGGCAGTAGCCGCGTTGCTCGCCCCAGATGCCGCCGCTGGTGCCGCAATCGAGGTAGTGGATGCCGTGCGGCGCGAGCATCTCGGCGCGGCGCACGTCGTCTTTGTAGAAGGAATTGCCGCCGTCGATGATCGTGTCACCGGCTTGCAGGAGTTTGGACAAGGCGACGACGGTGTCTTCGGTCGGCGGGCCGGCGGGGACCATGATCCAGACGGCGCGCGGGGCTTGGAGCTGCTGGACGAGGGATTCAAGCGAATCGGCGCCGAGCGCGCCTTCGCCGGTGAGGGCGGAGACGTTGCTGGCGTTGCGGTCGTGCACGACGAGTTGATGTCCGTTTTTGAGCAGGCGGCGGGTCATGTTGCCGCCCATGCGGCCGAGGCCGATCATTCCGAGTTGCATAAGTGGAGAGGTAGGTTGGTTGAAGTTTGGCCAGGTCTTGTCTTGGTGAAGGGAAAGCGTTTTTCTCAGCCGTGAACCACGAGGCTGGCGAGGAGGATGAAGCCGAGGCCGACGACGGCGACGAGGGTTTCCATGAGGCTCCAGGTTTTGAAGGTCTGCGGCACGGTCATGCGGAAATATTCTTTCACCAGCCAGAAGCCGGCGTCGTTGACGTGGGAGAGAAACACAGAACCGCAGCCGATGGCGAGCACCATCAGCTCTTTGCTAACGGTCGGGTCCGCCGCGGTGATGGGCGCCATCAAGCCGACCGCGGTGATGGTTGCCACGGTGGCCGAGCCAGTGGCTAGGCGCACGAGAACCGCGGCCAGCCAGCCGATGATGAGCGGCGAGAAGTGCGCGCCCAGCGCCCAGTGCCCCATGGTGTCGGCGACTTTGGTTGCTTTGAGCATTTCCTTAAAGCCGCCGCCCGCGCCGACGATGAGCAGGATGGCCGCGATGTCGCCGAGTCCCGTGCTGGCGATTTGGTTTGATTTAGAAAATGTCGCGCCTGAGCCAATGCCCAGAAAGAGCAGCCCGGCGAGGACGGCCCAAAAAAGCGCCATCATCGGATCGCCCAGAAAATCGAAGACGACGCGGATCGTCGCGGTCTTGTCCGCGATGTTCGTATCCACCACCGATTTCGCCATCATCAGCACCACGGGCAGCAGCACGCAAAAAAGCACCGCCGCCAGCGAAGGCCGGCGGGCCGCGCTGGGCGCCTGGGCGCTGGCGTGCTCGGCTTCCTGCGCGGTGAACGCGTCGGGCGGCGGGAGCGGCACCCAGCGTGCCGCGATGTTGGCAAAGAATGGGCCGGAGATGAAGCCGATGGGAATGCCAAGAATGATGGCGAGCATGATGGTCTTGCCCATTTCCGCGTGGAGACTGCCGACGGCCAAGGTCGGCGCCGGGTGCGGCGGCACGAGGCCGTGCGCGACGGACAAGCCGGCGAGCATGGGCAGGCCGACGCGGATGATGGAAATTTTCATTTCGCGCGCCAGCGCGTAGGCGATGGGCACGAGCAGGACGAAGCCGACCTCGAAGAACAATGGCAGTCCGATGATGAGCGAAGCGAAAAAGACGCGGTAGCCGACGGTTTCCTTTTTGCCGGCGCGGGCGAGCGCGTTGGCCAGCGCATCCGCCCCGCCCGACCGCACGAGGAGCGTGCCGAGCATGGTGCCGAGGCCGATGATGATGCCGACGCTTTTCATCGTGTCGCCAAACCCGGTTTGAAAAGCGGCGACCGTATCGCCAAAAGGCAGTCCACAGCTCAGGCCCAGCATGAGCGAGACGGTCAGCAACGCCAGAAACGGATGCAGACCGAGGAGGGATACGAGCAGCACCAGGATGACGATGGAGATCGCCGCCCAGAGCATGTGCAGACTTTCAGGAGTCATATCGTGGAGGGAGGTAACCGAAGGGGTTGATGGTTATTGCGCCGAGCTGCCGGTCGCGGTTGGAGAGTTGGCGACCGCCGCCGCGCCCGCCTTTTCTTTCAAATAAGCCACGACCTGCTCGACGGTCTTCTCGATGGATTGCGTGGCGTCGATCTCGAGCGCGTGCTGCGGCAGTTCGAGCGTGGCGAACTGGCTCTCCACCAGCTTGGCCGGGAAGAAGTGGCCGGGCCGGCTGCTGACGCGTTGTTCGATGGTCGCCGGATCGACGCGCAGATGCACGAAGACTAGGTCCGGCAACCCCAGCCGCAGCGTGTCGCGATACGCCTTGCGCAACGCCGAGCAGGCCAGCACCGCCGGCTCGCCGCGCGTCTGGCGCCCGGCCAGTTCCTTGTTCAAATGCTCCAGCCACGGCTGGCGGTCGGCGTCGGTCAACGGAATGCCGGCGTGCATTTTTTCCCGATTGCTCGCGGGATGAAAATCGTCGGCGTCCAGAAACGGGATGCCGAGGGCTTTGCCCAGCGCCAGGCCGACCTGCGTCTTGCCGGCGCCGGAGACGCCCATGAGGATGATGGATTGGTGGGGGAACATGGTTTGGATGGAGGGAGAAAACCTTGCTCTTGCCAGGTTACTTGCCGCTTTCCCAGCAGGCGCCGGCGACCATGCTCGACAGCAAAAGCCCGCCGCCGACGATCCACCGCAGCGCGCCGATGGGAATCCAGTGCAGGGTTAAGCCAAAGAGCACGATGCCCGCGAGCAGGCACACGCTGAAGCGCCAGCTTCCCAGCGAGCAGAGGAGGTCAAACAAAAACTCGAACAAGTCGGACATGGTATCTCGTTGGGAAAACGGCAGTTCGAGCGCCGCCGCCGCGCCATGATTTCGATTGCCAGCCGCGCGCTGGCCTTGCCTGCCACGGTGCCAGCGCGAGCTTTTTTCCGGCAACCGGATTTTACACAAAGAAATCGGGCAGCAGCGCCTGGCCTGCCGCCGGGTCGTAGGCGTAGGGCGCGAAATCCGTGACGCCGCGGCTGCGCAGGAAATCTTCGTCGAGCAAACACTGGCCGGTCAGTTCAGTCGCCGGCGTGCGCAGAATCTCGAATGCCGCGTCGGCGACGATCTCCGGCCGGCGGCTGCGAGCGAAGAGCGCCTTGCCGCCGGGGATCGCAAATTCCACGGCCGCCGTGGCGATGAGCGTGCGCGGCCAGAGGCAGTTGACCGCGATGCCGAGCGGCGCGAACTCCGCGGCCATGCCGAGGGAAAGGAGGGTCATGCCCATTTTTGACAACGTGTAGGGCGCCTGCTCGCGCAGCCACGGGCCGTGCAAATTCAGCGGCGGACAGAGGCTGAGCACGTGCGCGCGGCCGGCGGCTTTTTTCAAGTGCGGCAGCGCGGCTTGCGCGCAGACGAAAACGGCGCGGGCGTTGACCGACTGCATGAGATCGTAGCGCCGGACGGGCGTGTTTTCGACGTTGGTGAGATTGATCGCGCCGGCGTTATTGATCACCGCATCGAGTCCGCCAAAGTGCGCGACTGCTGCCGCGATTGCCGCCGCGACTTGCGCTTCGTTGCGCACGTCGAGCACGACCGCGAGCGCCCGTCCGCCTGCGGCTTCGACGGCCGCGGCGGTTTCGTGAATGGAGCCGCCCAGCTTGGGATGAACACGGTCGCTTTTTGCGGCGACGACGATGTTGGCGCCTTCGCGCGCGAGCCGCAACGCGATGGCCCGGCCGATGCCGCGGCTGGCGCCGGTGATGAGGACGGTGCGGTCTTTCATTTCAGCAGCTTAGTCTTAATCGTAATCTTAATCTTAGTCCTTCTGCGCTCGCGGCGTGCCGTCCTTGCCTCCGGCGGCGGAGACTAGGATTAAGATTACGATTAAGCCGTCGGAGAGAATAATTAGGTGCCTTTACAACACCCTGGTTTCCTCGCCCTCGCGTTTGCGGAAATGCACGAGGATTTCGCACGATGCGCAGACGTGGCCTTCACGGTCGCGCAGGTCGATCGGATAGGTGCGCTCGGCCTTGCCAGCGGCGTCGATCTCGGCGCGAACGGCGTGGAGTTCCTCCTCGCGCAGCGCGGCAGTCGCGGTGAGTTCGGTGCGGCCCTGGCGCTTGAATTGCACGCGCGCTTCCTTCGTCCAAACCTGGTAGCCGGAGCCGAGTCGGGTGACGAGCATGATGGCGTGCAGCGGATCGACGGCGGCGTAGATGCTGCCGCCGTAAATGGTGCCGTTGAGGTTGCGCGTCGCCCGGTTCAACGGGAGCCGGATGCGGACTTCGAGCAACGAAGCGTCGATGTAGGTCACGCGCGCGCCGCTGCGGCGATAGGCGGGATAAAAGTTAAACTTCCAGCGCAGCAGGCGCGTCTTCCAGGATTCCGGCATGACGCCGCACGCATCGCCTCTGCCTGCGCGTGCGGCAAGTCCGCGCAACGCGCGCGGCGGGCCACGTTGGTTTATTTCGCGATGACCTTGTCCTTCGACTCATTCCGCGCGGGCGTCTGGAGGCCGAAGCGGAAGGTCAGCGAGGCGCTGACAATATCGACGTGCGCGTTGTATTCCCCACGCACATTGTGAAATTGCGTGTCGGTGATGTCCACCTGCGGCTTGTTCGGCAGGAAGAGGTGCGCGTAGGCTGCGTCGAGGTCGAGGTCGAAGTTGCGGAAATACGGCAGCGGAATGCGGAACGGCAGCTCGTAGCGGAAGCCCGTGGCGAGGAAGACGCGGTCGCCGTCGGGGATGCGCGTGCTGCGGGTGGTTTTCGACTGGATCGGCGTCTCGTCATACGCCGCGCCGATGCGCAGGAGCACCCGTTCGCACGGCTGGTAGGTGAAGCCGCCGGCGTAGCGGAAGGTGTCGCGGTAATTCAGCCGCAAGCCGGGATTGTTTAAGAACGGATCGGTGATGAACGTCGCCTGCGAAACGGGATTGGAATACGTGATCGGAATTTCCTGCAACCGGCTCCAGCGCGTCCACGTCACGTCGCCGAGGATGGCGAAGCGTTTGGCGAAGCCCTGATACAAGCTGAAGTGATAGACTTCCGGCAGCTTGAGCACGGCGCTGGCGGATTGGTTGACGAACGGCGCTGTGTTGGCAAACGGCGCGGGCGTGTGGCTGAAGGTCACGTCGCCGTCGAGCGTGTGCGTGATGCCCGAGCGGTAGGAGACACCGATGCGGCCGTCGTCGAGAAAGCCGAGGTGCTCGCCTTTGCGGAGGTATTCCACGATGCCGCCGACGTTCCAGCCGACGCTCCAATCGTTGCCGTATAGCTCCGTCTGGCCGTCGCGCGAGCCGGGCGTGAAGCCGAGCGGCGCGAGACCTGCCGCAAAGCCGGCGAGGCCGTAATCCACGCTCTGCGTGAGCCGCGCCGCGGCGTATTGCACGTCCAAACCGGCGCCGAACGAGAAGCGGTTAAAAAGCTTGAAGGCAATCGACGGCCCGATGTCGGAAGTGATGAGCTTCGAGCGGGTGGAGAAATAGCGGCCGACGAAATTGGGATCGTAATCTGTCACCAGTCCAAACGGCGCGGTCAACGCGATGCCAACGGAAAGGTCGCTGAAATAATCGTTGTTCAGCGCCGACCCGCGCTCGCGCTGGGACGGAAACAAGAGCGCGACGGGCAGGGTGTAAAACGAGTTGGGCACGAGCGCGCCACGGCCGCCGCCGCCGCCATCGCTGCCGCGGATCGGGAAGGCGTTGCCGTAGTTCGATCCTTGATTGTCAAACTCCGCGCGGGGATGGACGTAATTGAGCGCCGTCTGGGTTTCCGCGTCCTTCAGCAAGGCCATGCCGGCGGGGTTGAAGAAGAGCGTCGAGGCGTCCGCCGCCGAGGCAGCCGCGCCGGCGTAGGCGGTGCCCATGCCGCTGACGCTTTGTTCATTGATCTGAAAACTCCCGGCGCGACTTGTCGGCGTCGTCGCCAGCCCGGCGAGCAGGACGGTGGTTGCTGCGCAAAACAGCGACGCGCGGCGGTGGGAAAGGCGGCGGAAAAGGCGGGATTTTGGCATGGTCGGGGATGGGGCGATGGGTGAAGTGGGGGTCGGGACACTCATGGCTTAAAGCGTTGCGGCGAAAAGCGGAAGCTTTTTCCGTCAGAGAATCTCGCTTGCGCGAAACCTGCCCCGGCGACACAGTGCTGGACCCCCGCGCGACGGCGACTTTTCACACGCGATTTTTGCGTCGGCTTCCCCCCGTGCCGGGCGCGAGGTCGCCGGTCTCCCTACCCGCTCATTCCATGATTCCTCCGCCGCTGCTCAAGCGCTGGAACTCGCTCGACCGCGCCACTCTGCTCGCCTACCAGGGCCGCGCGCTGCACCGTTATCTGCGCGATTGCGTGCTGCCGTTTTCCAAACACTACGCCGCGGTCTTCCGCGAGCGCGGGCTGAAGGCGGATGACTTCCGTTCCGTGGACGATCTGGCCAAGCTGCCGTTTGTTTCCAAAACTGACCTGCTGCCGACGCCGGAAAATCCGCAGCGCGCGCGCGATTTCGCCTTGATCCCCGACCCGCGCGTGCTCGCGCGACGGCCCGCGACGATCCTGCGCGCGCTGACCCGCGGCCGTGCGCGCACGCAAGACGCGCTCGGGCGCGAATGGCGGCCGACTTTCATGACGAGCACGACCGGCCGCTCGGCTGAGCCGGTGGCGTTTCTTTACACGCAACGCGACATCGACCTGATGGGCCGCGCCGCCGCGCGCATTGTCGAGATGCTCGATGTCGGCGCAGACGAACGCATGGCGAATCTTTTCCCGTATGCGCCGCACCTCGCGTATTGGATGTTTTACGAAGCGGCGCGGGCGAAAAACATTTTCTGCGTCGGCACTGGCGGCGGCAAGTGCCTGGGCACCGACGGCAACCTTCGTTTGATGAAGCGGCTCAAGCCGACGGTCATCGCTGGGATGCCGACTTTCATTTATCATGTGCTCCAGCAAGCCGCCGACGAAGGCACACGGCTCGAAGGCGTGCGCGTCATTTTTCTCGGCGGCGAAAAAGTCGCCGAAGGCACGCGCCGCAAGCTGCACGAGTATTGCGAAAAACTCGGCTCGCCCGCGCCGATGATCGTCGCCACCTACGGCTTCACCGAGGCCAAGATGGCCTGGGCGGAATGCCCGCACGCCATCGACGCGCCGTCGCCCGGTTTCCACACGTTTCCCGATTTTGGCATCTTTGAAATCATCGACCCCGAGACTGGCCAAGTGCAGCCCGACGGCGTCGGCGGCGAGATCGTCTGGACGCCGCTCTTGGCCCGCGGCACGGTCGTCCTGCGCTACCGCACGGGCGACCTCAGCGAGCACGGTCTCAGCTACGCGCCGTGTCCCTGCTGCGGCCGGACGATGCCGCGGTTGACGGGAAAAATTTCGCGCGTCAGCGACAAGCGTTCGCTGCGTTTCCAAAAAATCAAAGGCACGATCATCGACTTCAACGAACTCGAACTGCTGCTCGACGACGTGCGCGGCCTCGGCTCGTGGCAGGTCGAGTTGCGCAAAAAAAACAACGATCCCAACCAGATGGACGAACTCGTCGTCCACGCCGCGCGCGCGGCCGATGCCTCCGAGGAAACGGTCGCCGCGTGCATCCGCGCGCAATTTGCCCGCACGTTCGAGATCGCGCCCAACGCGATTGAATTTCACAGCGCCGAGGAGATTCGCACCCTGCAAAAAGTTGGCGTCGCGATGAAAGAGGAAAAAGTCGTCGATCACCGCGCGCTCTCCGGCCAGCCCGACGCCGCGGCCGCTGCTGCCTGCAACAACGGCGCGGAATCCAGCGCCGCGACGCCCGTTTGATCCCAACACCGGCATGACAGCGCGGGAGTTTGCCGCGACATTTCACTCACCTGCTGAACCGGCAAGCTTATCCTATTATGAACCCCAACGAACCAATCTACATCGTCGATGGCATCCGCACGCCTTTCGCAAAAATGGGCACCGCCTTCGCCGAGACCGACGCCGTCGAACTCGGCCGCGTCGCCACGAGCGAACTCCTCGCCAAAACCGGCCTCGACCCGGCGACCGTCGAGGAAGTCATCTTCGGCTGCGTTGGCCAGCCGGCGGACGCGGCAAACATCGGGCGCGTCATCGCGTTGCGCGCCGGCATTCCCGACACCGTCACGGCCATCACCGTGCACCGCAATTGCGCCAGCGGTTTTGAAAGCGTGACGCAGGCGGCGGAAAAAATCATGGTCGGACGCGGCGACGTGTTTGTCGTCGGCGGCACGGAAAACATGTCGCTCATTCCCCTGCTCTATTCGGAAAAAGCGGCGAAAAAATTCGGCCAGCTCGCGCGCGCGAAAACCGTCGCCCAAAAGCTCGGCATCCTGAGCACTTTTCGCCCGGAAGACTTCACGCCTCGCATCGGCTTGCAGCTCGGCTTGAGCGATCCGGCGAGCGGCTTGAACATGGGCCAGACGGCGGAAAACGTGGCGCGCGATTTCAAAATCACGCGCGAGGAGCAGGACGAATTTTCGCTGCGCTCGCACCAAAAAGCCGTCGCCGCGCGCGACCGTCTGGCGCAGGAAATCACGCCCGTTTATTTTTCCAAACCGCGCGACGGCCAGGCGTATCTCGACAGCGACAACGGCCCGCGCAAGGGCCAGACGATGGAGGCGTTGGCGAAGCTCAAACCGGTCTTTGAAAAAGTCAGCGGCAGCGTCACCGCCGGCAACGCCTCGCAGATCACCGACGGCGCCGCCGCGCTCTTGGTGATGAACGAAAAAGCGCTGAAGGCCAGCGGCCTCACTCCACTCGGCCGGCTCGTCGGTTATCAATACGCCGGCTGCGATCCGTCGCGCATGGGCCTCGGCCCGGTCCACGCGATCCATCGCGCGGAACAGCGTTACGGACTTGGCTTGAAAGACGCCGATTTGATCGAGATCAACGAAGCCTTCGCCGCGCAAGTCATCGGCTGCCAGCGCGCGGCAATGGACGCCGATTATTGCCGGCAAAAGCTCGGCCGCGACACTGCGCTCGGCGAGATTCCCGATGAGGTTCTCAACGTCAACGGCGGCGCGATTGCGCTCGGCCATCCGGTCGGCGTCAGCGGCACGCGGCTCGTGCTCACGGCGTTGAAGGAACTCGCGCGGCGCAATCAAAAACGCGCCCTCGTGAGCCTCTGCGTCGGCGGCGGCCAGGGCGGCGCGCTGTGGCTCGAGCGGGTGTGAGCAATGAATCGGAATATGCTTGAAGAATGTGAAAACAAGCTGGCTGCCGAGATCAGACTACTTCGCAAGCAGGCGAGTGAATGCCTTGAAGCCTACGAAGCTGGTTTTACTCAGCGATCCGATCTTGTTGCGGCATTTCGAGAGCACGCGCGCATGATGATCGTGCCTGCCTTTCTGGACTTTATCAACAGATTCCAAAGCAAACAAAAAGACTGGTTTCTAATCAACGAGAAGCATCTCGATAACTCACAAGAACCTGTCGTGTGTTTAGAGATGAAGCTAGCTCGTCTCACGTCAACGCGGCCAATCCGGGCGCAACTCAGCTATGCGGTCGCTCGGGAAGAGAATTTCGTTCTTAGTCGCAGCAGCATAGTAGAGCCTGTTGCCGAGCTTAATTCCCAAAGCGGCAAATTCGTGAGCTTGGATGAGCTTGGTAAAGCAGTGGTAGAGCGTGATGCCTATCAGCTTTTAATTAATGCTCTGCGACGGTGTCCTCATGTCGCAGCGACTTCGTGACGCGATAGCTGGTAGCTTAAACTGATATTCCATTCATGAACGACTTCAAAAACCTCCGCCGCGAAATCAATGAAAACGGCATCTGCACTTTGACCTTCGACAAGCCGGACTCGGCGGCAAACATCTTTGACGCGGCGACTTTTGCCGAACTCAACGCGCACCTCGACTGGCTCGAAGGCGAAGGCCGCGGCGCGTGCAAGGGCGTCGTCTTCGCCACGGCCAAACCGAAAATTTTTCTCGCTGGCGCCGACCTCATCGGTTTCACTCAGGGCGAGATCACGCCCGACATTTTGGGCCGCCTCATCGACCAGGGGCAGCGCACGTTCGAGCGCATCGCGTGGCTGCCGATCCCGAGCGTCGCGGCGATCCACGGCGTCTGCCTTGGCGGCGGTTGCGAGCTGGCGCTGGCGTGCGACTGGCGCGTGGCGTCAAACGACGCTTCGACCAAGATCGGGCTGCCCGAGGTGCTGCTCGGCATCCTGCCGGCTTGGGGCGGCTCGACGCGGCTGCCGCGGCTCATCGGCTTGCCGGCGGCGCTCGGCGCGATTTTGACCGGCAAGCAATACGCGGCGAAGCAGGCGCAAAAGCTCGGCTGGATCGACGACGTGGTTTTCCGCGAAGGCTTGCCGCACGCGGCGGAAAAGAAAATCGCTCTCGGCCGCAAGCGTCTCGCGCCGCCGGTGTTTTTGCTGAACAACCCGCTGCTGGCCGGGATCGTCGCGCGCAAGGCGCGCGCGCAAACCCTGGCCAAAACGCACGGCAATTATCCCGCGCCGCTGAAGGCGCTCGAAGTCGCTGTGCGCGGCCTGAGTTGCTCGCACGAAGAATCGTTGCACAACGAAAAAACGGCGTTCATCGAACTCGCCAGCACGGACGCCAGTCGCAACTTGATGCGCGTGTTTTTACTGCAAGAACGCGCGAAAAAATTGAAGCTGCCCGCCGACCTCGCAAGCGGCGCCGAGAGCAAGCCGCGTCCGGTGAAAAATGCCGCCGTGGTCGGCGCGGGCGTCATGGGCGCGGGCATCGCGCAATGGCTCGCCGCGCGCGGGGTGCGCGTGTTGCTGAAAGACATCGGCTCCGAGCCGCTGGCGCGCGGGATGCAGACGGTTGCGAAGATCGTGCGCGACGCGACGAAGCGGCGCGTGTTCACGAAAACCGAGGCGACCGCCGCGCTCGACCGCGTGGTGCCGGTGGCGGCCGACGTGCCGTTGCGCCACGTTGATTTGGTCATCGAAGCGGCGGTCGAAAAGCTCGATTTGAAAAAGAAAATTTTCGCCGGCCTCGAATCTGCCGGCGGGCCGGACACGGTGCTGGCCACGAACACGTCGGCGCTTTCGATCGACGAAATTGCAAGCGACTTGCAAAAGCCGGAGCGCGTGGTCGGCATTCATTTTTTCAATCCGGTGCATCGGATGCAGCTCGTCGAGATCGTGCGCGGCCCGCGTTCGAGCGCGGCGGCGGTCGGGCTGGCGCTCGGTTTTGTCAAAGCCATCGGCAAGCTGCCGGTGCTCGTGCGGGACAGCCCAGGGTTTCTCGTTAACCGCATTTTGCTGCCCTACATGGCTGAGGCGGTGCGGCTGTTTCAGGAAGGCCACGATCCGGCGCGCATCGACAAATTGATGCTCGATTTCGGCATGCCGATGGGACCGTTGCGGCTGGCGGACGAAGTCGGCCTCGACGTGGCGCAACACGTCGCCAAAGACCTCGAGCAACGGCTGCCGAAGCCGGTGCCGATGAATGACATTTTGGAGCGCATGATGGCCAAAGGCTGGCTCGGCAAAAAATCGGGCACGGGCTTTTATGCTTACGGCGCAAACGGCAAGGGCAAAGGCGATGACGCGCGTTCGCCTTTGAACCCGGAACTTGGCGCGTTTCAAGCGAACCAAAATCCCGTTAACACCGACGAAGCGCTCATCCGCGACCGGCTCGTGCTCATCATGGTCAACGAAGCGGCGCGCACGCTGGAAGAGCACGTCGTCGAGGCGCCGGAGGATGTCGATTTCGGCATGATTATGGGCACCGGCTGGGCGCCGTTCCGCGGCGGACCGCTGCGTTACGCCGATGCGCGCGGGCTGCCGGAAATTGGCGCGCGGCTTGAACAGCTCGGACGGCAGGTGGGCAAGCACTTCGAGCCGTGCGATTTGATCCGAGACCTCGCGCAACGCGGCGGGACATTTTATGCGGAAGCAAAGGCGGCGGTAAAGAAAGAGTCGATGCAGGCTTAAGCTACGTATTCCATAGTTGTCATCCTGAGCGGCAGCGAAGGATCTTTCGCGGCGGAGCGCAGCGCGTAAATGAAGTCTTCAACTATGCAGCGAAAGATCCTTCGACTTCGCTCAGGATGACAAAGACAGGAGGTCTGTGCGATGCTTTGAGCCGCAATGCCCCCTGCATTCGAAACTTCCGCTGATCCCGTCGCCCGGCCGCTCGCGCCGGGCGAAACGCCGCCCGCACCCGCGACGAATGCCGGCCCTGCCGGCACCGGCACGCGACTGGGCCGCGGACCCATCGAAGAGCCTTGGACGCGGCGTGGCTATCCGCCCATCGTCAAGCAGCCCGCCAGCTTCGATCCGGCGGCGATGCAAAAGCTGCTCGACGGCGATCAGCCGGAGATCAAGGCGCGGATGCGGCTGCTCCTTGCGCAGCCGGCGTTCCGTTATTACGCCGGCACGGACACGCCGGGGTTGCGCGACAAAGTGTTCGGCTGGGCGAAGGAACTCGCGCGGCAAGGCATCGGCGCGTTGTTCATGCCGCGGTTTGCCGGCGGTGAGGAAGACATCGGCAAGTTCATGGCGGCGTTTGAAATTCTTGGCTTTCACGACATTTCGCTCGTCATCAAATTCGGCGTCCAGTTCGGACTTTGGGGCGGCAGCATCCTGCGCTTGGGCACAGCGCGGCACCACGAAAAATATCTGCCCGCGACCGCGACGCTCGATCTGCCGGGCTGCTTCGCGATGACTGAAATCGGCCACGGCTCGAACGTGAAGGATTTGGAAACGGTCGCCGTTTACGATCCGAAAACTGGCGAGTTCGACTTGCACAGCCCGACGTTTTTTTCCGGAAAAAATTACATCGGCAACGCCGCCGTGCACGGGCGCATCGCGACCGTCTTCGCGCAGCTCGAAACGCGCGGCGAACGCCACGGCGTCCATGCGTTTGTCGTGCCGATCCGCGGCGACGACGGCGAGCCGCTGCCGGGCATTCGCATCGAAGACAACAGCCAGAAGCTCGGCCTCAACGGCGTCGATAACGGCCGCATCTGGTTCGATCACGTCCGCGTGCCGCGCGCGGAATTGCTCGACCGCTTCGCGCAGGTCGCTGCGGATGGCACGTATTCCAGCCAGATCAAAAATCCGGCGGCGCGTTTTTTCACCACCATCGGCACGCTCGTCGGCGGGCGCATCTCCGTCGGTGCGAGCGGCAACAGCGCGGCCAAGAGCGGCCTCGCCATTGCGATCCGCTACGGCGCGCGCCGGCGGCAATTTGGCCCGCCGGGCACGAAGACGGAAACGTTGCTGCTCGATTATCCCGCACACCAGCGCCGGCTGATGCCGCTGCTCGCGAACGCTTACGCGCTCGACTTCGCGTTCAAACATTTGACGAAGCTCAATCTCACGCTGGCCACCGGTGATTATCGCCGCGTCGAGACGATGGCCGCGGGGCTGAAAGCGTTCTCGACCTGGAACATGACGCACACGCTTCAGACCGGGCGCGAGGCGTGCGGCGGCGAGGGATTTCTGGCGGTCAATCGCTTCGCCGCGCTCAAGGGCGACAGTGATGTGTTCACGACGTTCGAGGGCGACAACACGATTCTCATGCAGCTCGTCGCGAAGAATCTGCTCACCGATTTCAAGGATTCGTTCAAGGGCAAAGGCGCGGCACAGTTCGCCGCATTTCTTGTCAGCCAGAAAGCCAAGGCGCTCGCCGCGCGCAATCCGCTGTTGACGCACAAAACGAGCGAGTCGCACCTGCGCGATCCCGCAGTGCAACTCGGCTGGTTTCATCATCGCGAGGAGACCTTGCTCGCCGCGCTCGGCGGCGAATTGCGCGCTCGCATCGGACGCGGTGCGGAGGCGTATGCCGCGTTTACCGCGCTGCAAAACGAGCTGCTGCAACTCGCCTTTGCGTGGACCGAGCGCATCATTCTGGAACAATTCATTCACACCGTGCGCGTCTGCCCGGATCGCTCGCTGCGGCCGGCGCTCAAGCGGTTGTGCGACCTTTTTGCGCTCGCGCACTTGGAAAAAAATCGCGCGTGGTTTTTGGAAAACGGCGTCTTCGCGCCGGCGAAATCGCGTGCCATCACCGCGCTCGTCGATGCGCTTTGCGCCGAGGTGCGGCAGGAAGCTGTCGCGCTGGTCGATGCGTTCGGCATCCCGCCGGAATGCCTCGCCGCGCCCATCGCGCTGGATTGAAAAAAAATCCTCAGCGCGCGACCAGATCGTCTGGAGTCCACATCACGCCGTCAGGACCGGCGGAGCGCACCTCCATGTCGGTGCCCGAGATTTGGTGAAAATAATACGGATGCTCCCAACGATCGAGCAACTCGCCCTGATCGTTGACCTTGGCATCGGCGCCGAGAAATTGCGCGCCGCGCGGATTGTTGCCGAGCAATGCTTTCGTGATTTCCGCATTCGTGCCGACCGGGTTCTGCCCGAGCGCGGCGCGATAATCGCGGAGGCTGCCGCGCACGGCGAGCAGCGCGGGATCATTGGCGCCAGCCTGTTGCTGGGCAGGGTTCGCCGTGGCGAAACGCGGCGCGGGTGGCGGCAATGCAGGAGGCGCGTTGAGCGGCGGCTCAGCCAGTGCCGTGGGCGTGGCCAATGCCGCGGGTGATGCTGTTTCAACGACAACATCCGGCGTCGTCGCGCTGGTGGCGACGAGTGGCGCGGAAGGAGCCGCGGGCGTTGGCACGGGATCGCTATGAACTACCAAGCGGTCAGCAGCGTCGGGCGTTGGTCGCGGCCAGAGGCAAAAGACCGCCACCGCGGCGATCACCGCAGCAGCGACGAAGTAGAAAGTCGATGCACGTTGCATGGCGCGTCGTCGAAGTTCGCTTTCGCCCCCCGCGTGCTACGACGGCGGCGGCGCGGGCGCGGCCAACGGATTCATGAAGCCGAGATCGGGATGCTGAAACCGTCCGAGGTTCGGCAACACGGAACTCAGGTCCAGCCCGCTGCCGCCATACCAACGCGCAAGCGTGCCGGAATATTCATCGACCGAAGTCGTCGGCACCCAGCGGCCTTCGCCAATGTCGTCGGGACCGTTGAGCGTCAGGTTCGGGAACGTGCCGTAGATGTCGCCGCCCTTGACCGAGCCGCCGAGCACGAGCGCGTGGCTGCCCCAGGCGTGATCCGAGCCGGCGCCGTTCGACTGATACGTGCGGCCGAAGTCCGAGGCGGTGAAAAGCGTGACGCGATCCTGAATGCCCAGCTCGACGGTGGCTTTGTAAAATGCGCTCATGCTCGCGCTCAATTCGGCGAGCAGCGCGGTGTGGGAATTCAACTCGTCGGCGTGCGTGTCGTAGCCGCCAACCGAGCAGAAGAAAATCTGCCGGCGCTGACCGAGCGTTTGGCGTGCGGCGATGAGCTTGGCGATCATCAGCAGCTCACTGGCCAGCGTGGATCTGGAAGGAAACACGGTGTTGATCGTCACGTTCGCCAGCGCGCTGGCCAGGATCGCGTTGTTGGCAATGGCGCGATTGGTGATCTTGGCAAACTCGGCCTCGAAGAGATTTTGGTGCGGCAGGTTCAGCAAATCCTGAAGCGCTTGATAACGGATCGAGTTGTCATTTCCCATCGTGCCGTTCAAGCCGATGGAGCCATCGGTGCCGACCTGATATTGAAAAACCTGATTGCCAATCTGGAACGTGTTCGCGCCGGCGAGCGAGATGGACATCGAGATCGCGTTGGCTTGGTTGAACGACGTGAGCAGGTCGGCCAGCCGCCCGCCCCAGCCGGAGCGCGCGGGTTGATCAGGGATGGACGTTTGCCACTCGATCTGCTGGTCGGCGTGGGAAAAAAGCTGCGGCGGCAACGGGATGGAGCCGGCCAGGTATTGGGATTTCGTCGTCGGATAAAGCAGCGTGCCGACGTTGGCGACGATGGCGAGCTTGTGGTCGAGTGTCGGATCGGCGTTGGCGTTAAAAAGCGCCTGCAACTCCGGCACGTTCGGGTGCAAGCCGAAGAGCCGGCCCTGCGGATCGGGTCGCGCGGTGGTGATGGGCAACAGGGAGCTTTGCGCCAGCGCCAAAGGGCCGCGCGCCGCGGCGTAGGCGGCGTAGTTCGTGGCGTCGCGCGGGACGATGAAATTGTTCGCGTCGTTGCCGCCGTAAAGGAACAGACAGACCAGAGCACGCGTCTCGCTCGCGTTCGGATCCGTGGAGGAGGACACGTAAGGCAGCGCCTGCGCGGCAGCGTTGTTGATGGCGCGCAAATTCCAAACGGTCGAGGCGATGGACGCAGTGCCCACCGCGGCGCAGGCGGACTGGCGGATGAAGGAGCGGCGGGAGACAGAGTTCATGGGAGATGGGCGGTGGGCGGCTATTTTTGAATGACGAACTCCGGCGAAGTGCTGAGCAGGTAAACCGCGGTTTGCGAGCGACCCAGCGGGTTGGTTGCCGAGATGGCGGTCACCGCGCTGACCACGCGGTTGCGCGTCGCCTGCGACATTTCACCGCCCATCAACAGGGTGTTGAGCGAATCGACCAGTCCGCCGGGATCGCCCGCCAGCGCTTGCAAGCCGGAGAGGTCGAGCACGAGCGCGTCGGGGTTCGACGAGGAAGGTGTCTGGAAAACGGCGCTGAGCATCTTGTTGGCCGAAGTAATCACCGTGGTGTCCGTGGTGATCTGAAACTCCGGCGACACGAGCCCGGCTTGCGCAATCGGACCGGGCTGCGCGAATTCCGGCGTGAAGAAGTTAAAGACCGTGGGCGAATCGAAGATCGACTCACCCAGGTTGCTCGTCTGGTCGCCGAGCACAATGTTGCCGCTCGTGGAACTGGCGTTGAACGCGCGATACAGATTGGTCAATCGCACGATCGGCTCGCGTTCCTTGCCGAAATTCGGATCGGTCAATTTCGTCGTCGTGCGCGCTTCGTAATCCAGCAGGATCGCCTTCACGACCGCCGCCATGTCGCCGCGCACGCCCTGGCCGTTGTCGGCAAAAACCTTCGCCACGCGATAGACGTAGGCCGGGCTGGGATTGCTCGTCACAAGCCGCTGGATGAGCCGTTGCGCGATGAACGGCCCGACGTTCGGGTGATTGAAGAGCACGTCGAGCGCGTCCTTCAAATCTTGCGCCTGACTCTGCCCGGCAGACAGCACCACGTTGTCGAGCAACTCTTTCGCGCTGCCGTCGTGGTGCTCCGGGAACGCGATCATCGGCGCGCGATAATCCGCCGGCGTGTAGTTCCAGCTCGGCGTGGCGCTGGCGTAATACCAGCCGGTAAAAACGTGCGCGTAGCCTTCGACCACGTCCTGATCGTAGGACAGGATCGGCTGATTGTTGCTGTCGAGTTGCAACGTGCCGTCGGGATTCAGCTTGTTCAATCCGATGGTGAAAAGCTGCATCACCTCGCGAGCATAGTTTTCATTGGGCGCCGTGCCTTTCGTCGGGTCCTCCTTGTCGTTGTGCTCCATGTCGAGGTAGTTGCCCATTGTTGGATTGAGCGTCACGTCCTCGAGCAGTTGGCGGAAGTTCCCGAACGCATCGCGCACGAGCAGGTCGTAGTAGCTCGACAGCGCGATGGGAGTGTTGGTCAAGCCATTGCTGTTTTGCGAAATCACCATGATCTCGGTCAGCGCGAAGGCGACGCGCTGGCGCAACTGGTCGGGCGCGTTGATGGCGTTTTTCCACCAGACGTTGAAAAATTGTGAGTTCGAGGTCGTGCCGCCGGCGGCCGCGATGGCGGCGTCGGTGCCGGGCGTGCTCAGCGTCAGCGGCAGGTTGAACTGCGCATCGAGAAACGCATTGAACCCATTGCGCTGCACCTGCGCCTGGAGCGCGGCGTTCGGGCCAAAGGTCGCCTGCGTCAGGAACCGCGCGGCGTCCGCCGCCGTCGGCAGACCCGGCGGCAGCGGCGGCGGGTCCGCGGGCGGCGTGAAGCTGCCGGTGGCGGAGCGCAGGGCAAGCTGGCCGCGCAACGCGCCGCTCGGGTAGTTCGCGTTGGCGACGCTGACGTAGGTGCGCCCGGCTTGGATGGCTTGCGCGATGGCTGCCGGCGATTGGCCATTAGCCGTGGTGAAATTCCAGAGATACGAGCCGTCGCTCTGCGGCGTGGCGGCGAGAAGATCGACGAGCACTCCGGCCGATTGGCCAGAGTCCGCGGGACCATTGATCGTGAGCGTGGTGAGCGGCTTGGCGAGGTTGGAGGTATGCACCGTCACCACGGCGAAGGTGCCGTCCGGGCTGAGGCGCAATGTCGCGGTGCCAGATGCTGCGCTGGGTCCGCCCGACACGGGGAGCAGGTTGGAGAAATAAAGCGTCGAAGGATCGGGCACCATCACCGCCGGGATGTAGGGGTCGAGCGTGCCCGCGGTCGCGCCGACGATCTCCGAAGGCGCCGTGCCGGACTCTCCCGGTTTCAACCAGCCGACGGCGAGATTTTCCCCGCCACTGCCATTGGCCTGGAGCACTTCGAAGTAATACTTCTTGCCCGCGGTGAGCGCGATGAGCTTCGACTGCTGATTGGCTTCCTTGGTCCATTGGCGCGAACCGGTATAGGTCAAGACATAGGCGCGCTTGACGAGATTGGCCGGATCCCGGTCAGTGGAAATCCACAACTCGCTCTGGTCGTCGCTGGCGATCCAAAAAGTGTAGTTGCCGGTCGTTGGCGCGTTGAGATAGCCGCGGATGCGCGTGCCGTAATTATTGCCCAGCGGCGCGGTCTTCGGATTTTCCAGCGTCGTGAGCAGACGCGAGCTGACCGGCGACGCAGTCACCGGGATAAGCGAAACCTCGCCGTAGGCCAAGCCGGTCCAGATTTCCTGCAACACCTGGCCGGAAGTTGGCCGCGGCGCGAGGCTCACCGTCGCGCTCGCCGGCGTGCCGACGGTATAAGAGGCGCCGGCGCTGACATTCAAAATCACCGTGCGCGGTGTGGTCATCGCGCTGTTGGCGAGCGGCGTGATGCGCACCGTGGCGCTCGCCGCGCCGAGCGGGAGCGTGACCGTGCCCGAGGGCGCGGTGTAATCCGTGCCGGGCGTCGCCGTGCCGCCGAGCGAGTAGTTGATCGTCAAGGCGTCGAGCCGGCCGGTGCGAGTGATGGTGAAAACGCCGGCGTCGCCGCTCGCTGCGGACCCGAACGAGTCGGTCGCAGTGACGGTGATCGTGTTGGTCGTGGCCTGGAGCGCGGCCACGACGCGTTGATAGTCGGGCGTCACGCCGTCGCTGTAGGCGGAGTAAGGATTCAGCCCGAGTTGGATTTCCTCCCAATCGCTCACGCCGTCGCCGTCGGAATCGAGGTCGGACACGTCGATGCGGAAAAAGCGTTGCGCCACGGTGACGCTGAAGGTTGCCGCCATCGGTTTGCCCGTGCCGGCCACCGGACCGCCGAGCGGCGTCCAGCCGCCGCCGTTCTGCGTCGGATCGGTGCTGGCGTAAAGCTGGTATTGCTTGCCGGCGACCGACGGCCAGTGCAGGGTCACGGTGCCGGTGCCGTAGTCAATCTGCGTGATCCGCAAGGTGCTGCGCGGATCGAAGGGATCAGTGCCGGCGCGGCTTTCCTGCAAGTTCGTCAGGCCGTCGTTATTGAAGTCTCCCGCGGTGCGAATCTGCCAGTCGGTCGAAACGACGCCGAGGTCGATGCCGCGGGCATAATTGACGCCGTTCATGATCCAAACGGATCGCTGTCCGGTGGTCGTGTTTTGCCAGATCAAATCTGGCTGGCCGTCGCCATTCACATCGCCGACCGCAGCGATGTTCCAATCGGTCGAGACCTGCGGCAACGAGACGCCGCTGGCGAAGGCCGTGCCGTTCATCAACCAGATGGAGCGTTCGCCGGTCTGCGTGTTTTGCCAGACGATGTCGGGTTTTTTGTCACCGTTGAAATCGCCCGCGCCGACGATCTGCCAGGTGGTCGGCAGCACGGTGCCCAAGCTCACCCCGCTGCCGTAGGCAGTGTGATTCATGAGCCAGATCGAGCACTCCCCGGTAGTGGTGTTCTGCCAGAGAATGTCGGGCTGATTGTCCCCGTTGAAATCCGCCACGCCGACAATGTGCCAGTCGGTCGGCACCTGCCCCACAACCACGCCGCTGCTGTAGGCGCCATTTTTCATCAGCCAAATGGCGACGACGCCCGTATTCATATCCTGCCAGAGAATGTCGTTTTGGCCGTCGCCGTCGAAGTCACCGATCCCGACGATCCTCCATTCAACGGGGACTTGCGGGAGCGCCACGCCACTGCTGTAGGCGCCGGCGGCCATGAGCCAGACGGAGTTATCGCTCGTTTTGACGTTTTGCCAGATGAGGTCGGCGACGCCGTCGTTGTCGGCATTGCCGTTCGGGTCCAGGCCCTGCGCGTGAAACCGCATCTCCCAGATGTCGCTCATCCCATTGCCATTCAGGTCGATCATGGCGCGAGCCTGCGGATCGCACGTGAGAATCATCAGCAGCCAGAGCAGGCCGAAAACGCAAGCGGTCCGCCCTGCGAGACAGGAAAAATGGAGTCGGGATTGGCTCATAGGATGGGGGCGAAACCTTGGGAAGAAGCGCGCGGCGAGGTGGGTTGTTTGAAAACCCTGGGCGTGGAGAAAAGTTTCGTTTATTTGGCGCGGGCGGTTTCCGAGATTGACCCGAGGAAAAATCATTTTGCCGGGAACTGCCCGCGAGACCGCGCCCGCGGGCGCCCACGCTTCTGAGGCTGGGCAAAATGCAGCTTAAGACATACCAGCCAGAACCGCGGATGCGCTTTTTGAGAGCGCAATTTCCGGGTTCACAACCAAGGCGAGGGGGCAAACCGATTTTCCGTTTGCGAGCGTGTCGATTTCCTTTGTTGCACGCCGCCAAACCCCAACGAGATTTTTGCCATGATACCCGAAGAACGCGACCTCATCACCGGTTTGTTCGACCGCCTGCGCTCCGCCGACGCGCCGGGCAAGGATCAGGAAGCCGACGAACTCATCCGCCGCCGCGTCGTTGAGCAGCCGAGCGCGCCGTATCTGCTCGTGCAAACGGCGCTCGTGCAGGAGAACGCGTTGAAAGGCGCGCAGAGCCGCATCGCGGATTTGGAACGTCAGGTCGCCGAGGCAAATGCGCGCGCTGCTGCTGCTGCTGGCGGTGGCGGCAGCAGTGGCGCCTCTGGCAGCGGCGGTGGCGGCAGTTTTCTATCCGGATTGCTCGGACGCAGCTCGGCGACGCCTCCACCCGTCCCACGGCCGTCCGCGACACCGCCGCCCTCGCCCAGCGGCGCACCGCCGGCCACGTATCGAGACGCGCCACCGCCGTTGCCCGGTCAGGGAGGCGGCGGGACTCAGCCTCAGTATGCGCCGCCGCCAGCGTCCGCAGGCGGCGGGAGTGGCGGCGGCGGTTTTATGCGCGGCGCGTTGACCACGGCGGCTGGCGTCGCGGGCGGCGCGTTATTGTTTCAAGGCATTGAAAATCTGCTCGGCCACGGCGGCGGTCCGTTTTCCGGTTTGACGGGCGGAGGCGGTTTCGGTGGGTTCGGCGGCGGGCACTCCGGCGGAGGCGGCTTTTTGGGCGGCTTCGGTCATCCTGGGGAGGTCGTCGAACGCAACGAGACCATCAACAACTACTATGGCAGCCAGGGCGATGCGGCTGGAGAGGTGGGCGACCGCTTAGACGCCGGCCGAGAAGAAACCACCGAAGAACACGGCGACGCGTTGATGCAATCGAGCGAGCCGGTCGAGGAAAATTACGCCGGCAACGATGATTCTGGCGGCAACCTCACCGACTCCGACGTGCAGGACATGGGCTTCGATAACTCCGGCGCGGACGATGCCTTCTCCGATTCAGGCGGGGGCGACAGCGGCGGCGGGGGCGACGACAGCTATGTATAAGACTGGCCTGTGAAAGCAATCACAGCCGCCCCGCGCTCTCTGCGCGGCCAGCGAGATGTCGCTTGCGATTTGCGCGCCGGCGTCGATATTGGTTTCACAGGCCGAGAGAAACAAGACCTTCAAGGTTGCTGGTGGATTGTCAGTTGAGGAAGCCTCAAGGGACAGTTTGAAATCCGAAGACCGGAAACACAGTCCCGCGAGATCCTCTTCAGCTCTGTGCAATACAGAAAGTAACAATCCTAATGTCAGCTAAACTCTACGTCGGCAACCTCTCTTTCAACACGACTGAGACCGATCTCCAAGACCTCTTTGCCACCGTCGGTCCGGTGCAGGAAGCCATCATCATGCAAGACCGCATGACCGCGAAATCGCGCGGCTTCGGCTTCGTCACCATGGTCGAAGCGGCCGACGCCCAAAAGGCCATCCAACAGTTCCACGGCAAGGAAGTCGAAGGCCGTGCCCTGACCGTCAATGAAGCCCGTCCGCGTGAAGAACGTGGCGGCGGCTACGGCGGTGGCGGTGGTGGCGGCCAGCGCTCCTACGGTGGTGGCCAGCGTTCTTACGGCGGCGGTGGCGGTCGCGACAGCGGCGGCCAGCGCGGCGGTTATAGTCGCCGCTAAGAGATTTCAGAAAAATTATCTCTCATTTCAAACGTTAAAAGGACGCCCTGTTGCTCAAGAAAAGCAGCAGGGCGTTTCTGTTCCCCACCTCCCGATTGCTCATGCGCATAGATCAAAAAAAAGCGGAAAAGATCATTGAACTCGAAGGCAAGATCGTCGCCGTGCTCGCGGGCACGATGTTTCGCGTCGAACTGCCCAACGGCCACCTGGTCTTGGCCCACATTTCGGGCCGGATGCGCAAGCGCTTCATCCGTCTCACCGCCGGTGACCGCGTGAAATTGGAAATGTCACCTTACGATACCGACAAGGCGCGGATCGTTTATCGCCTGGGCTAAAAGCGCCATGTGGTCGGCTGCCGCTGGCAGTGGGGTGTGGTGAAAGCCGGCCGCGTTTTGTCGTGCGATGGTTGGAGTGGAAAATTGGCATTGTGATGGGCAATTTTTGTCGGTTGTGCAGCACCCCCCCGTCGCGAACCTGATCGAGTCACTGCTTGCCCCGCTGCTGGCTAAGTGTGGCCGCCTTCCCGGCTCGGCACTGCGCTATTCGCCGATTGGCGAATTCCACCACGGCCCCTGCCGCTACCAACTGCCGCGCTTTGTCTTTCGCGGCGCGCCCGGCGGGGGCGATACGATTCGGCTCGGGCTGTTTGCGTCCATTCACGGGGATGAACGGGAAACCGCCCTCGCCCTGCGCGACTTCCTATTGACGCTCGCCGATGATCCCGCGCCCGCACAAGGCTACGAGCTTTACGCCTATCCCGTTTGCAATCCCAGCGGTTATGAAGACCGCACGCGACACTCGCGCGCCGGTCTCGATTTGAACCGCGAATTCTGGCGTGGCTCCGCGCAGCCGGAGGTCCAGCTTTTGGAACGCGAACTCGGCATGCACGGTTTCCACGGCCTCATCGCTCTGCACGCCGACGATACCTGCGACGGCTGCTACGCCTACGTGCGCGGCGCGACGCTAACCGAGGCGCTCGCCCGGCCCGCGCTCGAGGCGGCGTCCCAGTTTCTGCCACTGGCGCAAGGCGAAATGATCGACGGATTCCCGGCACGCGACGGAGTCATTACCCGCTGCCCGGAGGGAGTCCTGTCCAACCCAGCGGATCCCTCGCCCTCGCCGGCGCCCTTCGAGATCATCTTTGAAACCCCGCAGAAGGCGCCCGCCCAGGCGCAGTCCGCCGCGGCCGTCGCAGCCTTGCAGAGCATCCTGCGCGGGTATCGGCCGCTCCTCGCCTTTGGCGAAAATCTCTGAAGCCAAGCCAGCGCGAATGCTGAATGCGCTTGTTCGCCGCCGCCCCTCACTGGCAATCCGGGCAGCGGCCAAAAAATTCGAGCGAATGCTTCACCTCCGCGTAGCCGTAGTGCCGGCGCAACTTGCGTTCGAGCGGTTCCACGGGGCACGGTTCATCGAGCATTTCCACCTTGCCGCAATCCGTGCAGACGAGGTGATCGTGGTGCGCGTGCGGATCGACCAATTCATAATGGCTGCGCGCGCGGCCCAAGTGAATTTTTTGCACAATCTTCAACTCTTCCAGCGTCTCCATCACGCGATAGACCGTCGCGAAATCCAGCGGCTCCTGCCGCGCGCGCTTGCCGGCGGCGACGCGGATTTCCTCCAGCGACAGCGGCGCTTTGGCGGCGAGCAAGGCCGAGATGATCGCCACCCGGCCGCGCGTGATCCGCATCCCCTGCCCGCGCAACAAGTCGAGGATCGTGTCGGCGGAAAGCGTCGGGAGGGTGGAAGCGCCGTGCGCGTGCGTTCGCGACATGGCTCGTAGCCTAACAGCCGCCGCCCGGAATTGCAAAAGGGTTTGTGCGTTTGAGAAATTCGCCGCCGGCGCAGACGCAGATTTTTTTTTGCAAATTGCTTGCTCTTGCAAATTACTTGCAAGAATTTTCATTGAAAAACGCAAACTACTTGCAACAATTCGTCCGTCCCTTATGCTCCGCTCACCGATGAAACGATTCTCCATCCTCGCCGGTTGTGTGCTGGCGCTTGCCTGGGCGACGACCCTGGCGCACGCGGCGGCGAACGCGCCGTTGAAAGTCGTGTCGCTTTCCACCGTGCTGAGCGATCTCGCGCGCAACGTCGGCGGCGACAAGGTGCAGGTGATCGAACTGGTCAAGGCCGGCGTGGACCCGCACGAATTTCAACCCAGTCCCGGCGACGTGCAGCAGGTGGCCGGCGCGGATGTCGTGCTCGTTTCCGGCAAAGGATTGGAAGGCTATCTTTCCCGGCTGGAACAAAGCTCGGGCGGCGGCAGCGGAAAATTCGTTGACGTGGGCAGCGGCGTCGGCCCTTCGCTGCGGCTCAAAGAGGACAAGAAAACCGTCGAGGATCCGCACTGGTGGCATTCCATCGCCAACGTGAAAAAAGCCGTCGGCGTCGTGCGCGATGCGTTCGGCAAAGCGGACCCGGCGGACGGAGCTGCGTTCGCCGCCGCCGCTACGGCTTACAGTGCGCGGCTCGATGCGTTGGACAAGGAAATCAAACTCAAAGTCGCCGAGCTGCCGCGCGAAAAACGCAAGCTCGTGACGAGCCACGATGCCTTCCAATATTTTGCCCGCGACTACGGCTTTCGCATTTATCCAATCGAAGGCGTCAGCACCGAAGCGCAACCGTCTTCCAAAGACGTGGCCGAACTCATCGAGACCATCAAAAAGCAAGGCGTGAAAGCCGTCTTCTTCGAGAACATTGAAAATCCAAAAGTCGTCGCCGCCATCACGCAGGAAACCGGCGCGAAAGTCGGCGGCGAACTTTACGCCGACGGCCTCGGCGCGCCGGACAGCGACGCGGCGACGTATGAGGCGATGATGCGCCACAACGTGACGACGATTGTGAACGCCTTGAAGTAGCCGCTGGACACGGGCTGCGCGGCGGATTCTCTTGTTCGACTCATGCGCGGTCAACCCTGGTTGCGGCTCTTGTTCGTCGTGCTCATTTTCGCGGCCCTGAGCGTGCCGGTCTGGCGTCTGACCCATCCCGCGCCCATCGCCGCGGCGGCAACGCCCGTTGCCGCGGAATCCACGCCCGCGCCGACGACCATTTCTCTCGAAGTCGAAGTCACCTTCGCCGGACCGCCGCCGACCAGTTTTCAACTCAAGGAACCCGGCCAGACAATTTTGCAGAGCGGCGATGTCAGCGGTGAAACCACCGCGCGCGCGACATGGCACGCGCACTTGCCGAAAGAAGGCGTGGACCTCACATTCGAGGCGCATTGGCCGGACGACGCGGAGCAAACGGCGGCGCGGATTCGCGTGAGTTTCCCGACCGGCCAGACGGTTGAGAAAACTTTCTGGGCGCGCGGCGCGATGGCCGAAATTTTGACCGTGCCCGCCTCGCCCGGCGAATCGCCGTCGCCGTAGCCGAAAGAAAATTGCCGCCGCCAAAAAATTTCTCCCATGTCGTCGTCCCACCGACTATCCATCAAAGACCTCACCGTCAGCTACCAGCGCGTGCCGGCGCTGCATCACATCGATCTCGAATTGCGCTGCGGCAAATGCGTCGCGCTGCTCGGTCCCAACGGCGCCGGCAAGACGACCTTTCTCAAATCGCTCGCCGGCCTGCTGCCGTTTGAAACCGGCACGGTCGTCTTCGAGGGCCACGAGCACACGCACGCGCGGCACCACACGCACCGCCATCAAGAGCCGTCGCGCCGCGGCGGCAGCGAGCGTTGCATTGCCTATCTGCCGCAGCGCAGCGTGGTGGATTGGGACTTCCCTTTGACTGTGCGCGGATTGGTGGAAATGGGCCGGTTTCCAGCGCTCGGCAACTGGGGCCGCTTCAAACGGGAGGATCGCCGCATCGTGCAGGAAGCGCTGGCTGCGACACACTTGCAAGACCTCGCCGACCGGCAGATCAGCGCGTTGAGCGGCGGCCAGCAGCAGCGCGCGTTTCTCGCCCGCGCGTGGGCGCAGCACGCGCACATTTATCTTTTGGACGAACCGTTCACCGGCCTGGATCGCAACGCGCAGACGCATCTCGGCGAGTTGCTGCGCCGGCTCAGCGCGGAGGAGGGCAAGCTCGTCATCGTCAGCCATCACGATTTGAAAACGGTGCCCGACTTGTTCGATCAAGTCATCTTTCTCAACGGCGAATTGGTGGCCTTTGGCGACGTTGCCGAAGTCTTCACGCCCGAGCGGATTGCGGAAACTTTTTCCACGCATGTTTTCACCGGCTAGAAAAAAAGTTCTAAGCCCCAAGCTCGAAGCTCTAAACAAGCTTCAAACCAAAAGCTCAAAAAAACCGAAATTGGCGACAACCTCGTGCTCGAATTTTGAACTTAAAGTTTGGAACTTTGATCTTGTTTAGAACTTCGAGCTTGGGGCTTAGAGCTTTTCTCCATTTATGCTTTGGCTCACCGAACCGCTGCACTACGAATTCATGCAACGCGCCCTGCTCGGCTGCGTGCTCGTCGGCTTCACGAATGGCTTTCTCAGCGCCTTCATCGTGTTGCGGCGCCTGGCGCTCTTAGCCGACGCGTTGTCGCACTCGCTGCTGCCGGGACTCGCGGTCGGTGCGATTTTTTTCGGCCTCGCGCCGCTCGGCTTATTCAGCGGCGCGGTGATCGCCGCGCTGCTCGTCGGCGTGGGCGGGCAGCTTGTGGCGCGCACCTCGCGCCTGAAGGATGAAACGGCCATCGGCGCGCTCTACACGGTGTCGTTTGCGCTGGGCGTCATCCTGCTGAAATACGCGCGCGTGCCGGTGGATTTGAACCATTTCCTTTTCGGCAACATCCTCGGCATTTCCAACACCGATCTCTGGATCATTTACCTCGTCGGCTTTCTGGCCAGCGTCTGCCTCGTCAGCCAGCAGCGGCCGTTGTTGCTGGCGCTCTTCGAGCCAAGTGTGGCGATGAGCGTCGGCGTGCCGGTGGCGCGGCTGAATTATCTGCTCATCACGCTCATGATTCTGGCGATGATCGCCAGCCTGCAGGCCGTTGGCGTCGTGCTTTCCATCGGGCTGCTCGTGCTGCCGGCGGCGACGATTTATCTGCTGAGCGATTCGTATTCGCTGATGATGTGGGGCGGCGGCGTGCTCGGCGCGGCGGGCGCGTCGATTGGATTGCTGCTCTCGTATTGGACGAACATTCCGAGCGGGCCGGCCATCGTTCTGGTGCTCGGCGCGGGCTTCCTTGCGGCGCTGATTTGCGGCCCGCGCTACGGCGTGCTCGCGCGCTACCTGCGCCCGCGCCATCTGCACGGCGAGTCGCTGGCGCGCTGGGAAAAGAAGACCCGCGCGGACGCTCCCCTCGCGCCGCAATCGACCGGGGATTGAGGTCCGCTGCTACTTGATTTGCTTCGCCTGGTAGCCCGTGGCGGCGATGCGGCCGATCAACGCGCCGGCGGTGCATTGGCCAGCGTCGAAACGCACGACGATGCGGTTGGCGATCACGTCGATGTCCACCTTTTGCACGCCGCGCGTGCGGGCCAGCAGTTCGTGAATGCGGTCTTCGCAAGCCGGGCAATCAATCTCCGGCTCCAGCCGGAAAACCGCCTGCGTCCCCTTGTCTCCGCCGGCGTGCGAGCACGGCGCGGCGGCTAGGAGAAACAACAGCAGCGGCAGCAGGCGGGCGAATTGATTTCGCATGGGTCAAATGGCCAAACCGGGAACGGCGCAGCGCGGGATTGTGACATAAGCCGCCCGATTTGCACCGGAAAAAAACGCCGCGGCCCGCGAGGGGCGGTCCGGCTATTGCAAGTAACTTGCAAGCAATGCCTTGGGCCGGACGGAAATTTTCTTATTGAAAATAACTTGCATTAACACTACTAAAAATGCAAATAACTTGCAATTCAAATGCAAATTACTTGCATCAATCCAACCGCCGCCCGCCCATGAAATTCCCCGTCTCCCGCCGCCCAGCTCCGTGGCTGCTCACGCTCGCCGCCTGCGCCCTGCCCGGCGCGTTGCGCGCCCAAGAAACCGACAATTCCAACCCGCCTCCAGCGTCCGCCGCTGCCAGCCCCGCGGCGTCGCCGGATCGCGTCGTCGTCACCGGCAGCCCGCTCGACCGCGGCGCCTTCGATCTGGCGCAACCGGTCAGCGACCTGAGCGGCCTCGACTTGCGTGAAAAGCGCGCCGTCACGCTCGGCGACACGCTCGACGGCGAGCCGGGCATCGCCAGCAGCGGCTTCACCGCGGGCGCCAGCCGGCCCATCATCCGCGGCCAGCAGGACAACCGCGTGCGCGTGCTCAACAACGGCACGGAAGTCTTCGATGTCTCAAACCTCTCGCCCGATCACGCGCCGAGCGTCGCGCCGCTCATCGTCACCTCGGTCGAAGTCGTGCGCGGCGCGGCCACGGTGCTCTACGGCTCCGGCGCGATTGGCGGCGTGGTCAACGTGATCGACAACCGCATTCCGACGGCGCTGCCGGCCAACGGTCGCTTTGGCGGGGAACTCGTCGGGCGCATGGGCAGCGTGGATTTGGAGCGCAGCGGCGCATTTACGTTGGACCTCGCGCTGACAAATCACTGGGTTTTGCACGTCGATGGCACGCGGTTTTTTACCAATGATTTAAAAATTCCCGACCATGCGCTGAGCGAGCGCTCGCGGCGCGATCTTTCGCCCGAAGCGCGGGCGCGCGACAACGGTTTCGGCGGCGACACGGTGGGCTACGTGCCGAATACTTACGTGCAAACCAAAGACTTCGGCGCGGGACTTTCCTACGTTTCGGACAAGGGCTACGTCGGCGCGAGCTTCAATCAATTCCTGAGCGTTTACGGCGTGCCGGTCGATCCGGGCGCGGTCGTCGCGCCGGCGGACCAGGGCACGGCGGCGGCGCCCGTGCCCGTGCGGCTCGATGTCACCAAGCGCCGCGGCGAGTTCCGCGCGTCGCTCGTCGATCCCTGGCCGCTGTTCCGCGTGGCGAACTTCAAGCTCAGCTACACCGATTACAAACACCTGGAGATCGACGGCAACGAGGTCGGCTCGACGTTCAAAACCAACGGCCTCGACTCGCGCCTCGAACTCGTGCAGCAACCTCTGGGCGCGTTGGAAGGCTCCGTCGGCGCGCAGGTTTTTTACAAGCACCTCAGCGTGCTCGGCGCCGACGCCTTTCTCCAACCGAGTGACACCGTGCAGCCGGCTGGATTCTTTTTTGAAGAAATCAAACTGCTCGGTGGCGACGGCGACCTTTCCGCGCCGCCGCGTCCCACGGGCACGGACGGCAAAGGCGCCGTCGCGGGCGGCGACGCCAGCGCGTTCCGGCCATCGCTGCGCGTGCAGTTAGGTGGACGCGTGGAATACTGCCATGTTTCCATCGACTCGACCGATCCGCTGCGGACGAGCCTCCAGCCGGGTGACCGCGGCCAGCGCGCGTTCCTCCCGCTCTCGGCCGCCGCCGGCGTGGTCTATGAATTTGCCAAAGACACCGCGCTGGCGCTGACGCTCTCCTACGCCGAACGCGCGCCCACGGCCGAGGAACTCTTCGCGCGCGGCCCGCACGATGCGACGTTCCAATACCTCATCGGAGATCCGAATCTCGGCCAGGAAAAGCAGCTCGGTCTTGATGTTTCCATTCGACGGCGGGCGGGCTTTGTCACTGGCGCGCTCTCGGGATTTTACAATCGCTTCTACGATTTCATCGACTTCACGCCAACGGACGATGTGATCGACGAGTTGCAAGTCTTTCGCTACACCGCAAAGAACGCCGACTTCTACGGCGGCGAGGCGCTCGTGGATTTTCACCTCCTGCCCGCCAGCGTCTCGCGCCCCATCGCGCCGCCGGACTCGAAAAGCGTGAAGGCCGTCGTCGCCCGCCAGGACAGCGAAATGATCCGCAATCCGCGCGATCTTTATCTGGAACTCAAAGCCGACTATGTCCACGCCGAGGATCGTGACACTGGTGAGAGCCTGCCTCGGATCACGCCGTTACGCTTTGGCGCGGGCCTGGGCTACGTCAGCGGAAATTTCAGCGCCAAAATCGAAGGCGTGCGAGTGAATCATCAATACCGCATCGCGCCCTTCGAGACCGCGATGCCGGGTTACACCTTTCTCAACGCCACCGCCAGCTACCAATTGCAACTCCCACCATTCGGCCTCACGGCATCATCCTCGCCGGTCACGGCAGAGGTATTTCTCCGCGGCAGTAACCTACTCGACGAGCAAGCGCGCAACCACCAAAGCTTTCTCAAAGACGTGCTGCCCCTGCCCGGCCGCAGCCTCCTCGGCGGCCTGCGGCTGACGTTCTGAATGCGCTTGGGATTTTTCCCGCTGCTTCGAGGGAAAAACCGGCCCGCACGAGACGCGCGCAGGCAGGAAAGCGAGCGAGCGGGTGAAGGGACTCGAACCCTCGACATTCTCGTTGGCAACGAGATGCTCTACCACTGAGCTACACCCGCGAAAACCGCGCTGAATTTTCTCCCTTGATCCGGCAAATCTGAAACGCGCACAGCGGCGCGTCAAGATACGTCCAGCAGTTTCGAGAAAGTCAGGGCACGCCTTGGCTTCGCTTTACCACCACCGGGCGAACGGGCGTTACTATGCGCGGTTTGAAAATCAGGGCAAGGGATTTTCGCCGTCGCAAGCTCGACCCAACGGATTGGATCAATTGCTGGCTTGTTCTGAAGGAATTCCGCCGCCAGCGTCTATTGAATGGAGCCTCAGATTTTAAGGCTCGCCCGATCTGCTCTGGGTGCTCGCGCACCTAAAATCCTGTCGCCTATCCCACGAAAGAACTGTTGCAAGACACATTTATTTGCTAGCTGCTTGCAAGGCCGGGTGAAGCGCCATTGCGAGCCGCGGAAATTTTGCTAAAGGCGCGTCTCCCGGTTTCCGCGAGCTTGGTTGCAGAAAATGGGTGCGAATCGTCGCGCCTGCTGCTCAACCCGGCCGGCTCCTGGAACAAAGCTGTTGTCATGATTCAAAAAAAAATCTGTCTGCTTGGAGGTCACGCGGTCGGCAAGACCAGCCTGGTGGCGCGCTTCGTGAAAAGTGTTTTCACGGAAAAATACCACACCACGATCGGCGTGAAGATTGACAAGAAAACCTTGTCGATGGGAGACCGGGCCGTGAATCTCACGATCTGGGATCTCGCTGGCGAGGACGAATTTGGCGCCGTCGATATCGCCTACCTGCGCGGGGCGTCCGGCTATCTGCTGGTCATCGATGGAACCCGGCGCTCGTCGTTTGATCGCGCGCTGAACATCCAGCAGCGCGCCGAAAAAAAAGTCGGCTCCGTGCCCTTTCTGGCGCTCATCAACAAAGCCGACCTTGCCGCCGAGTGGGAGTTGACCGATACGGAGTTGCAAAGCCTGACCGCGCTCGGCTGGAAGGTGTTTCACACGAGCGCGAAAAGCGGCGACGCCGTGGAAGCTGCGTTCAAGATTCTCACCGAAGCCATGCTGAACCACTCATGAGCAAACGTCCGCCCTACGATGAATTGATGGCTGCCTGCAGCATCCTCGTGCTGGAGCGGCTGAGTGCGGCCGACTTCACCGCGGCGGGGCTTTTCCCCGACTGGTTTGCGGCCTTCGCGCCGGCGGGATTTTCTCCCGAAGGCGGCCGACTGCGACCGGCGACGATTTTTCCGTTCCTGGAATATTTTCTGGAGGATGCCGAGGAATTTTGGGCGCGCGGCGTGGACGGCAAGATGGTGTCGGGTTTCTGGACCGAGACCGCGCCCGACGGTGCTGACATGAACTTCGAAGCGGTGGCCTACCGCCGGGGCAACTCGAATTTTCTCTTCATCCGGCGGCTCACGACCGGCTTCGACCGTCTGCACAAGGTCTTCCAAAAAGGTCGCGAGCTGTCGCTGGCACACGAGCGTCTATTTTCCGAAATCAGCAAAAAGGACATCCTGTTGCACTGCATTATCCACGACATGTCGGGACCGCTCACAGGCATGATGGGCGCGCTCGAAATCGCCAAACAAGAAAACCTTTCCCGCCGGGGAAAACAACTGGTCGATCTGGGTCTGGCGGCTGCGAAACGACAGGCCAACCTCATCAACAATTTGCTCGACACGTTTCGGGAGGAATTTGGTCCCGCCGACAAGACCCTGCCTGACCCCGCGCAAGCGCCCGACGCGATCGCCTGCGGCCGCGAAGTGCTGGCGACGCTCCAGCCCTCGCTGGCGATGCACGACATCCGCGGAGAGGTCCGCCTTCCGCCCGGCGTCGCCTCCCTGCGGGTGATCGCGGAAAAAAGCCGGCTGGAGCGCATCTTTTATAATCTCTTGCAGAATGCGATGCGCTTTTCGCCCCGCCTGGGCAGCATCGGCGTCTCATTTCAGGCGGAAGAAGATTTCGTGCGGATCGCGGTGGAGGACGAAGGCCCCGGCGTGTCGCCCGACGTGGCGCCGCAGATTTTCCAGAAATTCGTGCGCGGCAATTGCTCCGGCGGCAAAGCGGGTCTGGGACTGTTTTTTTGCCGGATTACCACGGAACAATGGGGCGGCAGCATCGGCCACGAACCTCGCCCCGGCGGCGGGACGAGCTTCTGGCTCCGGCTGAAACGCGTGCGCTGAGCTGCGGCGACTTCCTGCATGGACACTGCCACCGCACCATCCTCTCACGCCCCGGAGCAAGTGCTCTGGTCGGGTCGCGTCTCGCACTGGTATTTTCTGGGTCAATGGCTCGTCGGCATCGTCGTGGCAGGCGCGCTCGGGACTCTGCTTTATTTGTTTCGCAACAATCTGCCGCCCGCTTTGCTGCCCTGGATTTTTACCCTGCCACTCCTGCTCCTGCTGCTGGTGATCGTTGCCATCGCCTGGCAGCGCGCCAAGCGTCGCTACTGGGTGACCAACCATCGCGTCATCATGGAATACGGCCGCTGGGTCAAAGACACGCAGGAAATCCGCATCCAGGACATCCGCAGCATGAACGTGTCGAAGGAGGGATTCGCCGGGCTGTTGGGCATCGGCAAAGTGGAATTTTCCTCCGCCGCCACCGACGAAGCCGACGTGATCTTCTACCACATCAGCGGAACGGACCGCGTGCGCGACCTCGTGCGCAAGCTGCAAAGCTAGCGGATCACATTCTTCTTCGCCGCCCGATGTCGAACAACCACGACCGCCTCTCGCCGATTCTCGCCGTCAAGCGCCAGGAAATTGCCGCGCTGGAACCAGCCCGCGCCGCGCTCCGCCGCGCCGCGCTGGCGCGCAACGATGGCCGCAGCTTCGCCCGCGCGCTCGACCGCTTCGGCGACGACGGCGCGAGCCTGCGCCTGATTGCCGAGGTGAAAAAAGCGTCGCCCTCGGCCGGCATCATCGCCGGGGAATTCGATCCGGTCGCGATTGCGCGCGGTTACGAGGCCGCCGGCGCGCACGCCGTTTCGGTGCTCACCGACGAGCAATTTTTTCAAGGACATCTCGACCACCTGCGCGCCGTGCGGGCGGCCATCGGGCTGCCGGTTTTGCGCAAGGATTTCGTGCTCGACGAAGTGCAGATTTTTGAAGCCGGCGCGGCGGGCGCGGACGCGATTTTGCTCATCGTCGCCGCGCTCGACGACGCCGCCCTGCACCATCTGCTCGACATCGCGCGCGCCTGCCAGCTCGACGCGCTCGTGGAGGTTCATACGCTCGCCGAACTGGATCGCGCGCTCGAGGCCGACGCCGAAATCATCGGCATCAACAATCGCAATCTGACGACCTTCGAGGTCGATCTCGCCACCACCGAGACGCTCGCCGAGCAAGTCCCCGCCGGCGTGCTGCTGGTGAGTGAAAGCGGCATCCGATCCGCCGCCGACAGCCGCCGCGCGCGCGACGCCGGCGCCGACGCGATCTTGGTCGGCGAAGCCTTGATGCGCCGCGGGCCGGAGGAGATTGCCCAGCTCGCCGCCGAGTTGATGCTGGTGGATTCCAGCGAAAATTAAAAGCAGTCCTCACGCAAAGGCGCAAAGCCGCAAAGAAAGGAAGTAGAAGCACGCTGTTTTTTCCATGGCCGTGAGCAGCAAGGAATCACTCCGAGACATCGAATATCGCGCGTTGCGCTTGCTCGAACGGCTGGGGCACAAACAACAGGACTGTTCCGCTGCGCCGGAAGACGTTTTCTCTGCGTGCTTCCATCGCTGGCCCGGACCGGCCCGCGTCGCGGCGCGTCAGCTCGCGGCGCACGCCAACGCCGCCCGCGGTCGCGACCTGCTCTGGCTCATCGGCATCGGTTCTGGCGGCGCGAAGAAAAGCGATTGCGATGCGTGGCTCGCCGGATTGCGCTCGTGGTTCGACGGCTTGATGCCGCGCGTCGTGCCGGTGGAAATGACGTTGCCGACGACGCCATCGACATCTTCAAAGCGCAAACTCCGCGACCGCAGCGACCGCCCGCTCATCGCGCTGCACATCGAGACCGACCGCGCGCCGTTTGTCATTCGCGCCGGCAGCGGCAACGCCGCGGTTCGACTCGAAACGCCGTGGCTCGATCTCACGGCGACTTCATCACCGCTGCCGCCGCCGCGCTCGGCCACGCGCACCGACCTGATCAAATTGCTCACGCCGCTGCTCGACCTGCCGCGCTTTGAGTTGCTCGAAGCGCAGCTCGCGTTCTACGCCAATCCGCACGTCACCGCCTACGCGCGCACGACCTTCCGCTGGTCGCTCGACGCGGCGCTTTACGCCATGCCGATGGGAGAAAATGCGCGCGTCGTGCTGCCCTTGCACCGTTGCCGCGGCGGCGTGGAAATCGGCGCGGATTTTCACAACGACGCCACGGAGTTCAACGTTACGCCAGACAAGGCTTCGCCCGCCGTGCGCGTGACCGAGAGTGCCGTGCTCATCGACGGACTGGGCCGCTTGTTTCTCTACCTTTGCGGCGCCACGCAACAGCCGCAAATCCCCTGGCAGGAACCGGCCACGCTCGCGCTCGATCTCACGCCGACCGGCGCCGAACGCGCCGCCACCGTGCTCGCCCGCTTGCGGCCGGAGAAGCCGACGGAGTCGAACCAAGCCGGCCTGTGGCGGTTGTGAAGCTGTCGATCAGTGCGTCACAGGTAGGGACGGGTCGCCGAGCCATCCGAATGTTCAGGGAGGCTTCGGCGAAACGTCCCTACCCGCACCTGCGTTGACCCTCCCGGCCAGCGCGCTATATTGCCGCCGGTGTCTGCGCCCTCCCCCACGCGTGCATCCGCTTTGCAGGCCGCGGCCGGCTTGATTGGCAACGTCGTGGTCACGCGCCGGGTGCATTTCAACGCCGCGCACCGCCTCGACAATCCCGCGCATGACGCCGCGTGGAACCAGCAAACCTATGGCCCTTGCAACAACCCGCTTTGGCACGGCCACAATTACGTGCTCGAAGTCTCCGTGCGCGGCCAGCCCGACCCGCAGACCGGCTACGTCGTCGATCTCAGCGCGCTGAAATCCGTCTTGGAAAACGCGATTGTCGCCCGTTGCGATCACCGCAACCTCAACCTCGAAGTCGATTTTTTGCGCGGCATCATCCCGACCACGGAAAACCTCGTCATAGCCTTTTGGAACGAAATTGCGCCACGCCTGCCCGCGGGAAAATTGCACCGCGTGCGACTCTACGAAACCGAGCGTAACTTCGTCGATTACCACGGCCCGGACGCCGCGCCCGGCGATGGCCGGGATTGATTTAAAAACAATTCTCCATGCCCCGTTCGATTCCCAGCAGCTTGCCCGTGGACGACGCCGATGCCGCCGCGTCGCTCAACCCGTTGCGGCGCGATTACGACGCCGAATTTCAACTCACGCCGGAGTATCACGCCTCGCTGCCCGACTTGATGTGTCAAGCCGACGCCGTGCTGCACCATGCGCCGGCCGCGCTCCAGCAGGTCGGCATCTCCGGCTTCCGTTTGCCCCTGCGTTTTCTGTCGGCGCAATCGCCGGAGGACCACCGCGGCAGCAACGGCAGAAAGTCTCGCGCGCCGGCGGCGGAAAAAACCGTCACGCTCGATGCGCGCGTCAGCGGCACCATCGCGCTGCCGGCGCACCTGCGCGCGATCAACATGTCGCGCATCATCCGCACGTTTTACGAGTTTCAAGACGAGCCGTTCACGCTCGACACGTTGCCGAAAATTCTGGCGCGCTTTCGCGAAAAAATCGGCGGCACCGGCGCGCGGCTGCGGCTCGATTTCGCCTATCCCATGCTCCAGCCGAGCCTGCGCAGCGGGCTGGCCGGTTATCAATATTACGACGCCGCGTTTGAAGCCGAACTAAGCGGCGCGGAACACCACCCCGAAAGCGGCGACCGCGCCGGCAGCGCGGACGACCGGCTGCGGCGCTGGCTGCGGTTCGACTTCGTCTATTCCTCAGCTTGCCCCTGCTCCGCCGAGCTGGCCGAACATGCGCGCGACACGCGCGGCGTCTATGCCATCCCGCACTCGCAACGCAGCCGCGCGCGGCTCTGGGTGGAAGTCTCGCCCGGCGCGAAACTGGCCCTCGAAGATTTGCAAGCAATTTGCAAGAACGCTCTCGTCACGGAGACGCAGGTGATGGTGCGCCGCGGCGACGAGCAGGCGTTCGCCGAACTGAATGGCGCGAACGTCAAATTTGTCGAAGACGCCGCGCGCTTGCTGCACCGGGAACTGGTTGCCGACGCGCGGATTCACGATTTTCAGGTTGCCTGCGCGCACTTGGAATCGCTCCATTCGCACGACGCTGTTGCCGTGATTTGCAAAGGCGTCGCCGGCGGTTATCGCGGCGACTTCACCGACTTTGGCGCGCTTGCCGGATAGGTGGAGTTGCCCGCGAAGGACGCGAAAAATCAGGAAGGGGTTTTCGGATGAAGGCCTGGGACGAAAGTGCTGGCAGCATTGGCCTCCGTCTTCCAGAGGCAGCCTTCGTTAAGTGCATAGCACCTAAAAATTTTCTTCTTCTTTTCGCGTCCTTTCGCGTCTTCCGCGGGCAACTCCCTCATTCCATTTTCCGCCGTGGCTAAATACAACTCGCGCGCATTCGTCACGGTGCTCGTTACCGGCGCGTCGCAAGGCATCGGCGCTGCGATTGCGGCAGTCTTCGCGCGCGAACTCGGCGCGGGCGTCCGGCTGGCGCTCGTGGCGCGGCAAGCGGCCAAGCTCACGCGGGTCGCGCACCGTTGCCGACAACTGGGCGCTGCGAAGGTGGACTTTTTCCCGTGCGACGTGAGCGACGCGGCAGCGGTTGAAACCTTGGCGCACGACGTGCGTTCGCGCGTCGATGTGTTGATTAACAACGCCGGTCAATTCGTGCCGACGCCGTTGCTCGATATGTCGGCGCATGAATTCGACGCCGTGCTCGCAGCCAATCTGCGCAGCGTGTTTCTCGTCACCCGCGCCTTCGCTCCGGCGATGGTGCGCCGACGGCGCGGCGATATTTTCATCATGGCCTCCGTCGCCGGCATGCGCGCGTTTCCCGCCGGCGGCGCCTACGTCGCGGCGAAGCACGGCGTGCTCGGACTGGCGCGTGCGTTCCGTGAGGAATTAAAACCGCACGGCGTGCGCGTGACCGCCGTCCTGCCCGGTGCGACGATGTCGCCGAGTTGGACCGGCAGCGGCGTGCTCGCCGCGCGGATGATGCCGGCGGCCGACGTGGCGCGCGCGTTCTTCGACGCCTACCGGCTGAGCCGGCGCACGGTCATCGAGGAGATCGTGCTGCGTCCGCAACTCGGCGACGTTTGAGACCTTGGTGAACGCGCCGCCCGACTGCGCGCGCCAGACGTTCACAGCAGACGGTGGCTTTTCGCCCAATGCTCGAAACCGCGTTCGAGTTGCTCGAAGGAGTCGATCACAAACAGCACCGGCTGCATGTGCCAGATGTCGTATTCCTGTTGCGCGACTTTTTCCGGAATGAACGGCCGCTTTTCCACCGCATCCGTCAGGCTGTGCTGCACCTCGCCGTAGCTCGACGTGATGCCATTGCCATAAATGCGCAGACCTTGCGGCGTGTTGATGAGGCCGAACTCGACGGTGAACCAATAGATGCGCACCAAGCCGAGGCGCACGTCGCCAACCGCGTTCTCGCTTGCGGCGGCCTGGCCGATTTTTTGGAAAAAATTGGCGAACGATTCGTGCACGATCATCGGCGTGTGGCCGAAGACGTCGTGAAACAAATCGGGCGCCGGCGTGTAGTCGAGTTCGTGCCGCGGCCGGACGTAATCGGTGGCCGGAAAAACGCGCCGCGCGAGCCGCTCGAAAAAGTCCTTTTCGTGCAGCAGCCCCGGCGAGCGGGTGAGCTTCCAGCCGGTGGCTTTTTCCAACACGCGGCTCACGTCGCGCAACGCCGGCACGCGGTCCTCGGGCAGCTTCAGTAGTTCCAATCCGTCGATGTATTCCTGGCAGGCGCGGCCGGGCAGGAGCTTGCGCTGGCGGGCGTAGAGCGTTCTCCAGATGTCATGTTCTTCCACCGAATAATTTGGATAGGGAATTTCGTCGCCTTCGGGGATCGGCCCGTCGAGCGCGATGGGGACACAACGGGGATCGTCGGTGGAAGTGGCGGTTTCGGCTTTCGGATCAGTTTCTGCGGTGGCGTTCATGTTGGGGGGAATGCGGTGGGGAACTGCGAGCCGATGCGGCTGGCGTCCGCGCGCAAAAAACGGTATGCCCGACCTGTCACGAAGTAAAATCCCCCGCCCGCGCGCAAGAGTCTCTGCGTTTGGGCGCGACGGATTTTTCAGACAGAATTACAGAATTCAACAGAATTACCGGAAAGGAAGTGCGGCTTGTTTCCCAGCTTTCTAATTCTGTAAAATTTTGTGAATTCTGTCTAAAAAATCCGTCCAGATGAACTCCTCCGCCTCCGCCGATCCGCGCCTCGCGCATCTCGCCCGCGTGGACAAACGGCTCGGCCGGCTGATCGCCAAGGTCGGCCCTTGCGCGCTGGCGGTGCTGCCGCCGGGACGCGCGCCTGCCTTGATGCAAGGCTCGCCCTACGCGGCGCTGGCGCGGTCGGTCATTTACCAGCAGCTCAGCGGCAAAATTGCCGCCATCATTCTCGGCCGGGTGAAAGCGATCTACGGCCTCGGCGCGGCGGAGGAAAGCGTTTTCCCCGCGCCCGCGGACCTCCTCGCCACGGCTGACGAGCCGTTGCGCGCCGCCGGTCTTTCGCGCGCCAAACTCGCTGCCATTCGCGGCTTGGCCGAGGCGGCGCTCAGCGGCGTCATCCCGACGCGCGAAGTCATCGCCACGATGGATGACGAGGCGATCGTCGCGCAGCTCACCGCGCTGCGCGGCATCGGCCGATGGACGGTCGAGATGCTGCTCATGTTTCACCTCGCCCGGCCCGACGTGCTGCCGGCGACGGATTACGGCGTGCGGGCCGGCTTCAAATTACTTTATAAGAAAAAAGAACTGCCGACTCCGCGCGAACTCCTCGCCTACGGCGAACGCTGGCGACCCTGGCGCAGCACCGCTGCCTGGTATCTCTGGCGGGCGCTGGATTAGCAGCACGAGCGACTACGGCGTGGGACTGGGCTGCGGCGCGGTTTGTTGGGCCGGCGTGTCCGAACGGTTATAATCTTCCAGCCGATACACCTGGCCGGCATTGATGTCGATGGCCCAGGCGTCGATTTGCAGAGGCTGCGTCGGGATGTCTCGGGCGTTGATCCCGGCGCCCCAGCCGGAATATAAAAAATACGGGTCGTGCATCCTCTGCTCCACGTCGCGCCGCGGCTGATCCACGCGCGCTACCTCGAACACATGGAAATGGCCGCCATCGTCCCGGTAGGTGAGCGCCACGGCATGAGCCGGCTCGCCTTGGTCGGTCAAGATTGCCCAACCGTAGCCCTGTTTATTGCCGTAGGTAGTATCAGTCAGGATGATGTAGCCGTTCGACGACTGCGGGACGCCGCCCTCGGCTGCGACCTTCATCAAGTCTGGATCTTTGAGCACCCTGGGTCGTAGCAGGTCGAGACGGTCGAGTGCATTCACCATTTGCCGGACATCGCGCACGCCCCAGCGCGTGGTTAATTCGGCGATCTTGCTCGGGACCAGGTAATTGATTGCCCAGATGCAGGACTTCTCGTAAAGCAGGCTCCGTCGCTTGGCATACATCTCCTGGATGGAGGACTGGAACGTCTCCCCGGTCACGAGGAGCAACAGCAGCGCAAATCCGCCGCCGAGGCAGAGCATGGCGCGGCGAGTTCCGTGGGGAGGCTCGGTCTCCGCGACCGCGCGTTGCGGCGTGAAAGAGTCGATGACGAGCAGACCAAGCCATACCAGCGCCAGCGTGAGATAAAGAGAAAAAGCGATGTAACGCGAAGAGAGCGATTGCACCGGACCAAAGCCGACCCGCCCGATCATGATCTGGCCGGCGGTGAGCATGGAATAACCGCCCAGAGCGATCCAGGGCGCCGACTGCGCCAAAAGTTCCCGGCGACCATGTTTGGCGCGTCGCAGGAGCACGGTGATTGCCAAGGCAAACAGCGCCACCAAGACCGCGCCGACAGTCAGCGTGAGCGGCAGGAAGGCGGTTGCCTTTGGCCCAACCGGCAACAGGGGCGAACTGAGAAAGGAGAAGTAATAAGTCAGCGCACTCGCGGGCCGATAGAGCGCCAGCAACGGGCTGGGATGATGCTTGGGCGTTTGGTAGCCGTGCAGGTAGCACGCCATCTCGATACCCACGAGCGCGACCCAGGCGAGCGCCCAGCGAAAACCGACTTTTTTTTCCGTCAAATACAGCGACCTCCGTGGGAACAGCAGCAGCCAGAGCACCGTGCCGTTGGGCATCGAAAAAGTGGACACCGAGCACAGCACCATGCAGAGGACGATCTTGACCGTGGTGCTCAATCCGGAACACGCGATGAGCAAGCCGGCCACCAGCAGGGCGATCGGCATGTAGTATTCAAATTGCTCGCCGAACAGCCAGTTTTCGTTCTGCGTGAACGAGAAAATCAGGAGATTCATCCCCATCAACATCGCCGGCGCCAGCAGCCAGTGCCTCGTGACCCAAGGCAACGTCCCCCGGCCCAGACGCCAGAGGCCCCACGCGACAAATCCCGCCAGCACCAGACTCAACGCCATCTCCACGCGCGTATCCCAGTGCGTGAGCCAGCCGAGGCCGACGATGATGGCATTGGGAAAAAGCTGCCGATACTCATTTTGCAACGCAAACAGATCGCCGAAGGTGAGCGTCCCCTGACCCAGCTTGATGAAAAACGGCGCGAGCTGCCATTCATCCAGATACGGCAGGTTGACGGCGTAGATCCCGATGGCAAACGCCAGGATGATCCCTGGCAGGACCGCCAGGACCATGAGGAATTTGCGGATCAGTTGCCAAACGTCATCCCGACTTTTGGCGGGCGGCTCCTCGGGAGAAGGCGCGGCGACGGAACGGCTCTTCGGCTCGCTCGCCGGGCGTGTTGATGATGATGAAGGATCAAGGAGTTGATCGACATCTTGCAAACTCGTGGGGTCGGGCATGCTAAAAAGTTAGGTAAATTAAATGACGAAAAGTTCGATTGAGGCGGACAAAAAGCAGGGCCGGCGAATCGCGGCTCTCTAAACCGCGCGCGCCTCTCGTTGGCAAGGAAATTCTGTGAGACGCGGCAGGACCGTAGTAAGGCGTTTATTGTTTGTAAACCACACCGGCCTTCATCACAAACGCCACCTGCTTCAGCACGGCGATGTCGGCCAGCGGGTCGCCTTTCACCGCGATGAGATCGGCGGCTTTGCCCTTCTCCACGCTGCCCAGGTCCGCTTCTTTTTTCAGCAGCCGCGCCGCCTGGATCGTAGCGGCCTGGATGCACTGCATCGGCGGCATCCCGCCCTCGTGCATATACACGAACTCCTGCGCGTTTTGTCCGTGCGGATAAACCCCGGCGTCCGTGCCGAACGCGATCTTCACCCCCGCTTGATACGCCTTCGCAAACGTGCTCTGGATCACCGGCCCGATGGCCAGCGCCTTGGGCCGGACGATCTCAGGGTAAAAGCCTGCCTCCTTCGCCTTGTCCGCAGTGTAGCGGCCGGCGATGATCGTCGGCACATACCAAGTGCCGCGCTCTTTCATCAAGTTCATCGCCTCGTCGTCCATATAGGTGCCGTGCTCGATGGAGGTGACGCCGGCGCGGATCGCCCGCTTCATGCCTTCGGCGCCGTGCGCGTGAACCGCGACGATGAAACCATAGTCCTTCGCTGTCTCCACGATGGCGCGCACTTCATCCTCGGTGAATTGCGGATTCTGCCCGTTGGCGGCGAGGCTGAGCACGCCGCCGGTGATGGTGATTTTGATTAAATCCGCGCCGTCCTTGTAACGTTGCCGCACCGCCTTGCGCGCGTCGTCCGGGCTGTTGATGACGCCTTCCTTCGGGCCGGGGTCGCCTTGAAAACGCAGCGCCCAGCCGTTCGTCGGATCAGCGTGGCCGCCAGTGGTGGCGATGGATTTCGCTGAGGTGAAAATGCGCGGTCCGACGACCAAGCCTTTGTTGATCGCGTTGCGCAGCGCGATGGAAACGTTGTCGATGTCGCCCACATCGCGCACCGTTGTGAAGCCCGCCTCCAGTGTGCGCCGGGCATACACCGTCGCGCGCAACGCGAAGTCGGCGGGGTTCATGAAAAGCTGCTCGCTGTAAACCGTGGGCGAAAACTCCTGGGTCAAATGCGTGTGCATGTCCATCAAGCCCGGCAACACGGTTGCGTTGCGCTGGTCGATGATGGTGTCGCTCGCATCAGCGTTGGCGAAGCCGGCCACCACGTCCACGATTTTGCCGTTGTCGATGACAACCGACACTTCCTTGCGCGGCTGCTCGCTGACACCGTCGATGAGCGTGCCGCACTGCACGATGGTTTTCGCTTCGATCAAGACAGTGCAACACAGGAAAATTCCGCCCGCCACGATGGCTCGCACCGCGCGCCGTGTTGCCAGGAAATTGCAGGGTTTTCGCATGGCCGATTTTGCCGTCACAGGTCTGGCGATGGCAAGCAAAAGGAGAGGCAGCGCGACCCATTAAACTTTTGCCATGTTCGCTGTTCCCGATCATCTCGAAAAAGGACAAGCGTGTGGCCTCAGTCATCCGACTCCAGCCGCGCGCCGCTTAGCGCGATGAAGGCGTCGTCGAGCGTCGCCGCGTGGCCGGCTTGCGCTTTCAATTCCGCCGCCGTCCCTTCGGCAACCAGCCGACCGCCGGTGAGGAAGCCGATGCGCGGGCAGAGCCGTTCCGCCTCGGCCATGTCGTGCGTGGTGAGAAAAATGGTCGTTCCCCGTTCCGCGCGAAAGGCTTCGAGAAATTCTTGCACGTCGCGTTTCGAGCGCGGATCGAGGCCGGTCGTCGGCTCGTCGAGCAACAGCAACGGCGGCTCGACCAGGATGGCGCGGGTGATGGCGATTTTTTGCTGCTGACCGCGGCTCATTTCTTCCAACGGCTCATCGAATTTTTTCGTCTCCAGTCCCAGTTGGTCCAGGATTTCCCGCGCCCGTTTTTCCGCCGGGGCTGGCGCGAGTCCGTAGAGCTGCGCGGCGTAGAGCAGGTTTTCCCGCGCGCTGAGTTTTTTGTAAAACGCCGCGTCCACGCTCACCCGGCCAATGGCGCGTCGCACGGCGCGCTCCTCCGCCGGCAGCGCGTGGCCGAGCACGCGCACGCTGCCGCCGTCTGCCAGCAGGAGCGTCGAGAGCACGCGGATGAGCGTCGATTTTCCCGAGCCATTCGGGCCGAGCAAACCGTAGGTCTCGCCGCGCCGGACGCGGAAGCTGACACCGCGCAACGCCCATTCCTCGCTGGCCACCCGCCAGCCGCGCAGCCAGCCGGCGCGTTTGCGAAAGACTTTTTCCAAGCCGCTGACTTCGATTGCCGGGATTTCCATGAGCTTTGACAGTAACACTGTCGGCGCGTTACAAGGGTGTTCTGCCAAATTTATGTTGTCATCCCAATCCGCCGCCACTGTCACTGCCGCACCTGCCCGTGCGACGATTTATTCCATCCAGGAACTCGCCGACAGCGTCAACGCCTGGTGCGCGGACCACGGCGTCCTGCCGGCGAACGGCCAGGCGTCGTCGGAATTGAACGAACGCAACATCCGCTACTACCGCGTGCGCGGCCTGCTCGATGCGCCGGGCAGCGGTCTGCCGCACGAAGGCGCGGCGCGGCGCGGGTTCACGGAAAAGCACGCGGCGCAGCTCCGCGTGATCCGCTTGTTGCAGGCGCGCGGCTTGCCGCTGGAACGCATTCAGCAGGAAGTCGCCGGACGTTCACCGGAGGAATTGCGAACGCTGGAGCGCCGCGAGTTGGGTCTGCCGCCGGAGCCTGCGCCGAGTGCCCCTGTTCCTGCTGCCGCGCCGGGCAAGAAGCGACCGGCCGCGCTTTCCTTTGCCGCGACTGATTCAACGGCCCAATCGAACGGCCAAAGCGAAGCATCGCCGTCGCTGTCGGACACAGCGCCGGAACCAGAGATGGCAGCGGTCGCGGACGATCTGGAGGACGGTCAGGAACGCTGGCTGGTCAGCACGGTGAGCGACGATTTCCTGCTCGTTTCCCGACGCGGTCGAAAGATCAGTTCGGAGAAACGCCGGATCATCGCCGCGGTGCTCCAGGCGTAACGATTTTTTCTTAAAACGTCACGACGCTGCGCAGGCCGAGCACGAGGGCGTTGCCGAACGCGCCGGAGCCGCCGGGATGCGCGATGTATTGCAAATCGGGCTGGAGTTGCATCCACGGCGTCACGTTGCCTTGGTAAGTAATTTCCAAGACGTTTTCATAATCCGGCAGCGCCTCGCGCACGCCCGTGAAACGCTCGCGGTCGCGCGCGAGTTGCCGGCGCGCGTCGCTGATGCCGACGTAGGCAAAAGCAATGCCGAACACGTCCTTTGGCCGGCACGGCAGCAGGCCGCGGATGTTGCAACCGGCGCAGCAAGTGCAGGGCGCGTTGTTACGGTCCTCCGGCGCCACGCCGACCCGGAGAAAAACCGCCGCGGCAAATCCGGACGGTGCAGCCGGGGCGGCTGGCGCCGCGGCGGACGAGGAAGCGCCCGCGCCGGGATTGTCGGCGACATTGCCGACCGGCGCGGAGGCCGTGCTGTCGGGTCCGGCGAAAGGCGCGGCGCCGTGCGCGACATACACGTTTTGATCGGCCGAAAAATACGCGCCGTAGTTGCCGTCGCGCGCCCTGGCGAGACCGCTTGAACGCGGATCGGCCAGTGAACGGCCCAAGCTGTCCAGCCGTTCGTCGCTGAACGTATCCGTGTGATAAAACGCGCCGACGCGATAGGTGCCCGGCAAACCTTTCGCGTCCGGCTCGCGATTGAGACGGTAGCCGAACTGGCCAATGAGAAACGCGCCCTCGTGCGAGTTGATATTAAAATGAATCCCGTTGCGGTTGTAAGTGGTGCTCGGCTGCGAGCCGGGCGTCGGATCACCAAACGTGGCGGGGTCCGGATTGCCATCGTAGGCGGCGCCTTGAAAATAAAATTTCCCACCCGGCGGGCTGACGCGCAGGCGCACGCCGGGCGCCGCGTAGGGATACGTCGGCACCGGCAAGTTGAGCGCGAAGGTCGGCAGCGCGCCGAAGTCGGAATTGATGAAAAGCGCGCCGCCGTCCGAGGTGGCAAACTCCGCATCGGTCGCCAACTGACCGAGCCGCAAAGCGCACCAGCCGTTGAAAAAAGTCCCGTCCAGCCACAGCTCGAAGAGCCGCACGGAATCGTAGGCGTCGATGTTGGAAAAACGGCCGAGGTCGCCGACGTATTTGTTCGTGCCGCTCGCGCCGTGCGGATAGTAGGAGAGCACGTGGAATTGCAGCCCTTTCCATGCGCCGCCGAGTAATTTTTCAAAATCCACGTCGCAGCCCGCCGCCACGAGGCCGTCATACACCTGCCCTTGCCGCCGGCCGCCGACGGGATTGCCAAATTCTTCCGCGGTGTAGAGCAAGCTGAAGACAACGCCTTTGTCGGCCAGCCGCGCGCGCAACCCGACTGGGTCCGGCAGAAGGTTGTCGCGTTCAATCCACGATTTTGGCGGCTCAGCGGGCGACGGCGCCAGATCGCCGCACCGGCCACAATTCGCAAAGGGTAGTAGCAGGAGGAAGGACAGCAGGACGGGCAGCAGTGACTTCATGGCGCGGCAAGGTAAAGAATCCAGCTCCCGGCACGAAGCGAAATTTGCGTCGCCGCCAACCACGCACACTCTTTCATGGGTAATGTCTCGCCAACCGCGCGGCGTCGCTAATCGGCTCTGGCGACGTATATTGTCAGGCGAACGAGGAGGCAGGTGCGTCCGCGGTTCGCCATTCTCCAAACCCAATGCAAACCAACACCGTTCCGCCCGCCCCGCGCGCTTCGACCGAAGGCGCGACGTTTCAAACCGCCTACGGTTCGCGCACCTTTCCACCGTTCGATCTCGCCCGGCTCTTGCGCACGGTGTTCCAGCCGCGTGCCGGCGAGCGCGTCGCGGTGCTCATCGATCTGCCGGACCCGCGGGCCATGCGCGACTTCGCGTTTTTGAACGACCCGAAGCTGACGATTCAAGCGCACGCTTACCGCGATTTTTATCAGGCGTTGCAAAATCGCGTGCTCGCCGAACTCAACCTGCAAGGCGGCGAGATGTTTGCCTTTGAGGCCACCGGCGGCTCGAACCTCGACCTCCCCGACGTGGCCTTCGACGCCGCGGGCAACGAACGCAGTCTGGCGCGGGATATTTATCCAAACTATGATCTGATCCTCTGCATCTCGACCTACTCGGCCACAGCTCCGCTGACGGCATTTGCCAAGCAATACGGCTTCCGCGGCGCGACCTTGCACGGCGTAAACGACACAATCCTGCAATCAGGTCTCGCGGTGGACTACGAGGAAGTCAGCGTCGAAGCCGAGGCGTTGCGCCGCGGCCTCACGCGCGCCGACGCGGTGGAGATCGACTACGCATACGCCGGCCAGCCTTACACGCTGCGCTTATTGCTCGGCGGTCAGGAGGCGCAGAAATCGCACGGCCTTTGCCGCGGCGGCCCCGACGTGGCGAACCTGCCGGCGGGCGAAGTGTATTACGTGCCCATCGGCGCGGAAGGCCAGTTCCCGCATCGTTACGAAGACGGCACGATTTCGCTGCTCACGGCCAAGGGCGGCTACGTCGTCGGCGTCGATTTGCTCGCGGGAAATGAGGCGACCGTCGCGCCGCATCGCGCCAAGCTTCTGGGCGATCCGGCGGCTGGTTTCTTGGGCGAACTCGGTTTCGGCACGCAGCGGCTGCCGGTGAGCGGGCGAGACATTCAGGATGAAAAAATCCTTGGCACGTTTCACATCGCCACTGGCCGGAGCGATCATCTCGGCGGGCACATCACGCCGCCGAAATTTCTCGACCGCAAAAACGCCACGCATGACGACATCCTGTTTTCGCCGACGAAGACGCCGGAAATCCGAGTCCGCCAAGTGCGCTGGGAACGCGATGGACGCACGGAGGTTTTGATCGAGGATTACGTTCCATCGGCCTACCTGCTCGGGTTGGTTGAGAAGTAATAAGCCGTCTTTTTTTCCGATCACCGACAGCTTAATCCTAATCGTAATCTTTATCCTAGTCCTCTGCGTTCGCGGCGCATGGCCCTTGCCTCCGGCGGCAGAGACTAGGATGAAGATTACGATTAGGATTAAGCTGTCGAAAACTGCACGAGCCGAGAGCAAGCGATTCTTCTCACGGTGGAACAAAACCCATACGAAACTTCCCGGCTGCTCAGCGAGTATCTGCTCTTCCATTACGGCAGCGCGGAGGAAATCCTGCCGGCCTTTGCGGGCAGCAGCCATGCGCCGCGCGAGGCGCTCGGTTTTCCCGCGCGCGTCGTGCGCGAGTGCGTGCCGACGCTGGCGGTCACGAGCGGGCGCGCGCTCGACGTGGGCTGCGCGGTCGGACGCGCGAGCTTCGAGCTGGCGCGACAATTTCCCGAGGTTGTCGGCATTGATTTTTCGCGCAACTTCATCGCCGCCGCGGAGGAATTGCGCGCCACGGGTCGCATCGGCTACACGCGCACGGACGAGGGGCTGCTGACCACGCCGCTCGTGGCGACGGTGCCGCGGGAAATCGCGCGTCGCCGGGTGCGCTTTGAAGTCGGCGACGCCTGCAAGCTGGATGCGGCGCGTCTCGGGCAATTCGACATGGTCCTGGCCATCAATCTCATCGACCGGCTGCCCGCGCCGGGGAAATTTCTTGCTGCCTTGCCGGCGCTCGTGCAGCCCGGCGGCGGAAGGCTCATCCTGGCCTCGCCTTATACCTGGCTGGAGGAATACACGCCAAAATCGGAATGGCTCGGCGGATTTGTGGATGCAAGCGGCCGGCGCGTGCAAACGCTCGACTCGTTGCGCGCGACGCTGGCGCCGGATTTCGATTTGATCGAGACGCGCGACCTGCCGTTCCTCATCCGTGAACACGCGCGGAAATTTCAGTGGAGCGTCTCGCAAGCGAGCATCTGGCAGCGACGTTGAACCGCAGACGCATGGACTGGGACGCGCGCTACTCCGCCGGGGATACGCCTTGGGAAAAAGGCGCGCCCGCGCCGCCGTTGCTTGAATGGCTGGCGCAATGCGCCGCGGCGGATTTGCCGGCCGGCCACATCCTCGTGCCCGGCTGCGGTCTGGGCCACGACGTGCGCGCCCTGGTGGCAATCCAGCCAGCCGCGCGGGTGGTCGGCCTCGACCTTTCGGCGGAAGCTTTGCGCCAGGCGCGCGCTTTTCCGAAGACCGGCAACGAAGCGTATCTGCTCGGAGATTTTCTTGCGCTGCCGGAGCCGTTGCACGGCCGCTACGATTGGGTTTTTGAACACACCTGTTTCTGCGCCATCGATCCCGCGCGGCGGGCGGATTACGCGACGGCGGCCTGTGCGGCGCTGCGTCCGGGCGGTCGGCTGCTGGCGATCTTTTATCTGAATCCGTGGGATGCCAACGAACCGTTGCCGCCCGGCGGCGGACCGCCTTTCGGGGTTTCGGTTGATGAACTCGACGCGCTCTTCGCACGCGATTTTCAACTCATCGAAGCACACCGCCCGACCCGCGCTTATCCCGGTCGCGAAGGACGCGAGTTGCTGCGCGTGTTACAGAAGAAAAGTTGACCCCATGAAGCGCCTGCTCCTCATCGACGGCTCGTATTACGCCTACCGTTCGTTTCACGCGATCCGCGAGTTGTCCAACTCCCGCGGCGAACCGACCAACGCTATCTTCGGCTTCGCCAAAGCCGTGCGCAAGATGCTCAAGGATTTGCGGCCCGACCTCGCCGCCTGCGTGTGGGATCAAGGCTTGCCCGCGCGCCGCACGGAACTTCAACCAGCCTACAAAGCGCACCGCGCCGAGATGCCCGACCTCATGCGCCCGCAACTCCCGCTCATCCGCGATCTCGTGCCGAAAATGGGCATCGCCAACGTCTCGCTGCCCAACACCGAAGCCGACGATCTGATGGCTTCCTACACCTGCGCCGCGCACCGTCACGGCGGCATCCAGTCCATCTTGGCGACGAACGACAAAGACCTGCTCTCACTCGTCGAAGACGACATCCTCGTTTACTCCAACGCCAAGGCCGACCTCGCCAGCCCGGAGCAAACCTACGCGCTGCTTGGACCCGCGCAGATTCGGGAAAAATGGGGCGTCAGCGAGCCGGCGCGCATTCTCGATATTCTGGCGCTCTCCGGCGACGCCAGCGACGGCATTCCCGGCGTGCCCGGCATCGGCCCAAAGACGGCGACCTCGCTCGTGCTCGCGGGCGGCACGCTCGACCAGCTCTTTGCCGATTTGGCTGGTTTGGTGAAAAACGAAAAAACGCGCGCTAAGCTCGCCGACGCGCGCGCGCAGGTTTTCCAAAATCGGGAAATGGTGCGACTCGACACCGATCTGCCGTTGCCCCAAGCCGTCGAAGCGCTCACAATCCAGCCCGACTATCCAGCGGTCATCGCGGCACTGGAAAATTTGGAGTTCCGTGGTCTGCTCGCCGAATACCGCGCCGAAGCCAAGGCGCACGAAGCCGGTCAGTCGCCGAGCGAGGCGCAGGAAGAGTTGTTTCCGTTTTAAGATTAAGGAAGAAATTTTCAGGTGTCGGCTGCCTCTGGCTGCCGTTGTCTCCTTCTTTGTCATCCCGAGCGAAGTCGAGGGACCTTTCGTTGTCATCCTGAGCTTGTCGAAGGATCGCTCACTATTTGCCTTGGCTCGTAGCGCGCCCTGAAGGCGGTTTGTAGCGGCGCAAAAGGT
>JAFAXH010000003.1 GCA_019241085.1 Verrucomicrobiota bacterium | reverse complement strand
GAGCCAGCGCAGCCCGCGAAGGTAGTGCGGCCGGCGATTCCGACCTTCGGGTTAAGACGACTTCGGCAGCGGCGGCGGGACGACCGGGGTGGTTGTCCTTAACGGCGTGGGCGCCGAGGGAGGGGGGGCTGCTTCGTGCCGAAAGAGGCCGCCGCGGCTGAAGTTTTCCCAGCCCCAGCGCAACCAGCGCAACAGCGCGGTGGCCAGCCAGAGCGCCCAGGCAAGCATGAAGAGGCGATACCACCAGATCGAGATCGTCACGCAACCGGGACGCGGCAGCAGCGCTTCGCAGCGGGCTTGAAACCAGCGCAGCACCGTGCGGCTCGAACCGTTGCCGGTGATGAACATTTCCGGGCTGCCGAGCAGCCCTTCGCCCACCGCCGCGAGCAACGTGCCAAGCGACAGGAGCGTCAGCCCGATGAGCAACACTTGCAGGGTGTTGTGCTCCCAGACGCGCCGGCGGGCAAAGGATTCCTGTCCGCGCCAGGCAAGGAAAAAGAGCCAGCCGACGACGAACAAGGCGGCGGGGAGGGGCACTTGCGTCAGGCCGATGACCAACAAGGTCCACTCCCACAACCGCAGAGGCGACAAGCGCACCCGGCTCAGCGCGAACGCGGCAAGCAGCGAACAGACAAGAATGCCCCAGAAGCGCACCACTGGCCCCTGTCGCGGTCCGTCCGTCCACAGCGCCCAGCGATCCGCCGGCACGGTGAGCACCGTCGTGAGATTGGCGCTTTCCACCGGCAGTTGCACCTCCTCGACGCGCGCCCGCACGCCGAGCGGCGCGTTGATTTTCCAACCGATGGACACGGCCTGTTCGCCCGGACGCAAGGGCACGATGAGCCGGTTGCTATCCTTGCGCGCCGGGAGCGAGCGGCCGTTGTGCGTGAGCGAGGTGACCTCGGCGTCCGCCGGCAGATCGACGAGAAAATCCTCGCCCAAGCTGCTGCGCAACGCGAGGTCGAGCTTGGAAACGCGCTGACGACTGCCCAGGGAAATCTCGTGCGTGCCGCGCAAGACCGTGACCGTCGCGCCGGCGATGGCTTCGGGCCGGCTGAGGGTCAGCTCGACGCTCTCGCCAGGCCACGGCTGCCAGATGGGGATCAAATCGCCACCGGCAGCGGCGATGGTGCTGTTGCTGGTCACCGGCTGCGGTGCGTCGGCCTCGAAGACCGGCGCGAGTCCGCTCAGGGCGAGATTCCACACCGGCGAAATCACGAGCCGCCAGCGTTCGACCCAAGTGTCTGCGGCGCGGGTGGCGAGCGTCAGGTGGTCGGTCATGGCCAGGCCGCTTTCCCAAGTGAAGGCCGTTTCCTGCGCGCCAAGCCGGACTTCGATGAAGCCATCGCGCACGACGGCATTGGAGGTCAGCACGTTTTCGCCTGGCAGCAAAGGAACGCGCAGCGCGATGGCTTTGCCCACGGGCGAGAGCCGCGTGACGGTCGTGCTCACCTGCCACACCAGTCCGATCTCCAACTGGCGTTCCACGACGGCGATCGACTGCAAATCGTTGCGGTCGTAAGCCGCCTCCGCCGCGCCTCCTCCTCCGCCGGCGGCGGCAGTTTTCTGTTGTCGGCTGAAAAACACCTGCGCCTCGGGCACGCCGTCGGGCCGCACGCCGGTGAACGTCCAGCCCGGCGCGTCGATTTTCACCTGGCGCGGCTTGAGCGGAAACGTCCATTCCCATTCGGTGACATCGGCCAGCAGGCCCTCGACGTGGACGCGATGCACGCCGGCGGGCAGCACGACCCACAGGTAGCCATCCTCGCGGCGCAGGGCGCTCTCCGGCTTGCCGTCCACGGTGACCGAGACGGGCAGCCACGCCGGCAGCCGGCCCGGCAACGGCACGGCGACGCGGAGCGCGGTGTGAACGTCCGCATCCATGCTGAGGCGGCGTTCGTTCAGCGAGAGCGCCACCGTCGGCAATTCGGCGGCGTGCGGATAGGCGTCGGAAGGTTCGAGCAGGCGCGCGCGCAACTGTTCGAGCGTCGTCGCATCGGGAGCTTGCGCGCGCGCGGGCGCGGCCAGCGCGATCATGCCAAAAATAATCAACGCCAGCATCGCCGTCGCTGCCGCCGCCGCCTTGCCGCCGCCAAAACGCCAGAACCACCGGCGGTTCCCCGGCGTTCCCGGCGGGCGTTGCCGGGCACGCAGCAGGATCGCGCTCAGCGCCAGCAGCAGCGCGATGCGCAAGATCGTGAGCAGCCGCTCGACGCCGAGCGAGATGAGCACCGGCCGCACTTGCTGCGCCGCCTGCACCGGGCCATTCCAGCCGAACGTCACAACGCGCCACCGCCATTCCGGCACGCCGGGACCGGTTTGAATGCGGGCTTTGGCGTCGAAATTCAGATTCGCCTCGTTCGCCTGGGAACGGCGGTTCGCGCTTTTACTATAGGAAAAGCTGCGGTTGCCGGCGGCGTCTCTTGGGAGCTGTTGTTGCTGCTGCGGCGGCGCGGCCGGCTTGTTCGCCTCCCCGCCTTCCCTCCAAGATTCCTCTTCGGGCGCTGACCGGTTCGGCGCGGCGCTCACGTTTGGCTCAAGCACGATGGAACTGGCGCGCTGCTCCAAGGTCCGGCGCGGACCGACGACTTCCAGTTGCGGATAGAGCGCCTGCTGCACCTGTTGCACCACGAAGGGGACGAGCACGAGCACGAAGAGGGCGATGCAAAGCCACTTCGCCACGCCGAGCGCGCGCCGTCCTTTGTGACCCTCGGGCACGACCCGCGCCAGCGCGAGCGGGACCAGCAACAGCAGCCAGACAAAACGCGGCGCGTCCGGCTCGTGATAAGAAAGGCCGAAGGCAAAAAATGCCACCGCTGCCGCCACCACGCCCCAGAGCCGAAACACGGCGAGCGCAAAGATGAGCAGCAGGAAAAGATCGAGCAACGTCCAGGCCGTCAGCCAGTCGCCCTGCACCCAGTCGGCACCGAACAACGCGAAGAGCCGCCAGCCGGGCGGCAGATTGAGCGTGACCCGCAGCGAATCGGCGTCCGCGCGCCAGCCCGTGGCGGAAAATGCCGGCGTGCGCGCCATGCGGCCGGTGGCTTCGAGATTAAGCGTGCGGGTGCGCACTTCCACGCCCGCCGCGGCGTTCTGCGGGTTGCGCGTGATGAGTTGACCCTGGCCGGCGTTGCGCACCGCGCCGAGGTCTTCGCCGGGCGCGGCGTCCAGCCGCCAGATTTGTTGCATCTGGCCGGTGACGAGATCGCGGAAGGTCAAGCCGCGCCCGCTTTCATCGAGCCACCATTCCCGCGTCATCGCCAAGCCAGCCGGCTTTTGCTCGCCCATGCCGCGCATCCGTTCCTCCAAACGAAACGCCGTGCTCGTGTCCCAGCGATACACCGGCAGCTCGCGCCATTTTTGCGGAAACGTCGTCTGCGAAACGTCGATGGAAGACGCGCCGGTGATCTCGACCATGCGAAACTCCGGCTGCGCGCGGAAGGCGACCAACTGCTCCGCAGCCGTCGGCGTCGCGCCAGCCGCGTAGCGGATTTCTTTCGGCTGATCGGAGCGAAACGCGCTGATGCGCACCGTCCACTTGCCGGCGCGGACCTGCGCCTTCGCTTTCCCCGTGTCATCGACCGCCACGGGCAGCGAACTCTCGATGGCGGCGAGCTTCCAACCCTCGGGCAACACGGTGCCGAGCGCTTCCTCCCGGCTCTTGCCGGAAACCGTCAGTTCCAGTTCCGTGCGCAGCCAGAGCGGGATGCCGTCTTCCAAGGCGGAATAAACTTTGATCGAGAGAAAATCCTTGTCAGCCTCCTCGGTCGAGCCGTCGCGCTTCAGCCACAGAAAACCTTGCGCATCCCACGTCGGTGTCTCCACGGATTTGCCGTCTATCGTGAGCGAGAGAATGCCGATTTCACGCGGCAGCGAAATGCGCTGCGGCATGTCGTTCCAGCGAAAAATCCCTTCGAGTCGTTGCGCCGTCGCGCCCGCCGGCAGCCGCACCGCTGGCTCCCCGCCGTGTTCCACCACGGGGACCGGCGCGCCGTTGGCCTTCACCTCCAGCGGCCAGGCGTCCGCCCCGCCGGGCAGCGGCACCCAGGTGTCGTCGTGGAAAACGGTGACTTCGAGATTGAAACGCCCGCCGGCGCGGTCGGTTTGCAGGTTGAGGCGCGAAGGCCAGAGGCAAAGGTGCTTTGTCGAGTCGGAGTAAGGCGTGGGGCATTCCCGCTGGCCATCCCGCCAGGTGACCCACTCGATCCAGGGCTTGAGCGACTCGGGGATCGCTCGGGTTTTGTCGTCCTCGGCGGGCGACGATAGCGCGGCTCGGCTCGCCCGGAAAGGGAGCGTCAGCCAGGCGGCAGCCAGCAGCAACGTGGTCAGGGTGAAAATTTTGGCGGAGGGAATTTTCTTC
>JAFAXH010000024.1 GCA_019241085.1 Verrucomicrobiota bacterium | reverse complement strand
CGGCAGCAGCGTGACGCTGCGCCTCGGCGTGATCTTTGCCCTGAACGTCCTGGCCGGGAAACCGCTGCGCCGGGCGCGGATTTTCGAGCTTTGCGCCGCGCTGGAAGGTCATCCGGACAACGCCGCGCCGGCTGCGTTCGGCGGCTTCACCGTCGCGGGTGCCGCGAGCGCGGCGGACGCGGCGGAGTTGCCGCGCTTCGCCGTCGCGCCGCGGTTAAAGTTCGTCCTGCTCGTGCCGGCGTTCGAGATTCGCACGAGCGAGGCGCGCGCGCTCTTGCCGGAGACCGTTGCGCGCCTCGCCGCCGTCGCCAGCAGTGCGCGGACGAGCCGCATCACCGCCGCCTTCGCCGCCGCGCGCTACGAGTGGCTCGGCGGTGGCAACGAAGGGAGTAACGCCGGCGTCTTCACCGACGACGCGTTCCACCAAACGCACCGGCTGCCGCTCATTCCCTTTTTGCCCGCGGTCATCCAGGCCGGCGTCGCCGCCGGCGCGCTCGGCGGATTCCTCAGCGGCTCCGGCTCGACGATTGCGTGCCTGACTTTGGAAAGCCCGCGCCAAGTCGCCGCGGCCATGCGCGCCGCCGTGGAAACTGCTGGCGCTGCCCAAGCGTCCCTCGAACAAGTCCTCATCACCACCGCCGACAACCGCGGCGCGCAGTTGGTCCCAGCCTAACGGGCCTCCAGCTCAGCGACGCGCGGGGGCGCGGTCAACTGTCGCTTTCACGGTTCGTGCCACTCGCTCCCGCCCGTTCGCTATAGCGCCGGGTTAGGTGTCGGCGAGTTGCTGGGCGTAACGCGCCAGAGAGCGGTTGTAGCGGGGCAGGTAGTGCGAAAGCGCGGTGAGACTGACGCACAGCGCCTCCCGCTCGCGGCCGAGATCGGCCAAGGTCAACGCGAGAAAGGCCCGGACCGCGTCGTCCAGCTCGTCGGAGGTGGCGGCCAGTTCGGCGCTCAACAGTGTGAACGCTTCCTCGACGTGGCCGAGGTTGCGCAGCGAACTGGCCAATTGGATGTTCGCCCGCCGCCGCCGCAGCCCGCTCAAACCCGCGTCGAGAGCCGCTCGGTAGAGCGCGACCGCCTGCTCCGGCTCTCCGGTGGAATCCCGTGCGGCCGCGCGCTCAAAGAGTCCGTCAGCGTGGCCGGCAGGCAGTTCGGCGGCGAGGGCATCGACGCGGGCGACGAAGTCGGCTGGCGCGCAACGATCCAGCGATGTCCACAGTTCGGCCATCCGTTGTTCCCAGACTGCGTGCAGGCTTCTCATCGTAAAAAAGGAGCGTCGCGAAGGGCCTTGGAAAAATGCACGGAGAGTCACCTAACATCATATTAAGCTTCACATCTACCGCCAATCATCCTCTCAGCCGGCGCCTCTTTAGCTCGTTCACTAACTGGCCGGCGGCGTATCGCCGGAAGCAGGGGGCGCTGGCGGCGGCGGCTCGGGGTCGGGCGGCTAGCTGGGGCGGGTGTCATAGACCACGCCGTATTCGCGCGACTTGCGGCGGATGCTCGCGGGGCTGCCGGCTTTGCGGAAGGCGAACTCGACTTCGTCCCAGATGTCCAGGATGAGCCGGTCCATGTCGGGACGCAACCCGGCCATGGCATTCTGACTGGCGGTGGGACGCCTCGCCGAGGCGTCCGTGGAAGGATGCATGCTGTGGGCGCGCGGATGATGGTCTTGCGCGCAAACCAGCAGAAAAGTCACGGACGGCTCGGCGAGCCGTCCCTACCTGCGAACGAAGCTTGCCGGCAGGATGCCGGCAAGAGCGAGCTGGAAGCCCGCGCTCCCCCGGAACATCGAATCGTCTGACAAAACCCAGCCGGGACCGCTCACGATTATTTCGCCGGCGGCTGGGCGGCGGCTGGCGGCGCGGCGTTTGCATCGCCGCCCTCCATCGGGCCGGCGGGGATCGCCAGCAGTTGCGCCTCGGTCCAGGAATCGCTGCGGTCGGCCGTCTTCTTGCGCGCGGCCGCCATCTGTTCCTTCGTGATCGGCGGGGCGGCGTTGCCCCACTCGCTGCGGACGTAGGTTAAAATCGCGGCGATCTGCTCGTCCTTCAGCGTCTTCCACGGCGGCATCTGGTTGTTGAACACCAAGCCTTTGACGTGGACCGTGCCCTGCAAGCCGTGCAGCAGGATTTGCGTCAGCCGATTGGGCGCGTCGCCCACGACCCATTCCGAGCCGGCCAGCGGCGGGAATTGTCCAGGCTGCCCCTGGCCGCTGGCTTGATGGCACTGCGCGCAGTTGGCGAGAAACAATTTCTGGCCGATCACCCGCGGGTCGGGCGGCGGACCGGGCTTGCCACCAGCGCCGGGCAGCTCGCTGAAAATATTCCCGCGAAACCCGCCGCTGTAAGTGCCGAGATAAATGCCGGCCCAGATGGCGATGGCGAAGAAGAGCGCGAGGAACAGGCCCGGCACCGGCACGAAGCCGCGCGCCTGCTCGCCCGCCTCGCGCAACACGCGGTCGTGCACCGCGCCGACGTCCATCTCGCTGCTGCGCTCGATCTCGTCGAACCGTTCTTCCTCGTGGATGAGCTTGCCGGCGTGCGGTTGAAAGGCGGATTCTTCCCGCTCGCTCGTGAACGCCGGCTCGGGGGAGAACTCTTCGTCGCGGTCGATGTGAGGCGTCGGCGGCTTTTCGTCGCCGGGCGAGGGAGAAATGAACGAAGGCGTGTTGCTCATGACAAAGGATCATTCCGTCGCGGCCGGCGCCGTGGGCACCTCGGGCAAGGGATAGCTGCTGCGTTTGAGCGACTGGAGATAGGCGACGAGCTGGCGCGCCTGCTCGGTCGGCACAATTTCCTCGTCCGAATGCAGGCACTTGGCGTCCTCGCCCTCAACCTTCACGGCCTCGTGCGAGCGCTGGCCGGCTATCTTGCGTTTTTCAAACAAAAACCGCATCGGCGGCATCGCGCTGCCGGGCGTGACGACTTGCGGCTGGTAGAGGTGCTGATAGTGCCAGGCCGTGGTGTATTTGTAGGAGTCCGGCGACTTGCGCGAGCCGATGTTCGCCAGGTCCGGGCCGACGCGCTGGCTGCCGACATACGCCGCGGTGTCGCGGAGGTAATCGCGCGCGACCGTGCTGCGCTCGCCCCACTCGCGCTCGATGTCCGGCCCGCCGGTGGCCGGCACGCCTTCAAAGCGCACCTGCTGCGTGTGGCAAGAGACGCAGCCATTCGCCGCATACACGGCGCGGCCTTGCTCGGCCCGGCCGGAGAATCCCGGCGGCGCCTGCTCACCGGTGGCGTCGTCCGTGTCGGGCAAAAGCTGGCCGAGTTGATAATAAGGCGTCACCGCCAGTCCCACCCACGAAGTGAGAAAACAGGCCATGATGCCAAGGACGAGCACGGACATTCGGTTCATGGAAAGCGGAGGAGTCGCGGCGAAACAGGGCTTGTTTTAAGAAGAAAAATTGGAATGGCGCCGTGCCGGTTCAGCCGACGGCGTGCTCGACAGTCGCAGAGGTTGGCTGGATTTCCTCGGTCGCCACCGCCGGAGCGCGCCGCCGTCCGCCCACCACGTCCGACGCCGTCACCGGCTGACCGCCACGCGCGCGGATGAGCACGAGCACGAATGACGCGGCAAACACGAGGTGGCCCGCGCCGAGCAGGAGCACGCCGCAGGTGCGCGTCACCAGCAGGGGATTGATCATCTGCACCGTGCTGATGACCGGCACGCCGGGATCGCGCAGCCCGTAGCCTTGCACGATCCCCGCCATGGCGAGCGCAAAAATGATGGTGCCCAGCCCGGCGAGGCACAGCCAGAAATGGTAGCGGATGAAATTCTGCGACGGCCAATCCCAGCCAGCCAGCCGCGGGACGGTGTAATACATGGCGCCGAAAAGGATCATCGAGACAAACCCGTAGAGCGCGAGGTAATTCCAGGCGACTTCCATCTGCGTGAAATGCAGCACGCGATTGATGCTGCGGATCGCCAGCAAAATGCCGCTGATCGTCGCCGCCACGAAGCAGAGGAGGCCGACGTGCGTGAAACGCAGCGACGGACTCCAGCCCCACGCGTCCCCGCGTCCGCGGAACGTGCCAAAAAGATTGTTCGTGATCGCCACCAGCGGGATGATCGTGAAGATCGCCGCGCCGATGCCGACGCTGCTCATCCAGACCGGCACCGGGCCGTCCACCAGACTTTGCCCGCCGCGCCAGCCGGAGAACAGGAGCCACGACCAAAAGCCGAGCACCGCGAGCGGGTAGTTGTGGATCGTGCGGCCGAGGACTTTTGGCACGAGATAATACGCCGCGGCCAGCGCGAGCGGCGTCAGCCAGAGGCCGTAAAAGCCGTGGACAAACCACCAGTTCACGGGCGCCTGCGCGCTCGCCTGGACTGGCAGGAAGAGCAGGAAAAAATTTGCCGTGGCGTAGAGCCACGGGAAGCAGAGCAACGCGGCGAGCAGATACCAGAGCGACGCGTAGGTATTCCCTTCCCGGCGCGCGCGGAACATCAGCAGCATCCAGACGCTGATGAACGCATAAGCGCCGAGCAATACCACCGCCGCATACCACGGGAATTCCAGCCACTCGAAGGACGTGCTGTTGCCGCCGAGCACGCCGAGCACGCCGAGCAGGACGCCGGCATTCCAAACTGCCCACGCGACCGTGAGCAACCCTTCGTGCCGCAGCCGCGCCCGGCAAAGCCGCGCCGCGAGCCAGAGCGCCAGACCCAATCCGGCGGTGGACAACCAACCGTAGAGCAGGGCGTCGTTCGCCGCCGGCCAGAGGCGGCCGTAGGTTAAAAAGGCGACGCTGCTCAGCAGCCGCGGCTCGTGCATTTTGATCGCCGCCAACAGGTGCAGCAGCGAGCCGCCGAGCAGCCAGATCAGACCGGCGCCGAAGAACAGGAGCACGGGCAAACGCACCGAGCGGTCGATGGCCGCGACCTCCGCGGCGTTGCTCTGAATCAACGTCGCGGCTTCCCCAACGGCAGCCGGCGTGACGCCGCTGGCGGAAGAAACCGGCTCTTCTTCGGTAACGATGACGCTCATGAGTGCAGTGGGACTTTTGAGAAAATTCGGGGAACGCCGCTTACGGCGGGGTGGGAGTTGGCGCAGGCGGCGCCGTCTCGGCGGCAGGCGCCACGGCCGTCGGGGAAACTTCCTCCGCCGGCGTCGGAGCCATTTCGGGCGTCGAAGTCGCTTCGGGCATCGGAACCGGCGTCGGCGGCAGCGGCGTTATCGCGGGCGTCGCGCTGGGTGCCACAGGCGCGGAAGGCGGCGGGGGCGGCGTGGCGGCGCTGGCGGGCACAGGCGAGACAGCCGGACTCGGCTCAGGCGGCGCGACGGTGGTTTGATTTGGCAGGACTGGATTGTTGGCGTTGGTCGTCGGCGGCAAGTTGTTGCTGGCGGCGGCGGGCGTGTTGCCGGCGGCGGGGCCGGGCGCGGGCGGCGGGTTGGGCGCGGGCGGACTTTGCGAGAGCGGATAGCCCGGCTCGGGTTTGCTGTTTTTCAACTGCTCCAGTTCCAGGCGCATCGCCAGGTCGATGGGCAGGCGCACGGTGCCTTTTTCCTTGCTCAACCACGCGGGCGGATCGCGCAGGGCTTTTTCCGACGTGGCGTTCACGTCGTTGAGGATCTTGTAGCGATCATCCGCCCGGCGCGCGTCCACGTCCTTGAACGGCAAGGAGCGCACGAAGCCCCAGATCAAGCCGCCAAAAAGAAAGAGCAGCGCGATCGTGACCCAGAACGCCCAAAATGGCGAACGCGGAGTTGCCGGGCGCGGCGAGGCGGCGGGTGGCGCTTGGACGGGAGCGGACATGACTGGGATCGAATGAAAGGGAAAAATTTTGGGCGGCGCGCGACGGCGGTCAATTCACCAGCTTCAGCGATTTCACGATGCGCGGATCACGCAGCGGATAGAGCGCCGTCTTGGCGAGGTTGCGCAGAAAGAGAAACGCCAGCGGCGCGGCGATGGCGACGAGGCAGATGAGCGCGAGAAAAAAGGAGAGCAACGTCGGCCCGGCTTTCTCCGTGCCCGCCGCGGGGATCACGATGATGTAGAGGTCGAGCAGATGAATCAACACGCACCAGATGGAGATGATGGCCAGCCGCTGCGGCACGCGTTTGTTGATCCGCGAGCAGAGCGCGAGGAAGGGGATGAAGAAGTGGCAGACGACCAAGGCGGTGCTGAGAACGTTCCAGCCCTCGGTGTTGCGCGCGACGAAATATTCCGCCTCCTCGGGGATGTTCGCATACCAGATGAGGAAGTATTGGCCAAAGCCGATGTAGGCCCAGAACACGGTGAAGCTCAGCAGGAGCTTGCCCATGATGTGATAGTGCTCGACCGTGGCGATGCCTTCCAGATACCCGGCGCGCTGGAGGGCGTAGGTGATGAGAATGAGCACCGCCATCGCGCACCAAGCTGAGCCGGCGAAGACATAAACGCCCCACATGGTGGAATACCAGTGCGGATTGAGACTCATGAACCAATCGACCGCGCCGAAGGTCAGGCAGAGCGCGAACAGCGGCAGGCAGGGATACGTGACCTGGCGCAGCTTGACCGTCCAGCGCGGATCGCCCGTGGCATCCTGCCGGGTGGAAAAATAACGCAACAACCAGGCGAGGATGGCGAAGAACGCGAGGATGAAAACCGCGCGGAAACCCCAGAATGGCCGGTTGAGCAAAGCGCGTTTGCCGACGAGCACCGGGTCGGCGTTGAAAACGGCCGGGTCCAGCCATTCATACAAGGTCGGCGCGAAAAACAGCACCGGCAGAAAGAAAACCCAGAGGTAGAAAAACGTCGTCCCCACCGTTTCCAAGATCCGCCGCACCACGACGCTCCATTCCGCGTCCGTCGCATGGTGCACGAGCACCCAGAAGACCGAGCCGGCGGCGACGGTGAAGCAAATCGCGAACGCGTAGAGCCACGAAAAGAGCAGCCGTTCGCGCAACGCATGCGTGCCAAAGAGCGCCAGCAGCAAACAAATGACCAGCGCCGCGCCGCCGCTCACCAACAAGCCGAAGAGCAGCGGGCCGAGGTTGGTGAACTGAAAATGCTCGACCGGGGCGGCGGTGGTCTGGGGCTGGGGATCAGCTTTGGCGGTGGCAGCGCTCATTTGGAAAGAAGAAAAGCTCGAAGCCCGAAGTTCCAAGCTCAAAACAAGATCAAAGCTCGAAGTTCAAAAGCTGGTCGGAGGTAAGAAATTTTTGCGCGAGATTCTTTTTTTGGGAACTTGGAAATTTGAACTTGTTTCGAGCTTAGAGCTTAGAACTTCGAGCTTCCTCACTTGAGGCTCGCGCGTTGTTCCGGCGGCACGTCGTTGATCGTGCCGCGCTGGGCGCGTTGCAGGGCGCGGATGTAGGCGATGATCGCCCAGCGATCGCGCACGGCGATGTTCGCGCCGTAGCCCATCATCGTATTTTTGCCGTTGGTGAGGGTGTTGAAAATCTCGCCCTCGGGCATATCGACGATGCGCTGGTCGTGATAGTTCGCGACCGTCGGCCAGTTGTATTTCGTGGTCACGCCGTTGCCGCCGCCGTTGGCGCCGTGACAGACCGCGCAATAGATCGTGAAGCGTTCCCGACCGCGTTCCATCAATTCCGCCGTGACGGGAATCGGGAAGCCCTTGCCCCAATGGTCGCCCATTTTGCCCGTATTCGCATAATCGGGCGCACCGGTGAACGCGCCTTTCTCCAATTCCACCGCCGGATGCTCGGCGCCGGCGACCCGCGTGTTGTTCACGGGCGCAGGGTGCGGGATGTCGTAGCCGAGCGGCACCGTGCCCTCCACCGGCCGGCGTGGCCCGACGCCGTCGGCGAAAAAGCCGCTGGGCGATTGCGGCTTGACCTTCGGCTGCATCACCATGTCGGGAAAAACCTGGATCGGCCGGTTCGGCGAATGCTTTCCCTGCGGGCCGGCGATGACGATCACCAGCAGGCAAAGAACGAAGAAGCCGATATAAAAATACTTGGCCATAGAGCGATCAGTCGTGGTCGTGGACCAAAGTGATGTGCTGGGCGCCGACGGATTCCAGCAGTTCGCGCACATCAGCCTCGATGAAGCGCGGGTCGGTCGCCTCGATGCTGATGAAAAAGCCGTCGTCAGTCGAGCGGGCAAAGCGTTCGTGGTTGAACAACGGATGGTGCCAGCGCGGCAGCCGGTTCATCGCCAACATGCCGAACACCGCCGCGAACGCGCTGAAGAGCACGGTCAGCTCAAACATGATCGGGAAGAACGCCGGCACGGTGAAGAAATTCAGCGGCTTGCCTTGAACGATGAGCGGGTAGGTGATGGTCGAAGGAATGAACGTCAGCAGCACCGCCGTCGTGAAGCCGGTCAACCCGCCGCAGAGCACGATGTAGGAGACGACCGACTTGCCGAGGCCCATCGCGTTGTCCATGCCGTGGATGGGGAATGGCGAGTGCACATCCCACCGCTTGAAGCCGCGGTCGCGCACGACTTCCGCCGCGTGATAAAGCTCCGCGGCGGTATCAAATTCGCCGACCAATCCATAAACGCGGCCAGTCGCCACCGGGCGCGGCGTGGCGGGCGCGGGAGAGGCGGATTCGGGAGTCGAGGCGACGGTGGCCATGTCAGCGAGTTGGAGGGTTGCTTAAAAAAATAAGTCGTGGGGTGACGAGCAGGTCAGCCTTTCGCGTGACCACCCGGTTTGCCTGTGTCTTCGTCCTTGTTGGGATCGCCGGGAGCCTGGTGCTTCGCAGGGTCGCTGACGTGATCGGCGACGTTGTGCTCGGTGACTTCCTTGAGATACGCCCGGCGCACGCCGCTGCCCACGAGTGGGAGCGGCTCTTCGCGCTGCGGCCCGGCGGCGTAACCAAACTTGCGCGAATGCCCGCGGTCGTGCCCGTGCTCGTCGTGCGCGTGCGGATCGGCCGAATCGAGCACGCCTTTGACCTCCGCGATGGCGATCATCGGCAGGAAGCGGACAAACAGCAGGAACAGGCAAAGAAACAGCCCATGCGTGCCGATGAAGGTGCAGACATCGACCCACGTCGGATGGAACATTCCCCAACTCGACGGGATGAAGTCGCGGTGGATCGAGGTGACGATGATGACGAAGCGCTCAAACCACATGCCGGCGTTCACGAACATGCAGATGACAAAGACGACATACACGTTGCGCCGCGCCCACTTGAACCAGAAAATCTGCGGCGAGAGCACGTTGCAGCTCATCATGCAGTAATACGCCCACCAATACGGCGCCGGGTGATCCGAGAAAAGCGGCATCGCGATGCGGTTGCGCAGGAACGCCGACCATTCATACGGATTGCCGCTATACCAGGCGACAAAGAGTTCCATGATGTAGGCGTAGCCGACGATGGAGCCGGTGAGCAGAATGATCTTGGCCATCACATCCACATGCTTGGCCGTAATCATGTCGTGCAAGCCGAACAGGTAGCGCGCCGGCAGCATCAGGGTTAACACCATCGCGAAGCCGCCGAAGATGGCACCCGCGACGAAATACGGCGGGAAAATCGTCGTGTGCCAGCCGGGCACCACGCTTGTCGCAAAGTCGAACGACACGATGGTGTGCACCGAGAGCACGAGCGGCGTCGAGAGCGCGGCGAGCAGCAGATACGCCATTTCGTAATGCCGCCAGTTACGGTTCGAGCCGCGCCAGCCGAGCGCGAGCACGCCATAGACGTATTTGCTGTATTTGCCCCGCGCGCGGTCGCGCAACGTCGCCAGATCGGGGATCAATCCCGTGAACCAGAAGAGCACCGACACCGTGAAATACGTGCTGACCGCAAACACGTCCCAGAGCAATGGACTCTTAAAATTTGGCCAGATCGCATATTGATTCGGCACCGGCGCGAGCATCCACGCCATCCATTGCCGGCCGATGTGCAAGGCCGGATAAAGCCCGGCGCAAATGACGGCAAAGAGCGTCATCGCCTCGGCCGCGCGGTTGATCGACGTGCGCCAGCGTTGCCGGGTCAAAAACAAGATCGCCGAGATCAGCGTGCCGGCGTGGCCGATGCCGATCCAAAAGACGAAGTTCGTGATGTCCCACGCCCAGGCGACCGGCACGTTTTCGCCCCAAACGCCGATGCCGGTGAAAATGAGATAGCCGAGCAGCACGAAGGTCATCGCCGCAATCGGCGCCGTGATAAAAAACCCGATCCACCACCAGAGCGGCGTCTTGTTTTCGACGATGCCGCAGACGCGGTTGGTGATCCACGCCATGTTGCGCCCGCTGGTGACCAGGGGCGGACGCGTGACCTGCGCGATGTCAACAGGGTCAAACTGCGCCAGCGCGGCGGGATCGGCGGGCAACGTGGCGGTGGAAGCGTCGGCCATAGGGAAAAGGAAAAATGCTGCTTCTTACTTGTTGATCGCGCCGCGCGCGGGCGAGCCGGTATTTTCGCCGTGCGCGCCGGGGAAATATCCCTGGTGCAAGTTATGTCCGCCGGACTGCACCTCGGGCGGATTGTCGATAATGCTCTTGCCGACATGCTCGGCGCCGGGCATCGCCGGATTCGGATTGCGCAGGCGCGCCTGATAGCTCACGCGCGGGCGCACGTTGAGATATTCGAGCACCTTGTAATCGCGGTCCTGCTCCTTCACCTTGGACACCTTCGATTCCGGGTCGGTGAGATCGCCGAAGACGATGGCCTCCGTCGGGCACACCTGCTGGCAGGCTGTCTTAAAGGAATCGCGCGGCACCTTTTTGTTGTCCGAATCCCGTGCCGTGCGCAACGCGCCGATCTTCGCTTCTTCAATGCGCTGGATGCAGAACGTGCATTTCTCCATCACGCCGCGCATGCGCACGGTGACGTTCGGATTTTTCTGCAACTTCTCGATTTCCGGCATCCCCTTCGGCCCGAGCGGCCCGAGGTAGAGCTTGCTCGTCTCGCCCTTGAAAGGCCCGGACTCCTGCGGCTGGATCGAGCGCTCGTTGTAGTTGAAAAAATTAAACCGCCGCACTTTATACGGGCAGTTGTTCGAGCAATACCGCGTGCCGATGCAGCGGTTGTAGGCCTGCAAATTCAAGCCTTCCTCACTGTGGACCGTCGCGTTCACCGGGCAGACCGTTTCGCACGGCGCGTTCTCGCAATGCTGGCAGAGCATCGGCTGGTGCAGCGCCTGCGGGTCTTCGTCCTGCTCGTTGAGCGTGGAATAATACCGGTCGATGCGCATCCAGTGCATGATGCGGCCTTTGACCACCTGCGCCTTGCCGACGATGGGGATGTTGTTCTCGCTCTGGCAGGCGGCCACGCAGGCGTTGCAGCCGGTGCAGGTATTCAGGTCAATGGCCATGCCCCACTGGTGCATTCCGTCCAGCCGCGCGGGCTGGTAAATGCCGATGTTCGCCGGGATGTGCTCGTCCATCCCCATCTTGGCCACGAACGACCGGCCGTGCTCATCGAAGCCGGTGTTCTTTTCGTAAATCTCCTTCGGCAACTCGCGCACGATGTTGCGCCCTTCCATGCTCTGGTGCTCCTGCATGGTGGCGAACAAATACCGCCCCGCGCCGGCGGCCTTGGCCAGCTTCACGCGGCTGACGATGTAGGTCTGGTCGAGCTGGTTCGGCTCGGCGGTGCGCAACGGATACGCGTTGAAACCGCTTTCGCCGCCGACCCGGCCGACGATCTTGCGCCCGTAGCCGAGCGAGAGCGTCACCGAATTGTCCGCGTGCCCCGGCGCGAGCCAGACCGCGGCGCGCACCCGCGTGCCGTTTTCCGCCGTGAGATCGACGATGTCACCCACGTCCAGCCCGTAGCGTTTGCCCATCGCCGGACTGATGAGCGCCGCGTTGTCCCAGCTCAACCTCGTCACCGGATCGGGCATCTCCTGCAACCAGCCATTGTTAAGATAACGACCGTCATCGACCTTGTAATCTCCGGCGAGCACGACCTCCAGCGCGTCCGGCGTCGGCGCCGGGTGCAACTGGATCGGCGCGCCCTTCGTGACATACGCACCCGCGCCGCCACCCAGCGTGATGGCCCGCTCGGCGTAGCCGCTGTCCGCCAGAAATCCGTTCCTTAAAAATTCGTTCCACGCGCCCTCGAACGTTTCGCTGCCGAAGTCGCCCGCCGGCTTCGCCAGCGTCTTGAACGTGTCGCGCACGAGGTCCGGCTTGTCGTTCTTCTCGTGCCCGAGCAGGCCGGCGAGCAGGTCGAGTTCCGACCAGCCGCCGAACAGCGGCAGGATCATCGGCTGGATGGCCATGTAAGTGCCATCCTCGCCGCGCGCGTCGCCCCAACTTTCGAGATAATGCGCCATCGGCACCTGCCAGCGCACGCCCGCCGCGGTGGTCTCGTCCTCGTAGTAACCGAGCCGCACGACGTTCGCGACTTTCTTTTGCAATGCCGGCCAGTTCAGGTGCGCCAGCGCGTTGTAAGCGGGGTTGCCGCCGAGGATGAACAGGTTCTTCACCTTGTTCGCGTTGATCGCTTCGGCGAGCAGCGAAATGCTCTTCGACTCCGGCGTGCGCTCCGGCAGCGTCAAGCCCACGAGCGTGTTGCCTAGATTGCCCAATGTTGAATTAATCGCCCACGCCAGCAGATGCACGATGCCCGGCTGCCGCGGCCCGACGACGACCAGGCCCTTGCCGCGCGCCCGCGTCAGGTCATTCGCCGCTTCGGCGATCCATTTTTCCTGACCGGAAACGCGGCCCGCCAGCTCGTCCACGCCGGGGATCGCGCCGAGAATGTCTCCCGCCGCGCCGAGCTTGCGCGCGAGCGCCACCGCGACCGCTGCGATTTGTCCGGCGGCGCAACGCAGCCGGTGATCGGCCATGCCGCCGGTGAGCGTGAACCGATTCTCGACCACGTAGAGCCGGCTCATCGCGTCGCCCGCCTTGGCCACGCGGCGGCGGTTGGAAAAATCGCGGCTCGCCGTCAGCCCGCCTTCCTCGACGTTTAAGAAATCGCTGTCGAGCGCCAGGATCACGTCAGCCTTGTCGAAGCGCGGCTTCAGCATCACGCCGTCGCCAAACGCCGCCTGCATCGCCTCGGCTTCGTTGAACGGCCGCAGCGGATCGTAGATGACCCATTGCAAGGCCGGGAACGCCTGCGCCAGCTCGGCGCGGATGCGCGCCAGCGTCGGCGAGTGCGTTTGCTCCATCAAAATCGCCGTGTCCACGCCGCCGTTCGCGCCCAGGCTTTCGCGCAACGTTTTCAGCCATTCCGCAAACTTCGCGCCGTCGCTTTCTTCCAGCTTGCCCGAGCCGCCGTCGAGAAAACGCCGCGCGCGATCCGGGTCATACAAGTCGAGGAGCGAACATTGCGCGATCGGATCGGTCGCGCCGTTGCTCGCGGGATGCAGCGGATTGCCTTCGAGCTTCGTCGGCCGGCCGTCGTTGCACTCGGCGATGAGCGGCATCGCCCCGCGCCGGCGCGGCATCGCCGTCGCATAAAACAGCGGCTTGCCGGGAATGAGCCATTCGACCGATTTGGCAAACGGCACCAGATACGATTCCGGCCGCCGGCAGCCGCTCAACCCAAAGCCAGCCAGCGCCAGCGACGCGCCCATCAACTGCATGAAGTTGCGCCGGCTCAAGCCGTCGCCTTCCATCTCCGCCGCGCCGGCGGGAAATTCGCGTCCGAGAAATTCGCGGAACTCCGGCGTGTCGCGCAACTCGCCGAGGCTGCGCCAGTATTTGCGGCCGGTCGGCGTGGGCTGTTCGGGCGGATGTTGAAAGACGCGCTTCATCTCGAAAAAGAAGGAAACTTTTTGGACAGAATTAACAAAATTTTACAGAATTGGCAGAGGCAGAAGACGACGCAAAACGCATGAATGAAGGTTCAGAATAATTCTGTTAATTTTGTCAATTCTGTCTGAAAAAAATCCGGCGTTTCATCGGTGGCATCCGCCGCAGGTCACCGGTGGGTTGACATTCCACTTCGCCTTCAATTCCAGCCCCAGCTCGCGTTGCGTGCGGCCGATGTCCTCGGGCTTCCAGTCCAGGTGCGTCACCTCGGCGACCGGGCGCAACGCGTTCTCCGGCGCGCGATGGCAATCGAGGCACCAGCTCATGCTCTGCGGCTGATCCTGCCAGACGACATCCATCTGGTTAATGTGCCCGTGGCAGCTCACGCAGGAGACGCCGCGGTTCACGTGGGCGCTGTGATTAAAATAGGCGTAATCCGGCACGCGATGAATCCGAATCCACGCGATCGGCTCGCCGCTCTTCCAGCTCTCGCGCACCGGCGCCAGCCTCGGGCTGTTGGCCTTGATCTGCGTGTGGCAATTCATGCACGTCTGGGTGCTCGGCACGTTCGAGTGTTCGCTGACCTCGACATACGAGTGGCAGTAGCGGCAATCCATGCCGAGTTGCGAGACGTGGATTTTGTGCGAAAACGGCACCGGCTGCGTCGGCATGTAGCCCATGCGCGTCCATTTCGGAGTGAAATAATACGTCACCGCCGCGGTCGCCGCCGTCGCCACGAGACCACCGCCGACGATGACGTGCAGCGGCAGCCAGTTGGACCATTTCGGGAAGAGATTTGCCATGCTCGCAGGTGAGGCGTGAGTCGATAAACGCGGGGGTCCGCTCAAGTCAAGCCGCGGTCCGCAAAAACGCGGTCGTGCCGCGCAAAATTTCGGAGGGGAAATGCCAGGACGGGAAGCGACAGGCTAGGTGGACGGAGGAAATGCGCCAAGGGAAAAACATTTGCAGTCGGATTTGACAAAAAGTGAACGCGCGACGCAGCCCGGCCGGTCGCACAAAAAACCGGATGTTTGCGCGCCGGCTGCGATTCCTCTAATTGGCCGCCCGAAAAGCGTCAATCACCGCGAGCAGAATTTTTTGAAAAATCGCGCCGTTTGATGAGCCTTGAACGGGTTCTGAAAGATTACCCTTCATTGGATCGACCGAATTCCAGGAGAAAATAGCGACCGCGATTTTTTTCATCGAACGTCACCACGCTGTGCCAGGGAATGCCGCGCGCCGCGAGCGCCGTTGTGGCCGCGGGCAAGGCATCGTTTTTCACGAGCAAAAAACCGCTCGCACCGGCGGGCAGTCCGTCAATCGCCGCGATGTAGCGCGGCGCCGGGCGCAGATAAAAAAGGAACGGCTGATAACCCGGCGCGAGCGCGTAAATGGCATCCGGCGCCGAGGCCACGTTCAGTCGGGCAGCCGCCGCGCGCAGATTTTCCCCGCCGCGCAGCCACGGTGTCGCGAGCGCGTAGGCCCAGGTGAAAGCAGCTATTGCCGCGGTCGAAAGCAGCGCTAGTTGAAGCGTTGAAAGCGCGTGAATGCGCTCGGCGCGGTAGAGCTTGAATTGGAAGAAAAGAATCGGCAACACCGTCAGCGCTGGCATGAAGAGTTCGTGGTAATGGATACGCCATCCAAACAAGCGGCTGCACCCGACCCACCCAAAAGCGCTGATCCCAAAGCTGATCACCACCACGGCTGCCAAGAGCCACGCTTTGCGCCACTGCACCGCCAGTCCATCCCCGGCAAACAGGGCTTGCGCCACGAGCAACGCCGCCGGCACGAGCAGCGGCAAGATGTAGCGCGGCAACCCGCCGGGCAGCAGCAACACGACCAGAAAACACACCGCCAGCGCCCAGCGCGCGCCGCGCAAGATCGCCGCGTCCACCGGCGATTGCGCCGCCAGCGCGGCGGTCGTCTCGCGCTGCCAAAGCAGCGGCAGAAAAACCGCCCACGGCACGAACAGAAACAAACCGCGCGGGACGTTTTGAATCCAATTATTGAATCGAAACCCTTCGTCCGCCTGCACCCGCCCGGTGAACTGCGCCGACCACGCCGAGCCGACTTTTCCACGCGGCGCCTGCTGCCAATACGGCATCGCCCAAGCCGCGAAAATCCCCAGCATCAGCGCTAGCCCGACGAACTGCGCCGGGTGCCGCAACTCGCGCAGCCGCCCCGCCCGCCAGAGCACCGCGCCGACGATGGCGTAGAAAAACACGACGCACAGCGGCCCCTTCGTCAACAGCCCCAACCCAAGCGGCA
>JAFAXH010000139.1 GCA_019241085.1 Verrucomicrobiota bacterium | reverse complement strand
GACCCGCACTTCCGCCTCGAGATCGGCGAGGTTGAACATGTTGCCGCCGTATTCCGGCACGAGGCCGACCTGCTGGCGCGACACTCCCGCAGGGTCATCCATCACCGGCTCGATTTACTTGGAGCGACGCCGCGGACCGAGATTGAGAAAGCGACGGATGAACTCGAAGCGGCGGTGCGCACGAAGCAGCCGCAATCCGAGGTGGAGGCGGCTTCGGGCCGGTTGGAAAAAATCCTGCACCGTCACGCGCCGCTGCCCACCGACGCGAGCTGGCGGGAAAACGTCGAGGTCATCCTCGTCGCCATCGTTCTCGCCGTGGCGTTGCGCGCGTATTTCGTGCAGCCATTCCGCATTCCCACCGGTTCCATGGAGCCGACGCTCAACGGCATCCTCGGCCATCCGTTGCCGAGGAACGTGGCGGAGCCAAATTTTTTCTCGCGCGCCTTTCAATCGCTCGCGCTCGGGCGCACCTACGTCGAAGCCGTCTCGCCGGTGGCCGATCGCGTGGAACGGCTGGTGCCGGTCAAGCGTTTCCGCTTCATGGATTACACCCGCATTGAGTGCGCGAGCGGACGCAACTACACGGTTCATGCGGCCTTGACCGGCTACGACGGCGGCACGGCGAATGTCCGCAACGCGCTCGGCTTGCGCGTTGGCAAACCCATTGAGGCGGGCGAGCCAATCTTGCGTGGCTACATCGATACCGGCGACCAAGTGTTTGTGGACAAATTCACCTACCATTTCCGCCGACCGCGCCGGGGCGACGTGTTCGTTTTTCGCACCACCGGCATTCACGGCATCGAGGTCAACTTCACGGACCCGGATGTCCGCAGCCAGTTTTATATCAAGCGTCTCGCCGGGTTGCCGAACGACACGCTGCGCATCGACGCGCCGCGGCTGTTCATCAACGATGAATTGGCGCAGGGCTACGGTTTCGAGCGCGTCATGTCCGGCACTCAGCAGGCGCCGCACGATGGCTACAGCGGCTATGCGAACATGAATTATCCCGGCAGGAATGAAGCCAGCAGCTTCCATTTCCTGCGCACGCCCGAGGAGACGTTTCGAGTGCCCGACGATGGCTATTTCGCGCTGGGCGACAATTCCTACAACTCTTCCGACAGCCGCGTCTGGGGCAAGGTGCCGCAGAACAACATCGTCGGCCGCGGGCTGTGGGTTTATTGGCCATTAGGCAGTCATTGGGGGAAGGTGCGCTAACGTTTCGTGCTCCCATTTTTGAAAGAGTCCGTTAAGCTGTCCGTTTCATGCCTTCCGCCGGTTCCACGTCCGCAAATGCCGACTCACCCGATCTCTGGGCGCAGTTGACCAGCAAACGGGTGCTCATCACCGGCGGTCTCGGCTTCATCGGCTCGAACCTGGCGCGGCGGCTGGCCGCCGGCGGCGCGCGCGTCACGGTCGTGGACAGCCTCGTGCCGGAATACGGCGGCAACATGTTCAACCTCGCCGATCTCGAGGCGGAAGTGCGGGTCAACATCGCCGACGTGCGCGATCCGCACTCGGTCAGTCATCTCGTGCGCGGGCAGGATTTTCTTTTCAACCTCGCCGGGCAGACGTGCCACCTCGATTCGATGCGCGATCCGCACACCGATCTGGAGATCAATTGCCGCGCGCAACTCTCGATTCTGGAAGCCTGCCGGAAGTTTAATCCGACGCTGAAGATCGTTTTTTCCAGCACCCGGCAGATTTACGGTGCGCCGCGTTATCTGCCCGTGGACGAAGCGCACGCGCTCGCGCCCGTCGATGTGAACGGCGTGAACAAATTGGCGGGCGAAAATTATCACCTCGTCTATCACCGCGTCCACGGGCTGCGGACCTGCGTGCTGCGGCTGACGAATACTTACGGCCCGCGGATGCGGGTGAAGGATGACCGGCAGACGTTTCTCGGCATCTGGTTTCGCCGCCTGCTCGAAGGCGAGCCGATCTTGATTTTCGGCGACGGCGCGCAAATCCGCGATTTCAACTACGTGGACGACGTGGTCGATGCGCTGCTCATCGCGGCCACGGACGAACGCGCGGTCGGCGAAGTTTTCAACCTCGGCGCGCCGGATTTCCTGAGCTTGAAGGAACTCGCCGCACTGCTGGTGGAACTGCGCGACGGGCAGGGCGAATACCGGCTCGTGCCGTTTCCCGGCGAACGACGCCGCATCGACATCGGCAGTTACTACGCGGATTACCGCCGCATTTCGGAACGGCTCGGCTGGCAGCCGCGCGTGAGCTTGCGCGAAGGACTGGCGCGCACGCTGGACTTCTACTCGCAGCATCAAAAGCACTATTGGAATGACGACGCTGCCGACGCCTGAGCTTTTTCCTGCGCGCGAGCAGCGCGTGCCGCAGACCAGCCCGCTCGCGGCGTTTCAATCGCACGCGGCGGAAATCAACGCGGCCGTGGCGCGGGTGCTGGCCGGCGGTTGGTATCTGCTCGGCCCCGAAACGAAGGCGTTTGAGCACGAGTTTGCCGATTGGGTGGGGGTGGAACAATGCATCACCTGCGCGAGCGGCACCGATGCGTTGCACCTCGCGTTGCGTGCCTGCGGCATCGGGCCGGGCGACGAGGTTATCACGGTGTCGCACACCGCCGTGGCGACGGTCGCGGCCATCGAGCTTTGCGGCGCGCAGCCGGTGCTCGTGGACATTGAGCCAGCGAGTTTTCTTCTCGATCCGACGCAGCTTGCCGGCGCGTTGACAGAGCGCACCCGCGCGGTCATCGCCGTGCATCTTTACGGCCGGGCCGCCGACCTCGCAGGCATCGGCGCGTTCTGTCGCGCGCACGGCTTGCGGCTGATCGAGGATTGTTCGCAGGCGCACGGCGCGACGGCGGACGCTGGCGACGGCGTGCGTCGGGTCGGCAGTTTCGGCGATCTTGCGGCGTTTTCATTTTATCCCACAAAAAATCTCGGCGCGTTGGGCGATGGCGGCGCCGTGGTCACGCGCGACGAGGGGCTGGCCGACTCAGTGCGTTCGCTGCGTCAATACGGCTGGCGCAAGGAACGCTATGTCAGCGAAGAATCCGGTTGGAACGGACGGCTCGACGAGCTCCAGGCCGCCGTGTTGCGGGTAAAGCTCTGCACGCTCGACGCCGACAACGCGCGCCGCGCCGCGCTCGCCGCGCATTATTCCAAACGCCTCGCTGGTGTGCGAGGATTGACGTTGCCCGCGGCGACGCCGGCGGGCAGCAACAGCGTCTGGCATCAATACGTCATCCGCTGCGAGCAACGCGCCGCGCTCGCCGCGCATCTGCACGCCGCAGGCATCGACACGCTTGTTCACTATCCCGTGCCCATCCATTGCCAGCCTGCATATGCTGGGCGCTCGCTCGCCCGCGGCCCGTTGCCGCACAGCGAACGCGCCGCGCAGGAAGTGCTCTCGCTGCCGATGTTTCCGGAACTAACGCTGGCCGCGGCGGACCGGGTCGCCGACGCGGTGCATGAGTTTTTTCGGAAATGACCGCGGACACGACCCGTTTGCCGACATCTTGACCGCTTTGTTGCTTGCAGTTACACCGGTCCCTCCGGTGCAAACCCTCATGGCCAGTCCTGATTTCCACACTCCTCCCGCGACAGTTTCCTCTCACGGCAAAAAGCTGCCGTCGATCTCCGCTTTTTTTCCCGCTTACAACGACGGCGGCACCATCGCGTCGATGGTCGTCACCACGCTGGCGACCTTGCGCGAGTGCGCCGAGGATTTTGAAGTCATCGTCGTCAACGATGGCAGCGCCGATTACACCGGCGCGCTCCTCGACGAACTCGCGCAAACCCACGCGCCGCACTTGCGCGTCATCCACCATCCGCGCAACCGCGGTTACGGCGCGGCGTTGCGCACGGGCTTTGCGGCGGCCACGCGCGAGTGGGTTTTTTACACCGACGGCGATGCGCAATACAATCCGCAGCAATTGCGTCTGCTCGTCGATGCCGCGCTCGCCCGCCAGGCAGCCGGCGAGCGCGTGGACGTGGTCAATGGTTATAAAATTTGCCGGCAGGACCCGTGGTATCGCGTGGTGATCGGCCGCATTTATCACCATGTCGTGAAGCTCATGTTCGGTTTCAAATTGCGCGACGTGGATTGCGATTTCCGGCTTATCCGCCGGGAAATTTTCGAGCGGGTGGCGTTGCGCAGCGACAGCGGCACGATCTGCCTGGAGATGGTGAAAAAATTCCAAGACGCTGGCTGCGTGTTCGTCGAAGTCCCGGTTAACCATTTCCACCGCGCCTTTGGTCGTTCGCAATTTTTCAATTTCTCCCGCCTGTGGCGCACCGCGGTGCAACTGCTGAGCTTGTGGCGCGAACTGATCTGGCGTCGGTCTTCGTCCAAACCGTCCATCACCACGGGCGCCATTGAGCGGTCCGGGATTGAAAAAAGCAGCTCGCCGCTGGCATCTGCACCGCCCGCCGGTCGCGCATGATTCATTGGTTCCTGACGGGCGGCGCGCTGCTTCTGCTGATTTGCTTCTACGGTCTCGGCGCCGCGTTGCTCCTGCTCCCGGCGCGCTGGGTAAAATTCTGGCCCGCGTTCTGTTTGCCGGCCGGTCTCGGATTGCAATCGGCGCTCGTCTGGCTCGGCGCCCATCTGACGACGCTGGGGGCGGGGACCGACCATTACGCGTGGGCCACTTTGCTCGTGCCGGCGGTGTTGCTCGGTGGTGCGTGGGCGCGGCTGGGCGGCGGAAGAAAGCTGCTCGCCCTCCTCGCGCGCGGGGCGCGGGGCGGGTGGCCGGTCGGGTGTCTGCTCATCGTGTCGATGGCCGCGCAAATCGTGCCCTTCGCGCGCCAGCCGCTCATCCAGCCGCGGCCGTTCCTGACTTCGATTTCGGTCGGCAGTTGCGATGCCGCCGACTACGCGGCAGGCGGCCGGGTGTTCAAGGAATTCCGGCGCGGCGATCCATCAGGATTCGTCGGTCAGAGCGCGACGGCAGCGGATGCCTCGGCCGGCGATTTTTTTGAATTCTGGCTGCGACTGAATCACTTCTCGCCTTCCGCGCTGCTCGCGCTCAACGGCAGCCTGCTCGGCTACCCGCCGTGGAAGCTGGCCAGCCTGCTAGGCGTCGTGCTCCTCGTGTGCAGCCTGCCAGTCGTTCATTGGCTGGCGCGCGCCGGGTTTGGGTTTCGGCCTGCCGGCGCGTGGGCCGTCACGTTGCTCTATGTCTGCAATCCGATCGAGCTTTACGCGGTCTATCAAACAGCGCTGGCGCAACTCATCGCAGCGCCCGCCATCGCGCTGCTCACCTGGACCGGCTGGCGTGCCTATCGCGCCGGCGCGAGACATGACCGATGGAACGCCGCGGCATTGTGGCAATGGAGCGGGCTTTGGCTGTTGAGTCACTGGTTGCTGGTGGGGAGTTACCATTTCTTTTTGCCGTTCGCTTACGCGCCGTTGCTCGCCCTCGTGGGCATGGAAATTTTGCGCAGCAAATCCTGGCGTCCCGCCCTTCGCTGGCTGCTCTGTCTCGCGGTAAACCTCGGCTTGTGCGCGCTGCTCTTTGCCGAACGCTTTTCGCGATTGGCAGAACGCTTTTCGCGTTTTCACGCCACGCCCTTTGGTTGGAATATCCCGGCGCTCGGTCCCGCCGGCTGCTTCGGCCTGTTCGCGGATACTGGGCTGGCTCCGGTTTCCACCTGGCTGCCTCTCACGTTGGCCTTTGCGTGCTTGTTGACGCTGCTCTGGACTTTGGTGAAGCCGTCGCGTGGCAGTCGCCAGCGCGCGCTGGCTGCCGCGTGGCTGCTACCAGCGTTTGCCGGTTACGGCCTGCTCCTTTGGCTGCACGGGAACGAAGGCGGCAGCGGCAATGGCACCTACGATGCCTACAAGCTCTGCGCCGTCTTTTACCCCGGCATTCTCGCGAGCCTGTGTCTTTGGCTGCGGCGGGTGCCGGCGCGGCCCGCCGCCGCGCTCTGGGCGGGAGTGCTCTACGGCGGCTTGCTGGCTGGCAATGGCGCGGTCGGCATCGCATTCGACGACGCGGTGCGCCGTTCGCGACTCGTGGTGGATCAATCGCTCTTTGGCCTGGCCAGGGTGGAGGCCATGCCGGGGATTGCTTCAGTCAATGTGCGTCTGGAAAGTTACTGGCAACGGTTGTGGGCGAACGCCTTTCTCCTGCGCAAACCCCAGTATTTTTCCCTGCCCACCTACGAAGGCCGCCACGTCACGGCGTTGCACGGCGATTGGAATCTGCTGTCCGGCTTTCTCGCCACGCGCCCGGCGAATCCGGCGGATTGTGTGGTGCTCAATCCAAGCTTCCGTCTGCTGCGGGCCAGCGCCGATCCGGGGCTGCTCACGCGGCTCGCCGCCGGCTGGCATGCGCCGGAACATCACAATTTGGAAACGTGGTGCTGGGCCGCGACTGGTGATCCGGAAATTGAAATCCTCAATCCCAATCCGCAGCCTGTGCGCGTTTCCTTGCGGCTCATCGTGCGCAGCTTTCGCGACCGGCCGTTGACGATTTCACAAGGGACCAACGGCTACCAGCCGATCTGGTCCGGTGCGCTGACAGGCGACACGCACACAGCCATTTTCATTCGCGAAATGACGCTGCTTCCCGGTGCAAGCCATTTGCATTTGCAGACCAGCCCGCCCGCGCCACCCGCGCCGAACTCGGAGCGTCCATTGACCATCGCCCTTTACGGTTTGGAACTCACCGTGCTGCCTGCTCCAGCGACTTCGCCTTAAAGCGCGACTCCCTTGCGCGCGCGGCCGTTGCGCTCGACAGAAACGCACGGATTTTGCCCGCTGCCCAATGTCTTCCTCTTCCGCATTTCCACGGCCTGGCGTCAGCAACGAAACTTACCAGCGGATGTTCGCGCTCGAAGATGCGCACTGGTGGTTTCATGGCATGGAAGCCATCGCCGCTCGCTTGCTCGACGACGCGCGGGCCGCCGGGATGCTGCCATCGCCAGACGCCTGCCTGGCGCTCGACGCCGGCTGTGGAACGGGACGCAACCTCCGCTTTCTGCGACGCTACAGCACGCGCGTCACCGGCCTGGATTATTCCGCCTACGCACTCAACCTTTGCGCGACGCGCGCGCGGGCCAGCCGCGACGAGAGCCATTGGCGACTGGCGCGCGGCTCAGTCAACGCGATGCCGTTTCGCGACGGCAGTTTCGACCTGGTCACCTGCGCGGACGTGCTCAGCCACAGCGCCGTCAACGACGTTCGCGCGCTCGCCGAGATTGCGCGCGTGCTGCGTCCCGGCGGCGTGCTGTTTTTACGCGTCGCGGCCTATGACGCGTTGCGGGGAAAGCATGATATTGCCTGGAGCATCGCGCACCGTTTTCACCGGCCGGAGCTGCGAGACAAGCTGTGCGCGGCAGGCTTGGAAGTTCACCGCCTCAGCTACGCCAACACCTGGCTTTTCCCGGTCGCTTTGGTGAAGCGCATCCTCGAAGGGCTGCTGCCAGGTGCCGATGGCGATCACGATGATCTGCACGCGGGCGCCGGCGACAGTTGGCTCGGAAAAATGCTCGGCCGGGTGCTCGCGAGCGAGGCACCGTGGATCGCGCGCTTTCCCGGCGGCCTGCCTTGCGGATTATCGTTGGTGACGCTGGGGCGAAAAGCCGCTGCGGCGCCTGCACCATGATGCCGCAAACGCGCACGCTGCTCCTGCTCGCGGGGCTGGTCGTCGGCTACTTTCTGCTGCTCTTCGCCAATCCGGCGCGCGCCAGTTTGCGCGACGGTCTTCGTTGCTTGCGCCGGCATCCGCAGCTCTGGACGCTGCCGGCGTTTTGCGGCTTCGTCCATGCCTGTTATCAACTGGCCACGCGCTTTGTTGGAATAGCGGCGCAACCCCCGGCGCCGTGGACTGGCTGGTCGCCACCGGACTGGCGCGCGGCGGCCATTCACGGCGCGTTGCCGGCGGTGGAAGGTGTGGCGGGAATTTTCAATGTGCTCATCGGCACCGAGCCGGTGGCAGCCCTCGCAGCGTTGCTCTTTCTCGCGCACTGGCGCGGCTACAGCGGCGAACTCGGGCGCGCCTTGCGCCGGCGCTTCGGCTGGGCGCGGGGCATTCCGTTCCAAGTCCTTCTCATGCTCTGTGCGCTCGCGGCCTTCCTCAAACCGGCGTTGCTCTTGCTCGGCCACCAGCGGCTGCTCGGTGCCGTGCCGGGAACAACGGCGGAAGGCGGCGCGCTTGTGCTCGCTTTGCCGTGGCTGCTGGCCAGCATCGAGGCGCTCGGCTTTGTGTTTGAATGCTGTCTCGGCGTGGCGCTGCAAATGTATCTGATTTCGCTCGCCTTCGCCTGGGTCCGCGGGTTTGGTTTTGAGCGCGACGCCTTGCGCCGGTTCGCCCTGCGGCGGTTTGCCGGCGTGCTGCCGTGGACGCTCACGGTGCTGGCGCTCGGAGCCGTGGGCATCCAGTTGCCGCTCTTTCTGCTCGCCGCGGGCGTGCCCATCTCGACGGACTGGGCGCTGGGCTGGGTGCAAGCCGGACGCTGGCTGCTGGCGTTCGTCCTGCTCACGTTTGCCACGGTGCAACTCAGCATGGTTTTTCACCGCCGCACGCTCCGCGCAGCCGTGCGCAACAACTGGCGGCTCTGGCGTCGGCACGGCAGTCTGCTGGGCTGGTTGATGACGCTGGCGCTGATCCACTTTGCGCTGCTCACCACGACGCACGGCGCGTTCGTGGCTGCTGCGGGCGGCGAGGGGAGCTGGCCGGCGAACGGTTTGCTGCTGCTGTTCCCGCTGGCTTGGTCCGCGCTCGGCGGCTGGCTCTTGGCGAGTTGGGTCTGCCTTTTCCGCCGGCTGGAACGCGACCGGCCCGAGGCGGAGGATTTGGTGGAGTTTTGAAACACACCCATCCTGCCCTTGCTTCTCCCAGAATCCTTGCTGGCGAGTCGCGTGGAAAGTTTCTAGACTGCGGCGTTCTCTCGCTCTCGCCTGATGTCACTGCCAGCCACCAACGCCCAAACCGCGCCGCCGCTGCCGTTGCACCCGGATAAAGTCGGTCCGGCGGCGGATTTTTCGGGTCAATCCAACCTCGCGCTCTCGTTTCTTTGTTTGTCCGCGGAAAAGCGCGCCGACATGAATGTTTTCTACACGTTTTGCCGCGTGGTGGACGACATCGCCGACTCGCCCGAAATCCCCGCCGAAGAAAAACAATCGCTGCTCGATGCCTGGAAAAACGCGCTGACAAACCACGCGCTGACTGCGGCGCCCGTTTCTTCCGGCTTGCTCCCGCAAGTGCGCGCGCTCATCGACAAATACCGCCTGCCGGTCGCGCATTTTCTGGAAATCATCGCCGGCTGCGGGATGGACCTGCAACCGCAGTTGTATGCCGACTTCGACGCACTGCGGGCGTATTGCTACCGGGTGGCCAGCGTGGTCGGTCTGGTGAGCATTGAAATTTTCGGCTACAACGCGGGCCACGCCGAAGCCTGTCGGCGCTACGCTGTGGAACTCGGCCAGGCGCTGCAACTGACGAACATCATTCGCGATGTCGCCAAAGACCTCGCCAACGGCGGACGCATTTACCTGCCTGTGCGCGACCTCGGTCGGTTCGGCATTTCTGTCGAAGACCTTCGCGCTCTGGCTGGCGCCAAGTCGGTGCGAACGCAAGGTGCGCGGGAAGACATGACCTTGCGTTTGCGGCGGCTGCTGGAGTTCGAGGCGGACCGGGCCGAGACGCACTATCGCGCGGCCGTCGCGGCGCTACCGGCTGCCGAACGCCGCCACATGGTGGCCGCCGAAATCATGCGCGCGGTTTACCACCGGCTCCTGCGACAGATGCGGCACGACCAGTTTCAAGTGATGGAAAAAAATTACCGTCTGAGCAAGGGGCAAAAGCTGCGCACCGTGGCTGCCGCGGCGCTGGCTGCCCGTTTTCAGCGGCGGAACAGTCCCGCGACGACCGCGCGCGCCGCGACGGATGCGGTCACAGAATCTTGAATGTTTTTTCGACTGCCTTCGTCTAGGTTCTTGCCATGCAAAACTCTCCTCTTTCGTCAGCCTCCACGCCGGCCCGTCGCAAGGATGGCCGGGCGCGTTTTCTTTCCCTCGGCACGCTGCTTTCCCTCGTGACAGCCGGGGCGATGAGCTTGAGCCTCACCTCCTGCGACACGGCTACTGGCCAGGGCGCCGGCTACGGCGCGGCGGGCGGCGCGATCCTCGGTGGATTGATCGGCGGGAGCACGCGCACCGCCGCCATCGGCGCGGCGGCTGGCGCGGCGACGGGCGCGCTCATCGGCTCGCAAGTCGATGCGAACAATCGGGACGAATACTATTACCGCGAACATCACCGCCGGGATTTCCCGTGGGCACGGCCGTCTGGAAGGCCCGGCTTTGTCATCAGCCCGTATGCGCCGTATTACGAGATCGACGTGCGCGGCATTCCGCACGGCTCGCTCGTGCGCGACCCAAGCTGCGGCCGGCTTTTCGTGAAGCCGTAATCTCCCGACCGGCTGATAGCAGCCAGAGCACTGACGCGTGGGGACCAATTGGGCCTACAGTTCCGGTGTGCCTCGGGAGGCGTGCCAGAAGCGGGACACCTCCACGCGACGACGGGCGTGATCCACCCTGTAAATAATGCGGTAAGCCCGATGGATGAGTTCGCGCGCACGCTCGGGTGCTTCGGCAAACTCAGGCACGATCCGACCTAATTCGGGAAACGTGACTAAAAGTCGTGTCTTCTGAATGAGAGCGCGACCAAAGCGCTCGGCGACGGTAGGGTTATCAGCGGCGATGAAGGTGACAATCTCAGCCAAGTCCTGAACCGCCAGGGGCGAAAGAATTACTTCGTAGGGCCGCTGGGCGGCGGGTGCATCCGGGTCCATGTGGGCAGAAGACGCTCCACTTCCTCCAAAGCCACGCCCTCGCCGCGGTCAAGCTGGGCAAAGCCTGCGCGCACGGCGGCAATGAACTCCAACTCGCGGGCGACCTGCTCCAAGGGTGCGTCTTGGGGCAAGCGCTTGAGCACGCCCATCACGATCTCCTGAGTAGTGGCGACAGGCATACGGTAGAGTATGGCCATGGGGCAACTAGCGGCAAGCACTAAAATGGCAGGAAATCGAAGCAGCCTAACGCCACCAAGCTCAGCGACAGAGGCTTGCGAAGAAAGACGTGGATGGCAAGGAAAAGCCCACCGCCAGCCTCTGTTCGCTGGAGCGCGTGGTTAGGCCTCTCCGGCGAGGCGCGAGTGTGTCCGTGCTGCGAACCCCTCTGCCATGCAAAGCACTCCGCCAATCGAGAAGACAATTAAACCGTAGGGATGGAAAAAGCCGTTGGAGAAGTCTGTGAGCGTTGAAGTGTAAATGGCAGCGCAAAGAGCCGCGATGAAAATTGCCGCACCAAACAGGAGGGGAAGAAGCCACCCTTTGGCACTCGGTCTGAAGCGCGGCAGTAAAGTGCATACTCCGACTGCTGCGATGCAGGTCAGAGCAAGGAGATGTGAAGCCTCCCAAACTGATAGGGTGATGACGCCAAAGATGAACGCCATCCCGCAGAACAGAGGAAAGAATAGAGCGGACAGCAGAACGACGAGGGATGAGGTAGCAAGGATAGTGAGTGTCTTGGTTTTCATAAAGCGTGTGTTGCCTAGCCTAACTAGGTTATAATCTACAGGTTTTATTTTGCAGCCTAATCGTGGTAGGAGAGAGCGTTGAACAAGGCTTGCGCCAAGGCGCCAAGTTCATTCCTCCAAAAAATCCAACGCGCGCCCGCTGGTTTCCGCGAGTTGCGATAATCCCAGCAAGGCCAAAGCCAGGCAGACCGCGCCGGTCGCGGCGGCGCTGGCGGTGAGGCCGAGGTGCGGCTTCAAGGCGCCGAAGAGCAGCGTCAGCGGCGTGAGCGCGCCGCGGATGAAATTGGGCACGGTCGTCGCGGCGGTGGCGCGGAGATTGGTGCCGAATTGTTCGGCGGACATGAGCAGCAGCACGGCCCAGTAGCCGCCGGCAAAACCGAGCGCGGCGCAGATGGAATAAAACGTCGCAACGCTGACGCCGCGGGCCGAGAAATACGCGGCGACGCAGGCGACCATGCTCAGTTGGAAAGCGAGGATGACGCGCTTGCGCGTGTGGAGCAGTTGCGTGAGCACGCCGCTGGCGAAATCGCCCGCCGCGATGCCGAGATAGCAAAACGTGATCGCACGGCCAGCGGTGACTTCGCCGGTAACGCCGAGTTTGCCCGCCAGCTCGGGCGCGAGCGTCATGAGGATGCCGACCATATACCAAAGCGGCAGCCCGGCGAGGATGCAGCACAGGTATCGCCAGAGCCGGCGGCGGTCGGCGAAGAGGCGCAGGAAATTGCCGCGCTCGACCGCGCTGGCATCCGTGCGCAGGCGCTCGAACAGGCCCGATTCCAACGCGCCAAAACGCAACGCCAGCAGCGTCAGCCCGAGCACGCCGCCGAGGAGATACGCGGCGCGCCATTGGAA
>JAFAXH010000128.1 GCA_019241085.1 Verrucomicrobiota bacterium | reverse complement strand
GAACCACGCCGGCCGGGAAGGAAGCCTTTCCGGCGGCGTGTCTTACCTAATCGCAGAACCCCCGACAGGCGGACTTGTCCTGTCGGGTTGAAACCCTCCCCCAATTCCGTGGTCCAGGGTGTCTTTCAGAAGCAGGCGCCGTCCGCGCAGCATCCTGATTTTTCAAAAAAAGTTGGCCGCGCAAAAAAATTCCGAGCTAACTCGCGCGCGCCAAGGCGGGCGATTCTGCCGTGGAGATGGGAGCGTTCAACGGCTTCGAGCTCGCTCCCGTTCCGTTGAGGTCATCAACTGGCAATGCTCCCGCCGGCGCTTCCAGCCGTTCTCGCAGGGAAGTCACCGCGGCAGCGACGAGTTGCGCCTGAGTGCGGTCGAAAATGAAAACGTGCTTCGGCTGCTTGTCCAAGCCGTAAAGAATCAGGTTTTCGCACAAAAACCGCGGCTCGTGCGAGACCTTGTAGCCGGCGAGTTCCAACGTCCGCGACACCTTGCGCCAGCCGCGTCGGGCGACGAAAAAAAGCTGCCGTGGCTCCTCGACAATGGCGATGAGCCAGCCGTGCAGGTTGGCGGGAATGCCCTTGGAACCGGCGCTCAGGCATGGCAACGCCCAGGCGACCGTGCTTTCCAGCGTCGTCTCCCGGCGCAAGAGGATGTCGGCGTCGGCGGTCAGCGTTTTGGGCAGCGCGACGGTCGGCGTGAGCGCCGCCGCGGGCGCGGTCAATTTTTTCCAAAACAACCACAACCGGGTGCGCGAAAAACGGAAGACGCGCGGCGTCACCACAAAGAGCACGGAAACGACCGTGGAAAAAACGATCAGCGCCAGCAGCGGATGGCTCCAATACGTGTAAGCCAGCACGCTCAAGCCGCCGAAGACCGCGGCGTCTTCCGTCACGCTCAAGGCGATGTTGGAGAACGGCTCCGGCGAACCATTCGCCAGCAGGCGCGTGCCGGCTTTCGCGCCATGCGCGGTGAGCGCGACGCTGCCGGCGAGCAGCGCGATAATCACGTCGAAAACCGGATTGACGGTGCCGAGCGTTTTGATCGCCAGAAACGCCGCGCCGAGCGGTCGGATGGCGGTGTGCAACAAATCCCACGCGGAATCGACCCACGGCACTTTGTCGGCAAAGAACTGGATGAAATAGAGCGCGCCGCTGACGATGAGCACCGCCGGATGATCGAGCACCTGGAGGTCGTGATATTGCGGCGACAACACGATCCAGCCCTGGTGCAACGCCAGGCTGGTGGCGAAGACAGTGAGGTAAAGGTTGATGCCGGCGAGCGTGGCAAAACCGAGCGCGAGTCCGAGGTGTTGGAGCACGTCCATAATAACGAAGGAGTAGGAGAACTCTCTGTCTTTTCAGCTTAATCGTAATCCTAATCTTAGTCACTGCCGCCGGAGGCAAGAGCCACGCGCTGCGAGCACGGACAGATTAAGATTACGATTAAGCTGCGGAGGTGGAAAGCGGGCAGCTTCTCGGGCAAACACCATCTCGCGTAGTCCGAGGATAACCCGTAACTAAACGACCACCGCGCGGCCTTGTCACCGAAAAATTATTACGCCGCGCCAGCATGTTCCCGCCGCTGACGATCCGTCGCAGAAAGACTGGCCAGCAGCTTGCCGCGAACGGGCGGCAGATTGCCTCCGGTCAACCGGGCGATGGCACCGGCTGGTTCGGCGTCGGGATTAAAGATGCCGGTCACGCCGAGCAGCCGGCTCAATTCCCGCTCGAAGTGCAGCAGCGCCCGCCGGGTCGGCTCCTTGGCCGCGAGGTGATCGAGCGCGCGCCGCAGGAGGTCGTGGATTTCCGGCACCGGATGGTCGGGCTCGGTCGTCATCTCCACCAGCTCGACGAAATACGCCGCCAGCCGGGTGCGCTCGTAGCTCGTGCGCAAGCCGTCGCGCGGATCGCGCACGACCACTTCGCGCAGCGAGTGCAGCTCGCTTTTCGCGCTGCGCGCCAGCGTGATCTCGGCCGAAAAAAAGAGGTCGAGCCGGCCGGCAAACGGGCTTTTCGGACGCCGCGCACCCTTGGCCACGGTCTTCAATTTTCCGTGCGCTTCGGTGAACCAGGTAACGATGAGACTGGTCTCGGTCAGCTTGGTTTTACGCAAGAGGATGGCGGGGGTGGATTCCACGGCAACAGAGGGAAAAATGACGCCGGCAATCTAGCACGGCGGCGGGCGGATTGCCTCCCTTTCTTACGTGAAACCAACAGGAAAAAACGCCCGCGCAAACGTCAATGTTTCACCACGCCGCAGTCCTGCATGGACTTGCCAAAATACGGATTGCTGACCTTGGTGTCCGTCTGCAACCAATCGCCGTCCTTCGTCATCGGGCAGTTGAGCGTGAAATAACCGGGCGCGCCAGCCGCGAGCTTGATCGCCGCCGCGCTGACCAACTTAAAATCATCGCGCAACCGCACCACCGTGTCCTCCTTGGCCATCGTCGCAGCCGCAGCGGCCAGGTCGCGCACAGCCTCCGTTGCCTCCGACTTGCCCGCCTGCAATTGTGCCTCGCTGGCGAGTTGTTCCGCTTGGAATTTTGCGTCGTTCAATTGATCGCCGGCGAGGGCCGCGCGCACCTTTTCGTAGCGGTCGAGCAGCGCGCGCGTTGTTTCCGGCAAGACCTGCGCGGCGGGGCTGGCAACGTTCCGGGAACAACCGGCCGGCACGCCGGTCGCGAGCAGCGCGCCAGCGGCGACAAGGAGGACAGGACGAAGGGCTTTCATGGCCCAGCAAAATAGCACACCCGCCGCGCGCCCGCACCTATCCGGGCCGGTGCGGTTGCACGTCACCCGTGGCGTCGTAACTTTTCCGTCATTCCTTCCATGACCAAGCTGGATATTCCGCGCAAGACCGTTTACCGGCTCTCGCTCTACCAGCGCGGGCTGCAATGGCTCAAGGCCAACGGCACGCAGACGGTTTCCAGCGTCGCGCTCGCCCGCGCCGCCGGTGTGAAGCCGACGCAGTTGCGCAAAGACCTCGCTTACTTCGGCCAGTTCGGCACCCGCGGCCTGGGCTACAGCGTCGAATCGCTGAGCCAGAAACTGACCGAGGTGCTCGGCACGGCGCGGCTGCAACCGGTCATCCTGCTCGGCGCGGGCAATCTCGGCACGGCGCTGCTCGGCTATTACAATGGGTTTGCCAAGGAAGGCTTCGAGATTGTCGCCGCCTTCGATGCCGTCCAAGGCATGCGCTTGACCAGCGGTCGCAAACAACCCGTGTTGCCGGTCTCGGCGCTGGCGGGTTACGTGCGCGAGCACGGCATCAAGATGGCGATTCTCGCGGTGCCGGCGACCGCCGCGCAGGAAGTCGTCAACATCGTCGTCGCCGCGGGCATTCAAGCGATCCTGAACTTTGCGCCGCTGATCCTGCAAGTGCCCGAGCATGTCGTCGTGAACAACGTCGATCTCGCCATCGAACTGGAAAACCTCAGCTATTTCATTCGGTGAAATCCAGCACTGCGCGGCCAGCAAGGATGTCTGACTTTGAATGCGGCCGGAATTTTTTAGACAGAATTAACAGAATTTACAGAATTAGGCCGAAAGAAGGAAGGCTCCCAGTAGTGCAAGAGAAGACGCGAACTGCGTTGGCGGTTGAGCCTCGCTTATCGGCTGGATATTCTCGCCTCTGCCTAATTCTGTAAATTCTGTTAATTCTGTCTAAAAAAATCCCACGCTCGTTCGCCCGCCAGATCTTCAATAAATATAAGGCGTCGGCAACGAGAAGGCGTTTTTCAACCGCCGGCAGCGCGGCGGGCGGCCGCGTTCGACGAGCACCTCGACGATGTCGAAGCGAAAGAACACGTCGGGGTTGTCCAACAGCCGCAGCCACGCGAGCGCGCCGCGCGTGATGAGCGCCCGCTTTTCCGCATCGACGGCTTGCGCGGGCCGGCCAAAATCCAGGCTGGAGCGCGTTTTGACCTCGACGAACACCAGCGTGTCGTCGTCGCGGCAGACGAGGTCCACCTCGCCGCCGCGCGGTGCGCGGAAATTGCGGTAGAGCAAATTGCAGCCGTGCCGGGCGCGCAGATAACGGGCAGCGAGCTGTTCGCCGCGCCGACCGAGCACGTGGCGCGGATCTCCCGGCTTCTCAGACGATGCCGTTGCCCCAGGCCAGAAGCGTCTGCGCCACGGGTCCAAAGCTGCGACGATGGAGCGGACAAGGTCCATGCCGGGCCAGCATAGCAAGATGGGCACGCGTCGGATAGCCCCGATGTCGGGCGAAGCCGTAAACCGGGTAACACGCGTCGGCCGCCTCCATGAGCCGGTCGCGCGTGACTTTGGCAATCACGCTCGCCGCCGCGATGGAAAAGCTGATGCCATCACCGCCGATGAGCGCCGTGTGCGGCACGGGAAACGGCCGCACGGGCAGGCCGTCGATGAGCGCGTGGCCGGGCGTGCGCGCGAGCGCCAGCACGGCGCGGCGCATGGCCTCGTGCGTGGCGCGCAGGATGTTCAGCCGGTCGATCTCCGCCGGCTCGACGACGGCGCACGACCAGCAAACCGCCGGATTGGCCGTCAGCTCCTCGAAGATGGCCGCGCGACATGGCGCGGACAGTTTTTTCGAGTCATCGAGAAACGGATGCGCAAAGTGCGCCGGCAAGATCACCGCCGCGGCGACAACCGGCCCCGCCAGCGGCCCGCGGCCGGCTTCGTCGATGCCGGCGATGCACTGATAACCGCCCGCGAGCAAA
>JAFAXH010000162.1 GCA_019241085.1 Verrucomicrobiota bacterium | reverse complement strand
GGCCGCCGCGAAAAGCGAAAGCGCCGCCGCGAGCAAGGTGCTCGCCAGCGCGGAGACCGAGGCAACCGCGGCCACGACCGGCCTGGCGGCATCGCTGGGTCCGCTGGCGCTCGTGCTCGGTGCGATTGCCGCGGCGTTCATGGCGGTCAAAACCGCGGTGGATTTTACGAAAGAAGCGGTGGGCGCGGCAGCCAAGGAAGAGGGCACGGAAGCCGCGTTCATCCCGTTGCTCGGGAGCCTCGAAAAAGCGCAAGCGCGCATTGAAGAAGTCAACGCCGCCGCCACGCGTTTCCGGCTCGACCCCGTAGCTCTCAGACAAGCGGATGAGGAGTTGACGCGACTCTCGGGCGGCGCGCTCGGCGCCGGCAAGAGTCTGGAAACGCTCATTGAAATGGGCGCACGGGTGCGCGGCGGCGTGCAGGCCGTCGCGTCGATTTACGGTCGTTTTTACGAGGCGCTGGATAACGGCCAGCCCATCGGCCGCGCAGGCACCCAACTGCAACGGATGGGCTTGCTCGCCGCCGCCGATGTCAATCACCTCAATAATCTGCAAAAGTCCGGCGCGAGCGTGTCGGAAATCATGGCCGCGGCGGAGCAGGCGCTCTCGAAAGCGAGCGGCGCGGCGGACGTGCAGGCGAACACTTTTGAAGGAGCGTCGAAAGGGATCAAGGGCGCGTGGGAAGGGGTGCTCGTCGCGTTCGGCACGCCGATCCGCGATGCGCTCACGCCGTGGCTGCGCGTCGTGGAAACCGTGTTGCGCGGGATCGTGCCGGCGGCCAAGGCGGTGGGCACGGCCATCGGCACGGCGGTCAACATCGGCCTCGATGAGTTTCCGCAACTTCTCGCGCTCGGCTCTGGGGTGGGCGCGCTCTTCTCGGGCAATTTGCCGGCGGCGGTGCTGATTTTTCAAACCGCCATCGTCGGCAGCAAGGGCGTCGTCGAGACGGCGCTGAATGTGATCCTCGCGATCCTCCAGGTGTTGCTGGCGGAAATCTCATCGTCCCTCGTCGGCACGGCGACGGCGGTGCTCAAGGGCATGGGCGACATCTTCGACAAGGCGATCACGCTGGCGGGCAATTTTGCGAAGGGCATGTTGTCAGTGCTCAGCGTGCTGCCGGGCGGCGTGAAGGACAGCATCAACGGCGCCATCGACGCGGCGACGGACGCCGTGCACACGGCTGTCACGGCAGCCAATGCGGGACTCGACGATCTCGACAAAAAAGCGAAGGGAGTGGCGCTGGAGGCATCCGCCAACGCCGCGCTGGCTGCCGCCAATTTTGCGAAGGCGATCGCGCAGAAGGTTCCGCAAAATCCGAACGCCGGGCAAAAGGTAACGGTTCCCGATACGACTCCGGTGCTGCCGGATAAGAAAACCAAGAGCGGACGCGAGAAGGAAGTCGATGAAGGCGCCGAGGCGGAAAAAAAGTATCGGATGGAGCTGGACTTGACGAAGGAAACGCTCGCCCTCGGCGAGATTTCCCAGAGCGAGGCGATGGCGCAAAACGCTGTTACGATCACCGCCTACATCGCCCGGCTAAAGCAGTTGCAGGCGGGGCTTTCGCCGACCTCCGACAAGTTCAAGGAATTGCAGGTCCGCATCAAAGATGCCCAGCAAGCGCTTCAACAGACCACAGTTTTTGGTCAAATCACCGCCAAGCTGATTCAACTTAAAAACCAACTCGCGGATGTTGGCAAAAACATCTCGGACACCATCGGCAAGCTCTCCGATCTTGGCCTGAGCACGGCGGGCAATGCGATCACCGCGCTCATTACGCAAACACAAAGTCTGAAACAGGTGTGGAGCAGCGCGATGCAATCCATGATTTCCGAGTTGGCGCAACTCGGCGTCAAATTGGTTGCGCACTATGCGCTCGTCGCGGGCCAGATGATTGCGCACTACATCCTGAGCGGCACCATCAAACGAGCACAGACCGCAGAGACGCAAACGCAAGCTGCCGCGACTACTGCCGCGACGGCGACTCCGAGCTTGTTGCAGAGCATTCTTACTTACGGCGTGGCCGCTGCCATCGGCGCGGCGGCTTTCTTGGCCGCGATGGCCATCACGGGTGGTTTCGCGCGCGGTGGCTACACGGGCGACGGGCATCCGTCGGCTCCGGCGGGCATCGTGCATCGCGGCGAGTATGTGATGAGCGCGGCGGCGGTGCAGCGCATCGGCCTCGGCACGCTGGAGGCGTTGCACAATTTTTCGATGCCGATCCGGATGGGCGCCGCGGGTTATCGCAGCGGCGGATTTGTCGGAGGTGCAGGCAGTGGCGGTGGCGGTGGATTCGGTGCGCCGGAAATCCACACGCACGTTTGGCTCTCGCCGGCTGAGATGGCGCGGCACATTGTCAATAATCGACAAGCCGCGCACATCGTCAGCGATCACACCGGCCGCGTCATTCGGCGGTTCGCGGCACGGAGGTAATTTGTATGCTCGGCGCGACGTGGATCACCTTTGCTGGCAGCAGCACGCTCCTGCTCTTGACCGAGCCGGATTGGCAGGCAGCGGCGCCGAAAGTGACGCCGCATTTGCCGACTTCGATCGAGACTTCGCTCGGCGCGCGTGAATCGCGCTGGCCGCTCGCGCGCAGCGGCCGTTACACGCTCGAATTCACCGGCCACGCCGGCGCGATCGCGGATGGTTCGGCGCTGCGGATCGCGCTCAATCGTTACCAGGGAGACGAGGCGGTGCTCTGCCCGGTGTGGACGGATGCGGTGGAGACGACGCAAGCTGCTTCCGCCGGCGACACGACGCTGCATTTCGACGTGCAATGGCCGCCGGCGCGGCGTGGCGCGGATTGGATTATTCTCGATGAAAATACGGCCCGTTTTGAAATCATCAGCGTCTCCGCACTGGACGCGAATGCGGGCACGCTGACGACTTCCGCGCTCGCGCTAAGCTGGCCCGTCGGCACGCGCGCTTATCCGCTCATCATCGGCAAGCTCGATCCGCGGCCGACGACGACGAACGTCACGGCCGAACGCTCCGCGCCGCAGATCACGCTCGTCGAAAATTCGGATTACTCGCACCGCCTTTTCCCGAGCGAAGCCGCGGCGGCGCCGGCGACCGTCGGCGGCGGCGTGCCGGCGTTTTCGAGCGTGCCGATCTGGACAATCCCGCCGGACTTTTCGCAGCCGGTCGATCGCACCGAGGCCGACGTGTGGGCGTTGCAAATCGGCTTCGCGCGGCAGGAACAACGCGTCGCTTACGACAATCCCGTGCGGCGCGGACTCGACTTCCAATTCGCGCAAACCAACCGGCGGCTCATCGCCAGCGTGGAGCGTTTTTGGTTCGAGCGATTGGGGCAGGCCAAGGCGTTTTTCGTGCCGACGTTCCGCGCGGATCTGGAGCCGACGGCCGACCTGCCGGCGAGCGGCGACGCCAGCCTCGTGCCGATTGCGGCGAGCCTCTATTCCGATCCTGATTACTCGAATCATCCCGGCGCGCCTTACCTCGCGCTCATCGACAACGCCGATGTCATCGAGGCGCACAAAGTGGCGAGCGTCGATCTTGCCGGGCTGCATTTGGCCAGCGCGGTCAGCGGCACTTTTGCCAAAGCGGAAACGCGCATTTCGCACCTGCAACTCTCGCGCTTTGTCGACGACACGTTGAGCTGGGAATACACGTCGCCGGTGTTCGCGCGCACGACGCTCAAATTCATCGAGCGCGCCGAGGAATATCTCTTCGCGCCGCCGTCGCTGAAGGAGTCGGTTTTCTTGTATCAATTCGCGCTCATTCTGCCGAACGGCAGCGTGCAAACTTGGCGGTTCACGAGCTACGAGCAAGCCTTCACCGTCGCCGGCGACGGCGCCTACAATCCCGCGCCATTCTCGCACGACACAGTAAAAACCACGGGCACGCTCGAAGCCGAGGATGCGACGATTGCTAGCGCGCCGTTCGACGGCAATCCGCTCGCGCTGCTGCTGCCCTTCGGACTCGAAGGCCGGCTCTCCTTGACGATCCTCGAAGCCGACTACGCGAATCCCGGCGCGACGCCCGACGTGCTCTACGTCGGCGACGCGCTGAGCCTCGATCCGAAGGGCCGCGCTTGGCAGGCGACGTTTCGATTTGGCAACCGGCTTTTCGATCAGCAATTCCCGCGCTGCCAGATCGCCAAGGCCGACAACGACGCCATCTACACGCCGGGATCGACGATCCAACTGAGCGGCTGGGCGGAGGCGGCGACGCTCGCGTCGATTTCCTCGACCGACCCGACGCAGATCGATCTCAACGGCGTGCTCGACTCGCCTCCGGAAGGGCACTACGTCGGCGGCTTGCTGGAGTGCGGCAGCGGCACGAGTTACCAGAGCCGCGGCATCCTCCACAGCATCACCGTCGGCAGCGTGCAACGCGTCACGCTCAGCCGGCCGCTCGATGGCGTGAGCGTCGGCGCGGCCGTCACGTTGTATCCTGGCTACGACCAGAGCTACACGCAGCGCCGCGATAAATTCAGCGATGCCGCCGGCTTCCTCGGTTTCCCGTGGGTGCCCGATGAAAACCCGAGTCTCGACGCCGTGCCAGCCGAGCAAAGTGCGGGAGGGAAGAAGGGATGAACGCGCAGCCGTTTTTTTCCGACGCGTCGCGCCTCGCCGCGCTCGCCATCGCGGCGGCGCATTGGCAGGGGACGCCGTTCCGCGAAAATTCATCGGCGCCGGGCGCCGGCGGCGGCGTCGATTGCCTGCACCTTGCGGAAGAACTCTACGCGGCGAGCGGCGCGACGCCGCGGTTCACTTTCCCGCGCGAGCGGATGGACACCGGGCTGCACGTCGATGGCTCGAAGATTCTCGCTTATCTGCGCGGCGAGTGGACGGCCGATCCGCAGAGCGCGCAGCTCGCGGCGATCTTTTCCGAGATCGAAACGGCGAACAGTGACGACGTGCTCGCCGGCGATCTGCTCGTCTTTCGCGTCGGCCGCTCCGCGCATCATCTCGGCATCGCGGTCAACGACGACGGCGATTTCATCCATTGCCTGAAACCGGCCGGGGTGACGTTTGCCAGCCTGCACGACGCGACGTTTGCACGGCGCTTGCAAGCTGTGTTCAGACCCATTGAATCGGAGGTGAAAGAAGCCTGATGTTCGGCACGACCGCCAACCAGCCGCGCCAGCCGAAGGCGCCGCTCAACGTCGATGCGGACAAGACGAACTCCAACCAGGAGGCCGTCGCCGTGCCGTGGTTTGCGGGCAGCAATCGCGTGTCGGTCTCCTGGATCACGCCCTTCTACAATAGAAAGACCACGAAGGTCAGCCAGAGCGCCGGCAAGGGCGGCAGCTCGCAGACGGTCGGCTACGTCTATTACGCCGACTTCGGCACGCTGGTTGGCTGCGGCGTATATCGACGCAGCGATCAGCTCATGCGGTTGACGCAGGTCATCATCGACCACACGCCCGTTTGGACCGGCTCGCTGGAGCGCCGCGCCGGGCATCCTTACGAAGAGTTCACCATCGAAAATTACGGCCTCGCGCGCATCTACTGGGGCACGACGGACCAGGTGCCCCCGGACGATTTTTTCTCACCGGCGCAGGCGAAGGGATTGTCGCCCGATCCGCAGCCGGCTTACCGCCGATTTTGCACGCTGTGGTTCAAGGGTTTCAAATTGGGCAGAGACAAAACGAATGCGCCGAGCATCGACGTGGTCATCGAGCGGCAGCCGTTGTGGTTTGCCGATCAACCCTCGCCCGAGGTCGGTGGCGGCGGCGCGAACGCGGCGGCGATTCTTTACGAATGGCTCGTCGATCCGACGTGGGGACTCGGCTGGGATGAAAGCCAGCTCGTCAAGCAAACATGGCTCGACACTTTTGCGGCGATCGACGGCCAACGCCTCTCGCCGCTCATCACCCAGCAGCAGGATTTCCGGCAGCAGGTCGCGGGATTACTCGAGTATTTCGACGGGTTCTTGCGACGGGTGAATGGCGCGCTCGCGCTCGGCTATTTCCCGCACGGCAATGTGGACACGAGCGGCATCGTGGAAGTCACCGACGCCGATCTGACGGAGGAGCCGGAATTGACGAGTTCCGGCTGGGATCAAACGATCAACCAGGTGCTCATCACTTACCGCGACAACACACGCTATTTCAAAAGCGTCGGCGCGCTCTTTGCCGAGCCGGCGAACCGTCGCGCGACGGGCATGTTGCTCGCCGATCACATCGACCGGCCGGCGTTGATCTCAGAAGCGGACGCGCTCTTCCACGCCAACGAATATCTGACCATCAAGAGCCGGCCTCGTTATCGCGGGCCGGTCAAGATCAAGCGGGAAAAAGTCGCGGCGCTCCTGCCCGGCGATCGCATCAAGATTTCGAGCACGGCGTATGGCTTGAGCATCATCTGCCGGATCACGGAAAAATCGACGCCGGCGGACGCGTCGGGCGTCGCCGAACTGACGCTTGAAAACGAGCCGGCGCTGTGGCCAGCGCGCTACACGCCGCCGGCGAATCCGCGCGATCCCGACTTCCGCGTGAGCGCGGAAAAAATCACGTCCGCGCGCATCGTGGAATTGCCATCGGGCTTGAAGGACTCGGCCTCGATCCAGGTCGCCATTTTGGCCGAGCGTCCCGATCCGCTACTCACCGGCTTTGCCATCCACCTCTCGCCCGACGGCACGAGCTACGATCTCATCGACCACGAAGCGAGCTTTGCCATCCGCGGCACGCTGACGGCCGCGTATCCTAGCACCGACGACGGCACGGTCGGTTTCACGGTGGAAATCGTCAGCGACGACGCCTATCTGGTCGCGAGCCAGAGCGCGCAACAGCAGGCTGATAATCAACTACTCGCGTGGCTCGACGGCGAGATCGTCAGCGTCGGCAGCGTGACGGCGATCGGCAGCAGCGTCTATCGCGTGAGCTGCGCGCGCGGCCGTTTTGCCACGGCCATCGCCGATCATTTTTCGGCGGCGAATGTGTGGTTCGCCTCTCGCACGCAGATGGCGCTCGTCGAGCACGCGAGCTTCGTCCTTGGCGCGACGGATTATTTCAAATTCCAAACTCACACCGATCGCGCCGACGAAGACCTCAGCGAGTGCGACGTGTTCACCCACACCTTCGGCGCGGATGATCCCGTCGGCTCGACCTTCGGCATCATCCTCTCGACGTATGCGCAGGCTGACGCGAGCGGACAGATCGAGAGTCATCTGCGCGCGACGTGGCAGTTCCCAACCGACCAGAAAATTTTTCTTTTTGAAGTGCAGTCGAAGCCCGCGTCGGCCGATGACAGCGCGTGGTTTGCGCAGACGACGCACGCGACGAGTCTGGATTGGATCGTCGCGGCGAGCACGGTCTTCCAAGTCAGAATCCGCGCGATCACCAGCGACGGCCAGCCGGGCGCGTGGAGTGCGGTGCAGACGATCAAAAGCGCGAGCTTGTCGCCGTATCAGATCACCGGGCTTGAGTTGGTCGGGCGAGCCAACGGATTGATTTTTTACGAGCCGGACGCGCACTTCCAATGGCGGCTCAATTCGCCGAGCCGCTACGATGATCTCGGCAGCGAGACGGACGGCGCGCAGGGCGCGTTGACTGATCCGAATTTCGGCGGTTACCAGGTGCGGATTTTGGATGCGGATACGCGCGCCGTCGCGTGGGCGGAGATCGTGCAGCAGCCGAGCTACACGTTTTCATTTTCCAAAAATTCCCAGGCGTTCGGCGGCCAGCCGCACAACCGATTTACGATCCAAGTCAGCGGCCTCGACAAACAAGGCCAGGAGGGCGATCCGGCGGAGCTGACGGTGAGCAATCCGCCGCCCGCGCCGCCGAGTTCCCTCAGCGTCATCGCGGCCTTCCAAGGTTTCCAAGCGAGTTGGATCAATCCTTCGGACATCGATCTGGCGGGGATCGAGGTGCTCTACGGCACGAGCACGAACGTCAGCCTGGCTACCGTGCTCGATGCCGGCAAAACGCAGGTCAAGGCGATCAATCCCAATGCCGGCACCGGCGCGACACTCTGCTGCTGGGTGCGAGCCTACGATGATTTCGGCTCGCGCTCGGGAGTCACGGGGCCGGTGACTTTCACGCTGGGCACCGTGCCGGCGAGCAGCATTGACGGGCTGGCCAAAAAGCTGTCGCTGCAATTTACCAACACGGTGCAGCTTGAAGGCTACTCCTGGACGAACCACAGCCCGACGAGCGACGCGATCCAGTGGACGGCCGCCACAGGCGCGAGCGTCTGGTGGAAGGGCGTCGTCTACGCCGTCGCCGGCGGCTCGACCAACTTGCTGTATGTCTGGTGGAAGGGCGGCGAAACGAGCTTTCGCGTGAGCGATGCCAACCCGCTCGATTCAGCGGATTGGAACAACGCTGACAGCTTTGTCATCGCGCGCAATTTCGGCCACGCGGGCGTCGCGGAGATCGTGTGGCAGACGATCACGAACCTTTCCGCCGGCTCGTTTTTCGCGCTCTACGCGGCGATCAAATCCGGCGTCTTCGGCACGCTGGTGGCCGACACGGTTGATGTAATTGGCACTCTGCAACTGCAAGGTCAGGCGGTCACCATCCCGGCGTCGATCAGCGCCGGTCTCTACGCAGTGCCGGCGACCGTGTATTCGGCCGCGCTGGCGTTGACGGTCACTTCCACGGGAGCGCCGGCGCGGATCGCTATTAGCTTCCAGGCGTCGGACGATCAGACGCACACAGGCACGACGTTGGAGTTGGTGCAGGTCGTCGTGAAGCGCAGCGACGGCGCCTACGTCCTGGTGGCCGAGGGCAAGCCGTTTGCCGGCAGCACGACGGCGATGTTTTTCGAGGCGACGGACAGCGCCACGCTCGTCGGCACGGCGACTTACACCCTCTATGTGCAGGGCCTCCAGAGCGGCACGACTTACGTGCCCTTTTCCCTGCGCAATCCGCAGCTCGACTATTTGGAAGTCAAACGCTGAACACTGATGGCCACCGAGCATTTCACCATCTACGACACGACGACCGGCGAGATTCGCCGCGCGGGCTTTGGCCCGCCGGGCATTGGCGCCTTGCAACCCGTCGTGACCGGAGAAGCGAGCATTCCCGTCCGCAGCCTGCCCTCCGCCCAGGAGGTCGATCTCTCCGGCGCGCATCCCGTCGTGGTCACCCGGCCCGGTTTGCTGCTGCCCTGACATTTTTCCCCGTTCCCTCCGGCTCTCCACTCTCAACTAACGACTCTCAACTTTCCGCCCGCCAATGGCTACCCTCAACATCACCGGCAGCGTCACCAACAGCCTCGCCACCGTCACCCGCACGGGCGGCGACGCCATCACCGCGCTCGCCGCCGGCGACTGGCTGCTCGTCGTCGGCGACAACGTCACCTATACCGTGGCCGCGCCACCGACCGGCAACGCCATCGTGCTCACCGCGCCTTACGCGGGAATCACCAATTCTGCTGCCAGCGTGCAGTTGCACCGCGATTTCAGCCCCAATGGCCATGCGATCATGCAGCGTGGCGACCAGACGCTGCCGCTGGTCAACCGCAACGCCCTTCTGACCGAGGACGCGCTGCCCGTGCCGACGATCTACGTGCCTTCCATCGGCAAGGAAATCTATCTCGCCGCCGACCGCACGGATGGGAAGGGGGGCAAAGGGACCAAGGCCGACCCCTTCGATGCTGGAAGCCAAGCTAAGTTCGACGCCCTCCTGTCTGCGCTTGCCGCCAATGGCGTCGTGGCCGTGCATCTGCTCGCGGGCGCGTTCACGACCAATGGCCGCGTGGCGTGGTCCCTGCCCGCCGGATGCCGCCTCGCTGGCGCGGGCAGGGAAGCCACGTTTCTCAAGCTCGTTCGCTACCTCAATAACTCCGACCTTTCCCAGGGGGCGAATACCGTCGTGCAGGGCGCGCGCAACTGCGAGGTTTGCGATGTTACGATAGATGCCAATTTCGCTGTGCTGAAAGCCACGCAGCCGACGTGGACTCAATCCAGTTGCTATGGACTGTTGCTCAACAGTGGCTACGCCCACGATTTGCGCGTCATTCATGCCGGCGGCACGGGCGAGCCGGAAGTGTTTGCGTGCGGCTTTCTCGGCACCGCTACCGGTCATACGCAGGATCGGTTCGTCGCCGAGCGCATCACGGTCGATCAGATGGATGGCGTGACAACCTCCATCTGGATTCATTACAGCGGGATGCCCGTACCTCCGGCGACCTCCTACAATACCGACACGCAGCCTTTTGGTGGCTCGGCGATCATCAAGGATTGCATCGTGGACCACAGCGATTTTCCCGGCGGAATCTCGTATCAAATCAACGGCTTCAAGCTGGCGATCATCGACGGCTGCCGCGACAAGGCATCGGCGTGGGGCGTTTATCACGACACTCTGCCCTTGGGCCGGCATATCATCCGCAACTGCTATCTGGAGAGCAACCCGGCAGACATCGGCTCCAAAAGTATTGGCATGATTGGCGATCCGAGTATTGCCTATGTGGATGATCTCATCATCGAAAACAATCATCTCTACGGCATGGAACTGCTCGTGCGACTGGATACGGGGACGGTGCACAAGGCGCGCATCATTGGCAATACTTTTGGCTACGCCAACGGCACTGGGAACAACTTTTGGCCACCTATCTCCGCGCCCGCCGGCAGCATCATCAGCGACAATCTCTTTGATCCCGCCATCCTGAACGGCGGCAGCAGCGACAGCGCCGGCTCCGCCCGGCGGTTCAACAATCGCTACTTCGACGGCAGTCTGGTTCCCTTCCTCCTAGATTCCAGCAAAGCCGCGGGCCAGGCGGTCTATGTGGCCGGCACCAATGGGCACGATGTTTTCGGGAAAGGCGGAGGGGACGCGGCTCCCTTCAAAACTATCCAAGCGGCGATCAATGCCGCCGCCACGGGCGATACCGTCGTCGTGCTGCCGGGTTTGTATGACGAACATTTGACCGCCAAAAGCGGCGTCACTCTGTTTTTGCAAGGCGCAAAGCTGACCTGCTCCTCGAATAACTATACCATCGCAAACAGCGGCACCTTGAGCGCGCCCTTCGTGGTTATTGGGGACGTAAATAACCAGTCCAGCGGAGTCGCCGCAGTGTATAACTCCGGCAACGGCACCATTGAAGTGCGTGGCAATGTGACCGGCACCAACGGCGGCGTGGAGACTTATGGAGGGCTGATCCGCGTGCGTGGTTCGATCACCGTGGCTGGCATTCCGATTTACTGTGGAGGCGGGAGCAGCGGCAACGTGGAGATTTATGGCGATGTGATAAGCACCGCGGGTTCCAACACCCCCGCCATCAACGTCGCCGGGGCTGGTGGTCGCATTACCGTGGTGGACGGCAAAATCAAGTCTGCTCCCCAAGCGGGAGGTTACGGCGTCGTGGAAATTCGCGGCGATGCGGTCGAGCACGTCTTCCGGCGCTGCACCATCGTCTGTGTGGAGCCGACTTCGTGCTGTTTTCATGCGTTTTCGGTGGGCACCAAGCTGCACCTGCTCCGCGATTGCCTCCTCATCAGCGGTGCGAGCGCCTCCACCGTTTTCAATTCCGGCGCAGCGCAGACCTTCGTGGCTGTCGGCACCTCCGCCGCCAATAAAGCGACCACAAACATGACGCTGACCGGCGGTGGCGCCATCACGGTTGACTCCGCTGCCGTCGAGGACTGAATGCCACTTCCCAGGCATCTGCATCACCCCTGCAAGACTGCTGCAAACACCGCGCAAAAGCTCAAAATTCTCAACCCTTTGATAATTATTACCAAACCTT
>JAFAXH010000090.1 GCA_019241085.1 Verrucomicrobiota bacterium | reverse complement strand
CGGTTGCGCGAATGCCGGTAGCCGTGGTCGCGATAGACCAGCGTCAGCGCCCGCACGACCGGCCAGACCTGCTCCGGCCGCACAAAGACCGGCAGCGTCTGCGCCATGTGCGGCGACGCGGAGAGACCGCCGCCGACTTTCACGCCGTAGCCGATTTCAGGCTTGCCGCTCTGCGGGTTTTTGCGGCGCTGGCCGAAGACGCCGACGCAGTTGATGTCCGGCTGCGAGCACTGCACGCAGCAGCCGGAAATGGTGACTTTGTATTTGCGCGGCAGGTTGGAAAATTCGCGGTTGTCCGTCAGCCCGCGCGAGACTTCGAGCATCTGCGGCGTGGCGTCGAGAAGTTCATCTGCCGCGACGCCCGCCAGCGGGCAGCCGCCGACGTTGCGCGTGTCGTCGCCACAAGCGCCGCTGGTCGTGATGCCGACCTCGCGCAACGCGGCAAAGATAGCCGGGATGTCCTCGATCCGCAGCCAGTGCATCTGGATCGTCTGCCGCGTGGTGATGTCGCAAAAGCCGCGCCCGTAGCGTTCGCTCAACTCGCTGAGCCGCCGGGCCTGCGCGCCGGTGAGCTGGCCGCCGGGCACCTTGGTGCGCAGCATGAGGTAGCCGCTGTCCTTCGGCTTCTGGCGATAAACGCCATACCATTTCATGCGCTCGAAATCGTCGGCTGTGATCGCCGCAAAGCCGAGTTGCGCGTAGCGATAAATGTCGTGAACCACATCGAGCGCATCTTTTTCCTGCTTGATGCGTTCCTGGTTCGTCAGCGGGATTAATCCCAGCTTCACAGCGGCAAAATTTGGGTGCATGAAAATGACAAACGGTCTGGACTTGGGAAATAACCTAGTTTTCCCATAGAGCTTTCCAAGCTAGGCCGGCCGGCTGGCTTGGCAAGTGGAAATCCTCCGGCGCCGTTTTCCCTGAACGGTTGGGCGGTTGACAACCCCGTGCGTCTCGCTAGGCTGCACCTCCCTCCGAGCCGCGCGCCTCGGCCACTTTCATTTTTCCATTTCTCCTTCGCCATGAAACCGACCTACCAGCCCAGCAAGCGCTGCCGCAAACGCCAGTTTGGCTTTCGTGCCCGGATGAAGACCAAGGGCGGACGCGCCATTCTCAAACGCCGGCGCCGGCTGGGTTGCAAGCGCCTGCTGCCCAAGGGCACCGACATCCAATACAAGCGGCACACGGGCGCTTGATTCCACGGCCCGTCTGCGGGCCAGCGCAGCAGCGTGCCCGGCCGGGCACTGACTCCGATGCGCCTGCGCTTTCCGAAAGCCGCCCGGCTGGCGACCGCGCGGGAATTCCACCGCGTCCGCGACGCCGGCCGGTCGTGGCCGGGACGTTTCTTTGTGCTCGGCGTGCTGTGTCTACCGGATTCTCCCGCTGGCGCCACGCCCGCCCGCATTGGCTTGATTACTTCCAAGCGCGTCGGCGGCGCGGTCGCGCGCAATCGCGTGCGACGATGGCTGCGCGAAATCGTGCGCGCCAGCCGGCCAGAATTGCGCGCGGACATCTGGCTGGTGCTCGTCGCCCGGCGGGCGGCGGCGGAGGCGGGTCTGGCCGAGTTGCGGGACGAATGGTTGCGGCTCGGGCGGCGGGCGGGTATTTTGCCGGCGCCGTCTCCGCGCCCTGCCGATGAGAACTTGCTTCGCGACGCTCGCCCGCGCGGTTAACTGGACCTTGCGCGGTCTCATCCGGCTTTACCAACTCACCATCTCGCCGGCGCTCCGGCTGTTCGACGCGGTCGGCGGTGGCTGCCGGTTTCAGCCGACGTGTTCGCGCTATTGCATGGAGGCGCTGGAAATGCACGGCACCGTGCGCGGGCTTTGGCTGGGGCTGAAGCGTCTCGGCCGCTGCGCACCTTGGGGCGGCCTGGGCTTTGACCCTGTGCCGCCGCCGGTGGCCAAAGTCCGCGCCGGATGCACCGTGGCACCACCGCCGGCGGGTTGAAATCACGGCGCGTCGCCAGCGCGTGCGCGGCGTTTTCGGGTGACAGCACGCCAAGTTCCGCTAACTTGCAGCGCGCTCGCCGCCGTGTCGGCTGCGCGCTTTACGTCACTTTTTCATGGATAGAAAAGCCTGGATCGTCATCACGCTCTGCATCCTCGGCATCGTGGGGTGGAATTACTACCTTTCCACCCTGCCGCAGCCGCCCAAACCGCAGCAACGCAGCAGCAGCAGCACGCCCGCGCCCGCGACGCTCGCGCCTGCACGGGAGCAAGTCGTCGCCGCAGCCACCAGCGCCGGCGGCAGCAGCAATGCTGCTGAAAACCCCGTGCTCACTGCGGCGGCGCCAGTGGCCGAGCGGTTCGAGACGTTGACGCTGCCGCAGATGACGGTGCGCTTCACCAATCTCGGCGGCGGCATCGCGGATGTGACACTCCTGGGCAAACAGCACCTCGCCGCCAATGGCGCGCACATTCAACTCAACAACGCCTCGCCTACCCCGATTGGCGCGCTGTCCACCCGGCCCGAAAGCGCGGCCGCGCGCGTGCCGTTCGAGATGCGACGGGAGGGTGACAACGCAGTGATTTTCGAGCGCACCACGCCGGAGGGCGTGCGCATCACCAAGCGCTTCAGCATCCAGCCCGGCAAACGCCCGGACGATGTGCCGGCATTGGAATTGGAAGTGCGCTACGACAACACGGGCAGCGCCGCTTTCCGCGATCCCGGCGAGTATCTGCACGTCGGCAGCGCGGTGCCGATTCACAGCAACGACATCGTGACGAGCACGGAGTTTGGCTGGTTGCGCGACGGGAAGCTGGTGCACGAGAACACCGGCTGGTTCGACGCCGGCGCGATCCCGATCATCGGCATCCAAACGCATCCCGCGCGGCCGATTTTCACGCAGGCTGTGGACCGGCTGGCGTGGGTTGGCGTGAAAAATCAATTTTACACCACGATCATCACGCCTGCGCCCGGCGCGACCGCCAACGCCGCCGACGCGGCGACGCGCGAGATTTGGGCGCAACGCTTCCCGCTGCCGCCCACGCCTGGACAGGCGCAAAATGGCGCGTCCGCGCGGCCGATTTACGGCTTGGAAACGTCGCTCGGCTTGAACGGCTTCGAGCTGGCGCCGGGCGCAAGCCGCACCGAGAAATTCCAGATTTACACCGGGCCGACGAACTACGAGCGGCTCGCCCAGCTCGGCCGCGGACAGGACGAGCTTTTGCAATACGGCTGGTTCAAGCCAGTGAGCCTTGCTTTGCTCGGGACGATGAATACGTTCAAGGGCTGGTTCGGCAATTATTTCTGGGCCATCGTCGCGCTGACCGTGCTGGTGAAAATCCTCACACTCTATCCGCAGCTCATGGCGCAAAAGTCGATGCGCCGCATGGCCGCGCTCGCGCCCAAGACGAAGGAGTTGAAGGAAAAATATCCCGACGATCCGGCGCGGCTCCAGCAGGAGACGATGAAGATGTATAAGGAATATGGCGTCAGTCCCTTCGGCGGGTGCCTGCCGGCGCTGATCCAGATGCCGATTTTCTTCGGCTTCTTCCGGATGCTCTCCAATGCCGCCGAACTGCGCAATTCCGGCTTCCTCTGGGTCCATGATCTTTCGCAGCCCGACACCGTATCGCACTTCTTCGGCCTGCCGGTGAATCCGCTGCCCTTGCTCTGGGGTGGCACGATGCTCTGGCAGATGTCGCTCACGCCGGCGACCACGGTCGATAAGAGCCAGCAGCGCATGTTCATGTTCATGCCGCTGATCTTCGTGTTTTTCTGCTATAACTTCGCCTCGGCGCTGTCGCTTTACTACGTCATGCAGGCGCTGCTCACCATCATCCAGCTCTACGCCACGCGGAACCAGCCGTTGCCTGTGCTGACCCGCCGCCAAGGGCCGCCGGGCGGCGGGTTCCTCGCCAATCTCGCCAACGCGGCGGCGCAACGTCAGCAGGAAGCCGCCAAACGCGGCGGCAGCAGCAACGGCAGCAACGGCGGCGACAGCAGGCGCAAGCCGCGCCCGCCGGTGCGCCTCGGCAACAATTCCCGGCCGTGAGCCTCCCAGCCGCCCGTCGCCGCCATGAGTCCGAAGGAGCTACTCGACACGATGCTGGGCTTCCTCGGCTTCGCCTTTGAAATTCAGGAAAGCACCGCGCCTGACGGCGCCTTGACGCTCCAGATTTACACCAGCGAGATCGACCGGCTCGTCGGTCCGGACGGCCAGACGCTCGACGATTTGCAGTTTTTGCTGAACCGTCTGCTCCAGGCGCGCGACCCCGCCGCGCCGCGCGTCATCGTCGATGTCGAGCATTATCGCACGATGCGGCAGGACAGTTTTTTGCAACGCATCCGCGCCCTCGCCGAGCAGGTGCGCGCCACGGGCCGGCCGCTGGTGCTCGATCCGATGAATTCTTACGAACGCCGCCTGGTTCACAACGCCTTTGCTACCGACCCCGAGATCGCCAGCAGCAGTCCGGACGATCATGCGCGATTCAAGCGCATCACGCTCTCGCGCCGACCACCGTCCGACGCAGCACCTTCAACGACAGCGTCCTGACCCGGCAGCCTCCGCGCGGAGGGCCGGCGCGAGGTTTTTCCATCAAGTAAATACCGTTTGACAACGCGTCGCACGCCGGCAGACTGCTGGCTCCCGTCGTTTGTCATCCCGTCCTGCCTCGTCTTTTGTAATGTCCCTGAATCGGTTGTCTTCGCCCTCATCGCGTTCCTCGCTGGAACCGCTGAACGTTGTTGCCTTCCCTGGGGCTTTCACGTCTTCTCCGCGCCCATCCGAGGAGGGGCGCGTCCTTCCGCCGCCGCCGTCTATGCAAGCTCCATTGCTCGAAGAAGCTGCCAAGCTGGTCCCCGATCCGCAAACTCTCATCAACATCGTCTCCAAACGGGTGCGCCAGCTCAGCCAGGGGCACCGGCCGCTGGTCGATCCCGGTCCGCGCGTGGTTTACAGCGACATCGCCTTGCGCGAATTGATCGCCGGGAAGCTTTCGTTCCGCGTAGCTGAGACGAACGACGCCGGCGCGTCCCCACTCGCGAAATAAGTTTCTCTCTCGAAGCCGACCCGTGTCGGCACACCCCGGTTTTGCGGTGGGTCGTTCGGGCTGGGCAACGCCGGCTCCCGCGTTTGTTCGTGATCCTTCCCCTTGCTGGCCGCACGCGCGCCATGTCCGCCGACATCGTCAATAATCGGAAGGCACTGCGGGAATATCACATCCTGCAAAAATTTGAGGCTGGCATCGAGTTGCAGGGCACGGAGGTGAAGAGCATCCGCGCCGGCCAGGCGAACCTCAACGACGCCTTTGCGCGCATCGAAAACGACGGGCAGGCGTTTCTTTTCAATGCCGACGTGCAGCCCTACGCCCGCGCCAGCCACGACACGCAGCACGAGCCGAAACGCGCCCGCCGCCTGCTCCTGCACCGCGAGGAAATCGACAAGCTGCGCGGGCTGACTTCCGTGCAAGGCCACACCCTCGTCGCGCTGCGGATGTATTGGAAAAACGGCCGGGTGAAAATCGAACTCGGCGTCGGCAAGGGCAAACACGCCGCCGACAAACGCGCCGATTTGAAAGCGCGCGCCACCCGGCGCGAGACCGAGCGCGAAGTGTCGCGCTTCAATCGCCGGCACGCCTGAGCGACGCGTGCCTCAGACGAGCAGGCGCAAGAGCGGCGCCACCTTCGGCGGCAGCTCGATCTCGCGGCCGACGAGCAACTCGCGCAGGAGCGTATGCACCCATTCGCGCGACGCCGTTGCGCCGGCGACGGTGAAGTGCGTCTTGCCGCCCGCCGCAGCGTCGGTGGTGCGCAGCTCGTAGCCGCTCAGCGTCAGCCGCAACGGTTCCGTTTCGCCTTTGAGTAAAATTTCCAGCGCGATGGTTTTCGCCGCCGGATCGACTTGGAAGTTTAACATATCGCCATAGGGAGCCAGCCGGGCGCGGAGCAGTTGACGGCCGGCCGTCGAGGCGACCTGGCCGCGCGCCGCGTCTGCCGCCCGACCGAGAAATTCACGCCACGCCATGAGGGAGGAAATCGAAATTTCCCAGTTACCAAACGCCTCCCGGGCACCCGCCGGCCTTGCAATTTTCAACCATCCACGATCAGCGCCACGCTGCGATGAACACCGCCAGGGTCACCGCAGCTCCGACGAAAGTCGCCAGCCACGAATGTCGCCGGCGCATGGCCGCCAAGGCTGGCGAACGCGCTTCGAGTGTCATCCAGACGCCAAACCCGGCGATGAGATAACCCACGGCCCAGATCAAGGGTCCGCTCTTGCTGCCGTGATTGGATAAAATGTAGTGCGGAAACCAGAGCAAGCCCGCCGTTCCGAGCAACAATCCAAAGCCGAGCACGAACAACGCGCCCTTGAGCTGCTTGCGGCCTTCGCTCGTCGCCAGACGCAGCGTCTGCCCGCGCTCCCGGCACGCCACGGCCAACTCGCGCAAGCGCTCGACCAGCGGCGTGCGGCCATCGTCCGCGGCGACAAAATAAGCGTCCAGATTTTCCGCAGCCGGGTTGACTCCGGGAAAACCGGGCGGCACCGCGCGCGGCCGCGTGTCCTGATAATCCCACACCGCCTTGCGCGCCGGCAACGCCCGCAACTCGCGCGCGATGGTTTCCAACTCGGCTTGCGCCGCCGCTGCCTCGGCTGGCCCCAAGCGTCCCGCGTGGAGATAGTCGAGCGTGATCGGAAAGCGCGTGCCCCAGCCGTCCGGCTCCAGCCGGTAACTGACAGTGGCAAAAAACGCGTCGAGCACAGGCGGACTTGCCAGCGTGACAGCCTGGGCAGCGCCCAGATGCAGCGTCAGTGGCGATGATGTCACGGTAGTTTGCATTGGTGGATTATTAGCGCGGGCGGTTGGATCAGGTTACGGCTGGCGCCGCCGAAGAAGTTCGGTCAGGTAATCCAAGCCGGACGCGCAAAGCACGCAACTGCCCGCGGCGCTTGATTTGTCGCACCCAAACAATCAGCGCGATGAATGCAAGCGGCAGCAAAACCAAACCCGCGATCAACAATCCGACCCAGATCGCGATGGAAACATCGAATCCATCGCGGTGCGTCCGCGGCGTGACGTGATTGCAAAGGATCAGCTGGTCATTCAAGCCTTGCGCGCCAGCGGCGATCCTATTGAGCGCGTCACTCGGCAAAGCCAGCGTTTCCGTGGGGAACGCGCGGCCATTCAGAAAAACACGCGGCAACAAACTGCGTTCATAATCGCTCACGAGGACGAGCCGCTGCTCGCCCGTCGCCTGCACGCGCGCCAGCGTGTAGCCGGGCGGCGTGCCCCCGCGCACCACGGGCGGAGGCGGCGTCTCAAAACGCTCCGCCGGCGGCGCATAACCAGTGTTGTCCAGCGGCACCGTCGCCAAAGCGCGCACTGGCTCTGTGGTGTTGTAAAAAATATTCGACCGCAACGGTTGCGACAGCCAGTTGGCGAGCGAGACCGACTGAAATTCCAGCTTCGCGCTCCGGCTGCTCCTGCCCAGCCAATCTCCGCCCAAAGTCAGCAACAACCCGGCGGCGACGAGCGCCAGCAACGCGCCAACTGCCAGCCAGAAAAAACGCTGCGCACTCCGGCGCTCCAGCACAGGATCGAAATCGCGCGGATGTTGGAACTCAGGGCCGAGTCGGAACTGCAATTCCGGCAACGCCTCCGTCGGCACTTCGCCGCCGCGCCAAAGCGCCGAGAGCACCTCCGGCAGCAGCCGCGGCGCGCCGTCGATTTCCGATTTGATGGCGAACACATCCAGCCCGCCCGCGGTGCCAATCCCCGGCCGCACAATCTTCACCGTCGGCGCCAGCAGTCGATAGGTTTCGACATTGAACTCCGCCTGCGCGCCGCCGTGCGCTGGGTCGGGTGCCAGGAACACCCCGATGCGCCGATGACGCACCGGCACAAGCTTGACCGTATGCACAAACATAGCACGGCCATGCTACCTGGAAAACTTCCCGCTGCCAACGCAACTACACTCAGGATTCAACTGAAAAGCGGTCCCACCGGCTCGCTCCCCTCGCCTTCCGCCCAGCCGCGCGGACGAGTGGTTTTTAGCCAATCGACTCCCTTATGCGAGAGCTGCTGTCCAAATGTCTTCGGAGTCTGCACCGGCAGCTTCCGCAGATCAATCGTGTGCTCATCGGGTTGCGTCCTCGCAAGGCGGGCCGCGCGGCTGTTGAGCTTCGCGCCCGGTTTGAAGGGCTTGTATTTAATATACACTTTCTCCAATGGCTCGGCGGTTAGGAGAGAAATCCGCGCTTTGGCCGGCACACAGTTATATTCTTTATTCAAGATCGTGCCACCGAAGGCAAATCTCTTCACATAAGTTCCGCCGCCCAAAGTAAAAACTACTGTATAAGTGGTCTCCCGGTTGAAGAGCGCGCAGTGAACCACGTCGCGATCTACGAATAACTTCTCAGGCGGCGGGATCACTTTGTAGCTGCCGTTTCCCGATACCACAAGAATTCGATCTAGTTCCGAACACAGGAACTCTGGCTCCAAGCCGTCACCTTTCACCTCGTAGCCAAGATAGCCGCGCACTTTGTCATAGGTCATCGGCAGATTGCGCACGGCATGTTCGCGCGCATCGGTTTCTTCAAACGCAGTCAACCTTGTGCGGCGGGCATACTGCTTTCCATACAACTTCAGCAGGTTCTTGAGATAGCTCGTGGCATAGCGCGTCAGTTGCTTGAGATGTCCCTCGGTCTCGCCCAAGTCCAGCACCAGGCCGTCGATGTCACGCTTGTTTTGATCAATGTCGAACTGGGAGATGCGTTTGATCGGCAAAGCGAGCAGTTTTTCCACGTCCTCGTGATTGACATCCCGTCGCAACAAGTGCCGGAACTCATTGACGCCTTTGAGCACTTTGTTCTGCACCGCCTCGTAGGTCGTGCATTTCTCGATGCTCTTGTAGATGCGCTCTTCAATGAAGATTTGTGCCAGCGTCTTGGCATGGATCGAAGCCAGGAGCGACTCGCGCTTCAATTCCAACTCCGCCTTCAACGTCGTGAGCAACTGCGTCGTGTTTGCACGCAGGATGTCATCCACCGACAACTCCACCGGGCGGTCGCCGCGGATGACCACCGGACGCACCGAGATCGACTGCTCGCATTCCGTGAAATGATAGAGCGCGTTGATCGTCTTCCGGGCATCTTCACCCGACGAGAGCTTGATTTCAATCTCTACATCCTCGGCCGTGAAGTCATCAATGCTGCGAATCTTGAGCTTCTTCTTGCGCGCCGCATCTTCAATGCTGGCGATGAGTGAGTCTGTCGTCGTGCCAGCTGGCAGTTGGCGGATCACGAGCGTGCCCGGCGTGTGTGGCTTAGGCTCGATCACCGCGCGCAGCTTCACCTTGCCAAAGCCCTTGTCATAGTCGCTGGCGTCCATCAGGCCACCCGTCTGAAAGTCCGGCAGCACGGAGAATGATTTGCCTTGGAGAATGGCAATTTGCGCTTCGATGAGTTCGCAAAAATTGTGCGGCAGGATTCTAGTAGAAAGACCGACGGCAATCCCATCCGCGCCGAGCATCAAAAGCAAAGGCAGCTTGCACGGCAGCACGACCGGCTCTTTGTTGCGTCCATCGTAACTTGGCACGAAGCGCGTGAGTTGCTCATTGAACAACTCGTTCCGCGCCAGCTCGGTCAGGCGACATTCAATATACCGCGAAGCTGCCGCCGGATCGCCGGTGTAGAGATTGCCGAAATTACCCTGACCTTCTATTAAGTAACGTTTCTGCGCCAGATTAACCAAGGCATCGGCGATGCTGGCATCACCATGCGGATGGTATTGCATGGTATAGCCCACGATGTTGGCGACTTTGATGAATTTGCCATCATCGTTCTCATACAGCGAGTGCATGATTCGCCGTTGCACCGGCTTCAATCCATCTTCCAGCGCCGGGATCGCACGATCCCGGATGACATAGCTGGCGTAGGAAAGGAAATTGTAGTCGATCAGCGCGCGCAGGTTCGGATCGTCCGGCGCCGGACCGTGGGCAGAAGGCGCGTCCCCATTCCCACCTCCGTTAGACGAAGTTTGAGCGAGCGATGATTCCTCGGGTGCCAGCGCAGGCTCGGCATCCGGCAAGCCGTCGGCGGGAGCAGGATGGCGAGCGATAGGAGCTTCGCTCGCTGGCGTGACGCTCCGGCCGTTTTGTTGTGAGAACGACCGACCGATGGGGCCGAGTGGCAAGTCATCGGAGTTGTGCAAATTACGCAAAGCCATAAATCTGTCCTCCGTCGTTTATCCCGCCGCAGCGACTGCGGCTTCTTCTGGTTCAACTACAAGCCGATCCATGATGTAATTTCGGCGCTCGGGTGTATTCTTACCCATGTAGAAATCGAGAATGTGCGGAACTGCCGGCAGATTCTCTACTTCGACACGGCTCAAGCGCATGTCGGAACCGACAAACGCTTTGAATTCCGACGGACTTATTTCCCCCAAACCTTTGAAGCGAGTAATTTCGGGATGACTCAACTCCGCGAGAGCCGAGACCCGTTGCACCTCGTCATAGCAATAGATTGTCTTCTTCTTATTGCGCACCCGGAAGAGCGGCGTCTCCAAGATATAGAGATGACCTCGCGCCAGGATGTCGGGGAAGAAGCGAAGGAAAAAAGTCACCAGCAGGTTGCGAATGTGCAGCCCATCAACATCCGCATCCGTGGCAAGGATCACCTTCTCGTAACGCAGACCCTCAATGCTCTCTTCGACGTTCAACGCGCGCATCAAGTTATATAGTTCATCGTTCTTGTAGAGTGCGACCCTCTTGAGATCATTGACGTTTAGTGGCTTGCCCTTCAGCACAAAGATCGCCTGCGTCATCACATCGCGACAACTGATGATCGAGCCAGCAGCCGACTGGCCTTCGGTGATGAAGATCATCGAGCCACCGCCGCTGCCGCCGCGTTTCTGGTTGAGGTGGAGTTTGCAATCTTTGAGTTGGGGAATGCGCAGTGTGATGGCGCCGGAACGCTCACGCGCGAGCTTCTTCACGCTCGATAGCTCGCGCCGCAGGCGTGCGGTGTCTTCGACCTTCGCCACGATCTTCTCGGCGACCTCTTTGTTCTTGTGCAAGAGATCACTAACAATGTCGCGCACGCGGTTCACCAAGTCAGCGCGAATCTCCGTGTTCCCCAGCTTGTTCTTGGTCTGCGACTCGAAGATCGGCTCCTTTAACCGAATGGCGACCGCGCCGACCAGCCCTTCCCGCACATCGTCGCCTTCATATTTCTTCTTGGTAAAATCGTTGACCGCCTTGAGCACTCCTTCGCGGAAGGCACTGAGGTGTGTGCCACCGTCGCTGGTGAACTGGCCGTTCACGAAGCTATAATGCGTCTCACTGAAACGCTGCGTGTGCGTGAAGGCAAGCTCCAGTGTCTTGTCGCGAAAGTGCAAAGGCGGATAGAGCGCGTCCTGATTGTCATCGGTATCTTCCGCGATCAGGTCGAGTAGTCCGTCTTTTGACTGATACAGCGTGCCATTGAACCGAATCTTCAAGCCGGCATTGAGATAGGTATAAAGCCGCAGCCGCCTGGTGACGTGTTCCTCGCGGAAACTCACCGACTTAAAGATCGTCGGGTCCGGCGCGAATGACATCCAGGTGCCGTTGCGTTCCTCACTCGCGCACTTCCCTTTCTTTTGGGTAATGAGCACGCCCTGCTTGAACTCCGCGCGAGCAAACTCTCCTTCTCGATAGCTGGCCACGGCGAAGTCTTTGGAAAGCGCGTTGACCGCCTTGGTGCCGACGCCATTCAGGCCGACGGAGAATTGAAAGACATCGTCATTGTATTTGGCGCCGGTATTGATGCGTGAAACGCATTCGACCAGCTTGCCCAGGGGGATGCCCCGACCGAAGTCGCGCACCGTGACCTTGTTACCTTCAATCTGGACGACGATCTCGTGGCCGTGACCCATGATAAACTCGTCAATCGAGTTATCGATCACCTCTTTCAAAAGCACATAGACGCCGTCGTCATAATGGCTGCCGTCGCCGATGCGGCCGATATACATGCCGGTGCGGGCACGGATGTGCTCCAACGAGGAGAGCGTCTTGATCTTGCTCTCGTCGTATTCGTGTTTACCAGACCTTGGCGTGGATTTAAGCGCGGCGGGCATAGTGTTCAAGTGAACAGAATCATTGTAGCACGAATCGCGGCGGTCGCCAGCGTGAAATGGCTGGCTGCGGGTGGTTTTTTACCGCTCGACCGTAGGGTGAAATCGGGCGGTTTCACACGTCGGCAACGTGCGCTGGCTAGAGCAAGCCTTTGCCCTGCTTGCGGATGCAATAGCCGAGGATTTTCTCCGCCGCCAAGTTCTCCGGCATCCGGAAGCCGGGCATGAGGGCGAGCCATTGGTAGATGGCCTCGGTCAGCATCTTCGGCATCAACGGCGGCACGCTGAGCACGGCGTCGAAGGCCGCGATGGCCTGGCTGGCGATGCGCTCGACCAGCAGGCGCGCGGCTTCGAGGCTGCGGCCCTGGTCGAGCACCACGGCGGCGGCGTCCTTTTCGTTGCCAAAGCCGCCGGCGCTCTTGAACGCCTCTTGGTAGAGCGTCATGCTGTCGAGTTGCACGACGCGGGTGCGCGGGTAGAAGGAGTTCATCAGGTTCCACGCGTCGCCGCTCTTGTCTTGATCGCCGGACTGGCGGAAGTCGGTGCGCAGCAGCACGCTCGGGATGTCCGCAAACTTGGCGAAGAGATACTCAACCACGGTGCCGGAATCCAGCTCGGGGCCGTCGTAGTTGAACAAGCCCAGGTCGCACGAGAGCAGCGTCTGGATGTCCTGATCGCGGATCGAGTGGGCGCTCGCCTCGCGCTGCTCCAGGTTCTGCGGCAGCACGGAGATGTAGCGTCCCTCGCTCAGCGCGTAGATCGCCTCGGCCAGGGCGGCGTTGCCCAGCAGGTGCTTGGAGCTGAACAACTCGCCGGCGAAATAGATCGTGTAAGTCTTGCCCCGCGTTGGAGTGCTGCTCGTCGGAGGTGCTTTGGGTTCATCGGCCACGGCTCCGAGAGCAACAGCTTTTCGCACGAGCGTCAAGCCGCGTCCGCAACGAGAAAGGGCAGGCGCAAGTTGGGATCAATATCAGCCGCCAACGGCGTCGGCGGCAGCCCGGCGGCGCGGTGCATGGCGGCGACGAAGGCGATCATCGCGGCGTTGTCGGTGCAGAGCGCCGGCGAGGCGAGGAGCAGCTCCAGGCCGTGCGCGGCGCAGGCGCGGGTGAAGTCGCCGCGCAACTGCGTGTTCAAGCTCACGCCGCCGCTGACGGCGACGACTTCCCGCCGGGTCGCGCGCGCGGCAACCAGGGTTTTCTTTACCAACACCTCGACCACCGCTTGCTGAAACGACGCGCACAAGTCGGCCAAAGGCAGCGGCGTCCCGCCCGGCGCGGCGGTGGCCAGCTTGGGCAGGAGGTAGCGCACCGCGGTCTTCAGACCACTGAAGGAAAAGTCGAAGTCGCCGCTGCCCGTCATGCCGCGCGGCAGATCGAAGCGCCGCGGGTCGCCGCCCGCGCGCGCCAGCCGGTCGATCTCCGGGCCGCCGGGATACGGCAGGCAGAGCAGCTTGCCGACCTTGTCGAACGCCTCGCCCGCCGCGTCGTCGAGCGTCCCGCCGAGCCGGCGGTAGCGGCCGACGGCTGCGATTTCCACGAGCAACGTGTGCCCGCCGCTGACGACCAGCCCGACGCTCGGCCGCACGTGGCCGCCCGCCGGGCCAAAGAATGGCGACAACAGGTGGCCTTCCAGATGATTCACGCCGTAGAACGGCCGGCCCAAGCCCAGCGCCAGCCCCTTCGCCGCCGCCGCGCCGACCATGAGCGAACTCGCCAGGCCCGGCCCGCGCGTCGCGGCCACGGCGTCGATTTCCCCCCAGCTCACGCCCGCCGCGGCCAGCACCTGCGGCAAAAGCGCCGGCAGCGCGCCGAGATGTTCGCGCGAAGCCACCTCGGGCACCACGCCGCCCGTCGCCCGGTGCCGGTCGATCTGCGAGGCGACTTCGCTGACGAGCAGCGCGTCGTGCCCGCGCAGGAGGGCGACGGCGGTCTCGTCGCAGGAAGTCTCGATGGCGAGCGTCAGCGGCGGCATGGCTTGGGCGGGCGGCGGGGCGGTGGTGGAGGTGCCGAGGAGACGGGTTTTGGCTGGTGATTCGGAGCTTGCGGGGTGATGAATTTCAGGCAAAAGCCTACCAGGACGCAGACAAAAACCTACTAGGAGGAGGTCAAAGGGTCACCAGGGTGCCGGCGAAAAAGTGGTAGGGCGCGGTTGAAAGGGTGGGAGGGCGCAGGCCGCGGGGCACTATCCTTGCGTCAACGTCCTACTCGGTTTTGTCAGACGGAGCGCAAGGGGAGCGCGGGCTTCCAGCCCGCTCTTTGCGGCATCCCTGCCGCAAAGCTTGGTAAAATCAACCCGCCGGGACGGCGGCATTTGATGTCTTGGCAGGCGGCCGGCAGGGATGCCGGCCACAGCGGGCTGGAAGCCCGCGCTCCCCGTAGAACATCCATCCGTCTGACAGCACTTAGGGCGCGGACCGTAGTTTACTCTGGGAAAAGGCGGGCTGCCAGGAACCGGCGAACCATTCCCGCGAGGGCTACTTCTTGTTCGCCGCGAGCTGCTGCTTGTAAACGAGCATGCCCTTGAGGGCGTCGAGGGCGCGTTCGAGCTGGTTGTCGCGTTGCTGCGGGTCGTCGGGACTCGCCCCGACCGCCGGGCCGTCGCCGTTGCGGCGGGCGTAGAGGGCGCGCTCCTGCTCGGCGGTCATGGTGGCGCGAATGGTCGGCTCGACGCCGTGTTCGTGGATGACCTGCTTGCTCGGGGTGTAGTATTTCGCCGTCGTGAGACGCACGGCGCTGCCGTCGGGGAGCTGGATGACGCTCTGCACGCTGCCTTTGCCGAAGGTGCGTTCGCCTACGAGGATGGCGCGGTGCAGGTCCTTGAGCGCGCCGGCGACGATCTCGGCGCCGCTGGCGCTGCCGTTGTTGATGAGCACGGCGACGGGGAAATCGCCGCGCTTCCTGCCGCCGCCGCTGCCGGCCTGGGCGGTGCGATAGACACGGCTTTGCGACGGCGTGCGGCCTTCGGTGGAAACGACGACGGTGCCGGGCGGGAGGAATTCGCCGCAGACATCGACGGCGCTGTTGAGCAGGCCGCCGGGGTTGTTGCGCAGGTCGAGGACGAGGGCTTCCAGCCCTTGCTTTTGCAACTCATCGAGCTTGCGGGCGAGGTCTTCGGCGGTGGGCTGGTTGAATTGCAGGATGCGGACGTAGCCGATCTTGTAATTGCCGCTCAGGCCGGGATCAAGGAGGCGGCTGTCTTTGACGCTGTCCACCTTGATCTCGGTGCGGATCATGGTGTAATCGCGGATTTCCTTGGTGCTCGGCCGCAGGATGGTGAGGGTGACGCTCTCGCCCGGCTTGCCCTTGAGCGCGGCGACGGATTCGGCCAGCTGCAACTTCTCCGTCGGCACGCCGTTGATCTTGCGAATCTCGTCGCCGCTCATCAGGCCGACTTTACCGGCGGGCGTGTCCTCCATCGCGGAGACGATGACGAGGGTGCCGTTGTCCTTCGCGCTGACGGTGAGGCCGAGGCCCTCGTAGCGGGAGTTGGTGTCCTCCTGCATGTCCTTGAAGCTCGTCGGCTCCATGAACTGGCTGTGCGGATCGAGGCCCGACAACATGCCACGCAGGGCGTTGTAGGTGAGCGCGCGGTAGTCGGTCTTCTTCTCGTCCACGTAATCCTGGCGGATCAATTGGATGACGCGGGTGAGGACGGCGATGTTGGTGTAGGCGGAGTCGGCGTTCTTGTCGCTCGAGGCGGTGTCGAGCGCGGAGAAGCTGCGGATGTCGTCGCCGCTGCCGTCCTGCTGGGCGCGGGCAGCGACGGGCAGCAACCCACTCAGGGCAACGCTCGCACTCAGCAATGCGGCGGGCAGACTACGCACAGCAGCAGCAGCCACGGAAACATTCATCGGTGGCCGATGGTAGCACGAAACCGTGCCGCGCGCTGCTGCACAAACCGACTCACGCCGCGTCTTGATCCTGCTTCTTGCGAATCAACGGCGAGCGGCGGCCTTCGACCACGGCGCGGTTGATCGTCACGTCGGCGATGTCGTCGCGGCTGGGCAGGTCATACATCACGTCGAGCATGAGCCGTTCGAGCAAGGAGCGCAGCGCCCGCGCGCCGGTGCCTTTTTTCACCGCCTGCGCGGCGAGGGCGCGCACGGCGTCGCGGGTGACGGTGAGGTTCGCGCCTTCGAGCGCGAAGAGTTTGCCGTATTGCTTCACCATCGCGTTCTTCGGCTCGGTGAGCACCTGCATCAACTCATCTTCCGTCAGCGCGTCAAAGGTCGAAACGACCGGCAGCCGGCCGATGAACTCCGGGATCATGCCAAAAGCGAGCAGGTCTTCCGGCTCCGGTTCCAACGCCGCCGCGCCGCTGCCGCCGCCCGCGTTCATCGGGACCACGTCGCGGGCGCCGGTTTCGCTGGTCGGCGGGAAGGCGAAGCCCATCGTTTTCTGGCCGCGGCGTTTGTTCACGATCTTGTCCAGGCCGACAAAGGCACCGCCGCAGATGAAGAGAATCTTCTCCGTGTTGACCTGGATGTATTCCTGGTGCGGATGCTTGCGCCCGCCCTGCGGGGGCACGTTGCAAACCGAGCCTTCAAGAATTTTCAACAACGCCTGCTGCACACCTTCGCCGGACACGTCGCGCGTGATGGAGACGTTGTCGGTCTTGCGCCCGATCTTGTCGATCTCGTCGATGTAAATGATGCCCAGCTCGGCGCGCTTCACGTCGTAATCGGCGTTTTGCAAGAGCCGCAGGATAATGTTTTCCACGTCCTCGCCGACGTAGCCGGCTTCGGTCAAAGTCGTGGCGTCGGCGATGCAAAAGGGCACGTCGAGAATGCGGGCCAGGGTGCGGGCGAGGAGCGTCTTGCCCGAGCCGGTCGGGCCGATGAGCAGGATGTTCGATTTTTCGATCTCCACGTCGCCGAGCGGATCGAGCGGCACGCTTTTGTCGGAATCGACCGGGCCGTTGGCGCCGCCGAGCGTGATGCGTTTGTAATGATTGTGCACCGCGACGGAGAGCACCTTTTTCGCCGCGTCCTGGCCGATGACGTAGCGATCAAGCTGCGCGCGGATGTCGCGCGGTTTCGGCACGCGCAGGATGGCGGGGCTGCGCCGCGCGTCGTCGTTCAGCTCTTTGTCGAGGATGTTCTTGCAGACATTGATGCAGCTATCGCAGATATAGACTCCGGGGCCTGCGATGAGCTTGCGGACTTCAGCGTGACTCTTTCCGCAGAAAGAGCACATCGTCAGGTTGGAAGCGCGTGCCATTGCGGCGAAAGGTAGCCAGCGCCGTGCCAAGTCACCCGGCAGGAACGCGTAGCGGGGGAATCGTGGGAAAAAAACCGTTATTCGTCGGCCTTCGGCGTCCCGTTGGAAGCGGTGGCGCCGGCGCCGGAGGCGGAGTTTCCGGGCGCGTTGTCGAGCATGGCCGCCGTCGTCGTGCCCGTCAACTCCGGTTTGCTGTCGGCCTTCAATTCCTTGCGCGACTCCACGACCTGATCGACGAGGCCGTAGTCCCGCGCTTCCGCCGCGCTCATGTAATAATCGCGGTCGGAATCTTTGTTAATCTGCTCCTCGGTCTTGCCACAATGCATCGCCATGATGCGGTTGAGCCGCTTCTTGAGCTTGAACATGTATTCAATGGTCCGCTCCACGTCGGGCGCCGAGCCTTGCGCGCCGCCGCTGACCTGGTGGATCATGATGTCCGAGTTTGGCAACGCGTAACGCTTGCCCTTCGTGCCCGCGCACAGCAAAAACGCGCCCATGCTCGCCGCGATGCCGAGGCAATACGTCGCCACGTCGCAGGTGAGAAATTGCATCGTGTCGTAAATTGCCAGCCCCGCCGTGACCGAGCCGCCGGGCGAGTGGATGTAAAGGTTGATGTCCTTTTTCGGATCTTCCATTTGGAGGAAGAGCAGTTGCGCGATGACGACATTCGCCACGCCGTCGTCAATCGGCGTGCCGATGAAAACGATGCGGTCGCGCAAGAGCCGCGAATAAATGTCGAAGCCACGCTCGCCCCGGCCCGTCTGCTCGATGACGGTCGGGATGAGGTAGTTCGATTGCGGCGTCGAGGCGAGCGGCGCGCCGAAAGGATGCGTGGAAAGGCGTGGGTTCATCTTTGAGGAAAAAATTTTCTGCGGGAAAACAAACGTTAACTGCCGCCGGCGGGCACCTCTGCTTCCTCCTTTTCCGGAGCATTTTCCGCAGCGGCGCCGGGCGCGGGCGGGGTGATCGTTTCCACTGTCGCATTCGAGCCTACGAACGCAAGAGTCTTGGCCAGGAGAATCTCTTCTTCGAGCTGGCCCAAGGCGTTGTTGGCGCGCAGGTTTTCGAGCAATTTCTCGCGCGTCAGCTTGTAGCGGGCCGCGAGCAGATTGAGCCGCAGATCGAAGTCTTCCCGCGTCGCCTTGATGCCTTCCTTTTCCGCGATGCGCAGCAGGATGAAGTTCGCCTTCAACCGCTCGCGCGCCGTGCTCTGCGCGCTGCCGGCGATCTCCGGCTCGTGCCCGCGGATTTCCTCGTCCGACACGCCGCGCTCCTGATTTTCGCGCACCACGTCGTCCATGATGCGGCGCGTTTCGTTGCGGACAAATTCATCCGGCAGCTCGAAATCGACCGCGCCGATCAATTGCTGCACCAACTGTCGGCGCTTGAGTTCTTCCATTGCGCTGGCCCGCTCGCCTTCCAGCTCCTTGCGCACCTGCGCGCGCACCTCGGTCAGCGATTTTCCCGGCAGGAGTTTCGCGGCAAACGCGTCGTCGATCTCCGGGAGCACCTGCTGCTTCAACTCGCGCACCTTCACGGTGTAATCGAGCGTCTTGCCCGCGAGGTCCGCGCTGGCGAAGTCGCTCGCGATGGTCACCGAAAAATCGCGCGTCTCCCCCGCCCGCGCGCCGAGCAGGTGCTCGCAGAAACCGGGCAGCAAGGTTTCCGGTCCCATCTTGATCCAAAAATTCTCCTGTCCGCCGAGTTCGCGCGCCGCCTTCGGCGCCACCTCGCTCAACGGCTTGCCCTCCAGTCGGCCGGCGAAATCGAGCACCGCGAAGTCGCCCATTTGTAAGCCGCGGTCTTCCGTCAAATCGACAAAATCCGCCAGCCGCGCGCGCATCCGCTCCAGCGCCCCATCGACTTCCGCTTCCGCGATTTCCGCCGGCGGCAGCTTGACAGCCAATCCCTTGTATTCCGGCAATTCAAACTCCGGCGCCGTGATCAGCCGCGCGGCAAATTTCATCGTGTTGTCCGCGCCCAGTTCCACGTTTTCCACGTCGGCCACGCTCAGCACGCGCAATTTTTTTTCCGCGATCGCCTCGCGCGTCACCGCGCCGACGAGCTTGCGCTTGAGTTCCTCGGCGATGTCTTTTTTAAACTTCGCCTCGACGAGCGAACGCGGCGCCTTGCCCGGCCGATAACCCGGCAGCCGCACCTGGCCGGTGAAATCCTTGACGATGTTTTGACGTTCCTGCGCCACGCGCTCGGCGGGCACTTCGACGCGCAGGTTAGTGATGCAATGCGGCTGGGTTTCGACTTCGACGTTCATCGGGATAGCTGAAAGGGTTGGAAAAAAGGAACGTTACCATTCACCGAAACGGCGAAAGCGAAAACGGAAAATCACCACCCGCCCGCCCAGCGCCGCAATTCCGCCTCCGTCGCCGCGCACGGCCCGACGACCACCAGCGCCCGGCAGCCGCCGCAAAAACCAGCCACCGGCGCGCCGTCGCTAAAACATCCACGCGCCGCCGCCTGCACCTCCGCGGGCGTCACTCGCTCGAGCGCGCCGCGCACATCCTCCGGCGCGACAACGCGGCCGTGGCCCAGGATCGACTCGCCCAGCCAGCTCATTTGATTCGTCGTGCTTTCGAGACTCAGCCGATGCTGGCCGACGAGATAATCCTGCGCCTGCCGCAGTTCCTTCCGACCCACCGCCTTCTCCATCAGGCGTCCCAATTCCTGCCGGATAAGCGTCAGCGCGGCGCGCACATTTTCCGCTTCCAACCCGAGTCCGATGGAAAACATCCCCGTCTCCACCAGCGCATCCGCCGCGCTCTGCACCGAGTAACACAGGCCGCGGCGTTCGCGCAGCGATTGAAACAAACGCGACCCCATGTTCTCGCCCAGGATCGTGCTGAGCAGCCGCACCGCGAACCGCCGCTCGTCCTGCCGGCCCGGCGCGGGAAAGCCGAGCGCCAGTTGTGTCTGCTCGCTCTCGCGCCGTTCAATACACACATTGAACCCCCGCTCACCATCAGTCGCGCGGCGCGCATTCGGCCAACGTTGGAAACGCGGCGTCGGTCCCGCCGGCAGCGTCGCCAGCCGCCGGCCCAGCGTTTTCACCACCGTCGCGTGCTCGACCCGACCCGCCACCGTCAGCACCGTGCTCCGCGCATGATAGCCGCCGCGCCAGAAATCAACCAGCCCCTCGCGCCGCAGCGCCGCCACGCTTTCCAGCGTCCCGCTCAACGCCCGCCCGAGCGGATGCCGCGGCCAGACCGTCGCGGCGAGCAAGTCCTCGATCAGTTGCGCCGGCTGATCGGCCACCGCGCGGATTTCCTCGGCGATCACGCCGCGCTCGCGCGCGATCTCCGTCGGCGCCAGGCGCGAGTGCCGATAAAGGTCCGCCAGCACATCGCCGACGGCGTCGAGATGTTCCGCGCCCGCCTTGGCGTAATAACAGGTGTGATCCTCGCTGGTGAACGCATTCAACTCCCCGCCGAGACCTTCCACCGCGCGCGAGATAGCCCGCGCCGAGCGCCGCGCGGTGCCTTTGAAGAGCATGTGTTCCAAAAAATGCGCCGCCCCGTGCAGCCGCGCCGGCTCATGCCGGCTGCCCACCGCCGCCCAATGCCCGACCGCCACGCTTTCCATCTGCGGCATCTCCGCCGTGGCAATGCGCAAGCCATTCGGCAACGTGGAAAAATAATAGGCGGCGCGAGCCATACTTAATTTTTTAACACAGAGGCAGAAGAGGCAGAGGCACCGAGGTGGAAAAGAGAAGAAGGCAGGTGGAGTTTTTAAGA
>JAFAXH010000039.1 GCA_019241085.1 Verrucomicrobiota bacterium | reverse complement strand
AAATCGGCGGCTGCCGCTGCCCGATTGTCGATACCTGGTGGCAGACGGAGACCGGTGGGCACATGATCACGCCGCTGCCGGGCGCGACGCCGACGAAGCCGGGCACGGCGACGCTGCCCTTCTTTGGCGTGGACGTGGCGATTGTCGATGACGACGGCAACGAACTCGGCCCGAACGAAGGCGGCAAGCTCGTCATCCGCCGGCCGTGGCCGTCGATGCTGCGCACGATCTGGGGCGACAAGGCGCGCTACAAAAAAACGTATTGGAGCGAATTCAAAGGCCGCGATTTCTACTTCACCGGCGACGGCGCGCGGCGCGACAAGGACGGCTATTTCTGGATCACCGGCCGCATGGACGACGTGCTCAATGTCGCCGGTCATCGCCTCGGCACAAGCGAGATCGAGAGTTCGCTCGTCGCGCATCCGGCGGTCGCCGAGGCGGCGGTCGTTGGTTGCCCCGATGAGATCAAAGGCCAGGGCGTCGCGGCGTTTGTCACGCTCAAAAGCGGGCAAAAGGCGGACAAAGGATTGCGCGAAGCGTTGCGCAAACACGTTGGCGAACAGATCGGCGCGATTGCCAAGCCGGACCAGATTCGCTTCACCGAGGCGCTGCCGAAGACGCGCTCGGGAAAAATCATGCGGCGGTTGTTGAAACAGATCGCCGGCGGCGTGGAACTGACCGGCGACACAACGACGTTGGAGGACTTCTCGATCCTCGCCAAGTTGCAGTCGAGCGGCGACGAATAGTGCCCGGCTGACGCCGGGAAGCTCGAAGCCCCAAGCTCTAAGCTCGAAACAAGCTCAAAACTCAAAGCTCCAAAAATAGGGATCACTCGCCGGCGCGGTTTGGAAAATTTGAACTTGGAACTTTGAATTTGTTTCGAGCTTAGAACTTAGAACTTTGAACTTCCCGCGCCAGCGGGCTGCGGTTGCCGCGCGGGGAATCGTGCGGCATGTTGCCGGTCGCCGTGAATTTTTTTTCCACCGGCATCAAGGAAGTCAGCCGGCGTTTACTCCGTCAGAGAAACCGCCTGACGCTGGCGGCTGCGCGCAAGGCGCTCGACGAAGCGGAGAGCGCGCTCGGCCGTTGCGGCTGGCGCGAACTCACGGCGGGCAGCACGACGACGGACGACAGGCTCGCGGAGGCGCTGGAGACTTTGCGCAAGCTCGACGCCGACCTCGCGGAAAACGCGCTGCACGTCGAAGAACTGGAAAAAGCCGTCACCGACCGGGATGCCGAGCGGCTGCAGGCGCGGCTGGACTGCGAGATGGAAGTGTCGCGCATCGACGAGGGGCGCAAGCCGTTGCTCGATGCCGAACGCGACCTCGCCGCCCGCCAGCAGGAGCGCCAGGCTCAGGCGTTGGAGCACGACCGCCGCATCGCCGAACTCGAGGCCGAGAGCCAGCGGTTGCGACAGGAAGAAGCGAGCCTGCACCTGCCGGCGTCCGCGACCGCGCAGCAAGCGCCCGACGCCGCCCGTGCGCGCGACATGCGCCGGCACGAGGTCGCCGCCCGCCGCGCGGCGCTGCCCGACCAACTTTCCGCGGCGCAAAAAGCGCGCGCCGCGGTCGCCGAAGCGGTGGCGGCGCTGGAGGTGGAATTAAAGAAAACGCGCACCGCGCTCATTGATTCCAACCGCCGCACGCAGGCGGCCCGCGCCGTGTTGACCGCGCGCGAACGTGAGATCACCACGGCCGTGGCGGCGTTGTTGAAAGAGATTGCCGCCTGCCGCCGCAGGGCCGCGGACACGGAGGCGAAGAAAGACCGGCCGCATCGCGTGGCGGGTCACGCGCTGGCGGCGCGGCCGGAGCCGCCGGCCGCGGTGTGCCACGGCGCCGGGGAGCTTTACGAACAGGTGCAGAAACGTCGGCTGGCGCTGGCGTCGTTGCAGGAGTTGGAAGCCGGCTGGCTGCGCGAGAGCGCGGCGGCGAACCGGCAGGATTTGCGGATTTTTCATTTCGTGAATGTCACCTGTTGCGTGCTCGTCGGGTTGTCGCTGCTGCTGGTTTTCCGCACGCCGGGCAAGCGCGATTATCTGCCGGCGGACACCGAGACGGTGGTGTCGGTCAACGTCGGGCGTTTCACTGGCGCGGAGCTGACGAAGTGGATTCAGCAACAGGAGCCTGACGTGTGGCGCGAGCTGTGGAGCGGCCTCGTGCGCAAGGTCGCCGAGACGCCGGGGCTGGACGTGAACCGCGATGTCACGCGCATCACTCGCGCGCTCGCGCCAGCGCCGAGTGGCGCGGGCGTGGGCGCCGCGCCGGCGCAGGATTATTTGCTCGTGGAGCTGCGTCTCGGCGTGAACATGGATCGCTTTCTGTCCGATCTCAGCCAGGGCTATCGGAAGTTTGAAGCCAACGGTCTGCGGCTGTATGCGAAGACGGCCGACAAGCTCGTGGATCATCCCGAGCCGACCGACCCGGCCTTTGCCCAACTCGGGCCGCGCACCGTGGCGCTCGGCGCGGCGAGCGCGGTGGCGGAGTTGATCCACGTGCGCCTCGGGCTGAGCGATGATCTCCGGCTGGACACGGAGTTTTTGAATGAATTTTCCCGGCTCGATCAGAGCAGCGCGCTGCGTTTGATGACGCTGCACCCGGAGCGGCTGCGGACGCTGAGGGAGCCGTTGCTGTCCGACGAGCTGGCGGGGAAGTGCCAGTTGCTCGGCATCGCCGTCGATCTCGAGCCGGGCAAGCCGGCGGCGGCGCTGTTTTTGATGCGCGCGGCGGACGCCGCCGAGGCGGCGCGCATCGCCGGCTTGTTGCGCGCCAGCCCGGAGCAGGTGCTGCAACTGCAAAGTGCGGGGCCGAATCTGTTCATCGAGCCGCCGACCGTCGCGCAACGCGACCGCGGCGTGGAATGGCATTTCAAAATGACCTCGCCGGCGGCGCGTGAGTTTTTGGAGCGCATGTCCAAGCTGGGACAAAACGCGGGCGAAAAGACGGTGGCGGAAAAGTGACCGCCTCGCTGGCCGGAGGGAATTAATTTTTCCCAACCGAAGGCGCTTCAGCGCGCAACCCGCCCCACGCCAGCCAGGCCCAGCCCGCGAGAAAACAGAGGCCGCCGAGCGGCGTGATGGCGCCGAGCCAGCGTTGGCCGGTCACGGCGAGCAGATAGAGGCTGCCGCTGAAGAACGCGGTGCCGGTCAGGAACAGCCACGCCGACGCGGCGGCGGCGCGAATGCGGGCAAAATTCGCGGCGAGCGCGAACAAGGCCAGCGCGTGGATGAAATGATAGAACACCGCCGTCTGCCAGACCGCCGTGGTGCCGTTGCGCTCCAGCGTCTCGCGCAACGCGTGCGCGCCGAAGGCGCCGAGCGCCACGGCGAGCGACGCGAGGGCGGCAGCCCGCCGAAACCAGGCTTCAGCGCGCATTATTCGGCGCTCCTTCCTGAGCGGCTGGCTCCGCCGCCGGACTGTTGCTGGGCGCCGGCGGCGGGGTGGGCAGAGGATTCAACAAAGGTCCGGGCGAAGTGGCTCCCGGCGGCAGGAGCGAGACGGCCGGCGGCTTGACGGTTCGCGCGGCGTCGGCAGGGACAACGCCGGCGCCCTCGGGCAAATACTTCGCGTAGAGCGGGGCCATTTCGCGGACCGTGGCGTAATTACGGAAAAAAACGTCGTCCAGCCGCGCGGCGGCATAGGAGGCCGGCTGTTGTTGAAAGACCTGGCTCAGCAGCTTGGCCGCCTGCTCGGGCTGGCCGCGCTGCAAATCAATGGCGGCGGCGGTGAGCACCCAGTCGGCTGGCGGCGCGGGCGATTGCAGTTTGGCGGCGGTTTCCGTCAGCAATTCATTGACCTGACCCAACTCAATTTGGGTCAGGCGCACGATGAATTGAAAAAACTCCGCCTGCTGCGGCTCCTCGGCTCGTTCGCTGGCCTGGCGCATCCGCACCAACGCTTCCTGCAAGTTGCCGCTCCGACGCAGGGCTTGCGCGAGGTAGAAATACCAGCGCGCGGTTTGCGGGTCCGCGCGCGTGGCGGCGGTGAAGCTCGCGAGCGCGGCGCGCAGATTGCCGGTCCGGCTGGCGATCACGCCGCGTTGCGCCAGTGTGGCGGCCAGATTGTCACCGCTGGCAAAGGCGCGGGTGTTCCAAAGAATGGCGGCCTGCAAGTCGCCGTGCGCGGTCGCCAGTTCGGCCAGCCGGCGCGCGGCGGCGGGCACGCGCGGATCGAGGTTGTAGGCGTCTTCATAAGACCGTGCAGCCTTGGCGAGTTCGTGCGCTCGCTCGGCGGCCAGGGCTTCGTCCACCAAGGCCAGCGCGCGCAACACCTTGGCATCGGGCGCCGTCGCGCGCGCGGCCATACTGTCCGGCGGCAGGGCCGGCAGCGTGGCCGCCGCGGCGATGGGATTTTGTTCGAGAGCCGGCGACGGCGCGGCTTCGGCCGGGGGGAGGGCGCGGCTGAGGCGCGGCTGCAAAAACCAGCCCAGCGTCAGCCCGCCGAGCAGGGCCAAGCCAACCAGCCAGCCGGTCAGCCTGCTGGCGGGAGCAGCACGCCGGGGAAGAGCCGTGGCCACGCTGGACGGCGGGAGGGCGCGCTGCCGACGTTTGGAACCGCGCAACGCGCCGCTGGGATCGACGCGGCCACCAGGGGCGGGCACGCTCGCCGCGCCAGATGTTTCAGCAACATCATCACCGCTGCCGCTGCTGTTTTCCGTCGCTGCGACCGCTGTTGTTGCCGCGGCTGCCTCGGGATTATAACGCTGAAATCTTTGGCGCGAGCGGCTTTCGGGTTCGCCGGGTTCCGTCGCTGGCGAGGTTGGCGCGGCCTGCTGCTGGGTGGCGAGAAAGTTTTTGGCCAGCGCGAGCAATTCAGCAATGTTGGCCTGCTGCTGCGGCGTGGCTGCCGGCGGCGGCACGGCAGGGGGCGGCGGTGACGAAGGAAGAGAGGCCGGCGCCGCGGCTGGAGTAGTTTCTTCGGGCGTCATAGGAACGAGCAAACGAAAAAAACTTAGGAGGATCGAACCATGTCAGTGTCAGATTGACCGGCATGGGGCGCGCGGCATTTACAATCGGCACCAGTGCGCCTAAATCAATGGCCGAATCTGTGCAACATGATACTCAACAGACACGGCGGGCACGCAACCCAACCATGAGCATCGTGGTGCAAAAATACGGCGGCAGCAGCGTGGCCGACGCGGAGTGCATCCGCCGGGTGGCCGCGCGCGTCGTGGAAACCCAACGCGCCGGCCACCAGGTCTGCGTGGTCGTCTCGGCGATGGGTGACACGACGGACGAATTGCTCGCCCGCGCGAAATCGCTCTCGGCGAACCCGCCCCGGCGCGAACTCGACATGCTGCTCTCGGCCGGCGAACGCATCGCGATGGCGCTGCTCTGCACGGCGATCCACGCCCTCGGCGGCGACGCGATTTCCTTCACCGGCAGCCAGAGCGGCATCATCACGAACGACCGCCACTCCGACGCGCGCATCATCGAAGTGCGGCCCTTTCGCGTGCAGGATGAACTCGAACGCGGGCGCATCGTCGTCGTCGCCGGCTACCAGGGCGTGAGTTACAAAAAAGAAGTCACCACCCTCGGGCGCGGCGGCAGTGACACGACGGCGGTGGCGCTGGCGGCGGCGCTGGGCGCGGCGTGGTGCGAGATTTGCAGCGACGTGGACGGCGTTTATTCCGCCGACCCGCGCGTGGTCCCCCAAGCGCGGCGGCTGGCGCAACTAAGCTACGAGGAGACGCAGGAAATGGCCGAGGCCGGCGCGCAGGTGCTCAACGCGCAGGCGGTGGAATTTGCCAAGGAACGCGGCATCGCCATCTACGCCCGCGCCACGATGCAACCGCCGCCGTCGCCGCCGCCGCGCGGGGAAAACTCCACCGCGGTCGCCGCGGATGGCGGCACGGTCGTGCGGCGATTCGCGCCGCGGCAGCCGGGCAGCGTCGCGGCCGTGGTCAGCGAAAGGGACGTGGTGATGCTGCACGCGGCAGGCCCGGCGGCGGGCGAGGAATTGCTGGGCGTTTTGGAAGCGCACGGCGCCATCGGCAAGCAACTCCAGCTCGCGGCCTTCAACCAATCCATTGCCGACGAACTCGACCTGCTCAGCCTCGTGCTCTCGCGCGAAAATCTGCACGCGGAAAATGTGTTGCGCGCCGAGCTGGCCGAGAAATTTGGCCGCTTCGTGAAACTCATCGACGGCCTCGGCGCGGTCTCCGTCATCGGCGCCGGCATCAACGCGAGCTACGCCAATCTCCTGGCCGGCGGCGCCTGCCTGCGCGACGCCGGGCTGGCGCCGCACAGCGCGGCGACTTCCAGCTTCCGCATCACCTGGCTGGTCGAGCGCGCGCGGCTGCCGGAAGCAGTGCGGGCGCTGCACGCGCGCTTTATCGAATCGCAGGTTGCACCGGTGCCGTGATTGAAATGACGAAGGAATGCCAAAGATCGAATGCAGAAGCGGGCCGCCTGCTTCCAGTGGCAATCGTTTTTAAACTCCGAGTTTCATTCGTCATTTGCCTCTGGCTCGCCGGCATCGTCACCGCGCGAGCGCAGCAGCAGGAGCCTGGACTCTATGCGGAGATCGTCATCGCGGAGCGTGGCACGTTGCGCGCGCGGCTCGATTGCGAGCACGCGCCGCTGGCGGTGACGAATTTCGTCGGTCTCGCCGAGGGCACGCTGCCGAACGCGGCCCGGCCGACGGGCGCGCCGTTTTTCGACGGGCTGACGTTTCACCGCGGGGTGAAAGATTTCGTCGTGCAAGCCGGCGACCCTGGCTCGGCTGATCCAGCGACGCCGGCGGACAAACTCGGCGAGGGCGGGCCGGGCTACAGTTTTCCCGACGAGTTCGGCCCGGCGTGCGGCCGGCACGACGCGGCGGGCGTGTTGTCGATGGCCAACGACGGGCCGGATACGAACGGCAGCCAGTGGTTCATCACGCTGCGCGACACGCCGCGATTGAACTACCTGCACAGCGTCTTCGGGCACGTGGTGAGCGGGTTGGAAATCCTGCCGACGATCGCGCAAGGCGACCGGATCGAGCGGGTGCGGATCGTGCGCGTCGGCGCGGCGGCGGAAGCGTTTCGCGCGGACGGGGCGGCGTTTGATTTATTGAAAAAAAACGTGCTCGCCGCGCGTCTCTCCGCGGCGCCCGCCGGCTTTGTTTATTTCGCGGACGAGACGCAGGCGTTGCCGGATTTCCGGGTGAAAAATTTCAACGCCAAACTCGCCAATTACGAGCGCGCCACCGGCCATCGTCTCGCGTTGCGCGTGCGAGATGCGGAAGCTGCCGCGAACGAAGCCGCCGCGCGCGCCGCGACGAAAGCAACCGCCGCGGCGCTTGGTTTGGCGGACGACGGCGACAACGCGCTGGTTTGTTATTTTCCCGGCCCGGAAATTTGGAAGGCGCGGCTCGGCGAGAAGCTGTTTCCGGCGTTGCTCGGGCACGAGGGCAGCGCGGCGGATTTGATGCGCGCCCGCGTGATGCACCAAGGCAAGGAGGCGTTGCTGGCCGAGGCGCAGGCGTTGACGAAAGCTGGCAAGTTAAAGGAAGCAATCGATGCCGCGCTCGATACGCTCATGCTCAAGCTCGATGACGCGGCGCGCGCGACCGGGGCGGACGTTTATCAAAACACCGCGCCGAGCGCGGACGGCATCGGCAAAGTCTATCTCGGCCGCGAGATCGCGCAGGTGATGGGGCACGAAGGCGCCGATTGGCTGGACCGGCCGACGCGCGAGCAGGAGGAGCGCACGGATTTGTTGATGGACGAACTCCGTCAGCGGCTGGCGGACAAGCCGGATGCAGTGGTGGCGGACATCGGCGCGGGCAGCGGTTATTTCTCCATGCGGCTGTCGCTGCTGGTGCCGCAGGGCAAAGTCCTGGCCGAAGACATCGACCCGGAGATGTTGAAAATCATCGCGCGGCGCACGCAACGCCGGCGGGCGACGGGCGCGGTGAAATTCCCGAACATCGAGACGGTGCTCGGCACGACGACGGACCCGAGGTTGCCAGAAAAGGGCGTGGACTTGGTGCTGCTCGTGGACGCGTATCACGAGTTCGATCATCCGCGCGAAATGATGCAGGCCATCGTGCGCGCGCTGAAGCCGGGCGGTCAGGTCATGCAGCTCGAATATCGCGCGGAAGACCCCGACGTGCCGATCAAGCCGCACCACAAAATGACCGCCGCGCAGGCGCGCAAGGAGATGGAAGCGGTCGGGCTGGTTTGGAAGGAAACCAAGGACAATCTGCCGCAGCAGCACCTGCTCGTTTTTGAAAAGCCGAGGTGAAAGCGGCGGCGGTAGGCGGATTTTTTAGACAGAATTAACAAAATTTTACAGAATTATTTGAGACCATTGGAAACGGGATTATCTACTTGACGCACGTAAGCCGGATGGTATTAAGCCGAGATGCGCAAGATTTTCACTTGGGCTTTTCTCCTTGTCACCTCAATTTGGTGGCTCCTTGGTTTCATCGGGAACCTTCAGACGGCAGAAGGAATTTTCGAGA
>JAFAXH010000103.1 GCA_019241085.1 Verrucomicrobiota bacterium | reverse complement strand
TTAGACGTCAGCGTCCCCCGAACGCCTAACCAGGCGTTCTATAGCGAATAGCACTTGGCGTTTTGCTCTATCCCAAAATTCACTCCATTCTCGCCAGTAGCAGTCACTGAGCGTGGGCCGTTATCCAAACGGGAAAAATTTCCCCCCAGCCGATTTTCCCCGCCGCATTTGAATCCAGCCCGCCCGCCGTCCACCGCGCTCGTCGTCGCGGCTTATGTCGCGGTTTATCTCGCCTGGGGTTCCACTTATCTCGGCATCCGCATCGCGGTGGAAACATTGCCGCCGTTCCTCATGGCGGGCGCGCGTTTCGTCGGCGCGGGCGCGATCCTGCTGGCCGCGCTCCGGCTCTCGGCGGAAAACTGCCGCGCGGGCCGACGGCGGCCCAGTGGCGCGACGGCGGCATCGCGGGCGCGCTCTTGCTGCTCATCGGCAACGGTGGCGTCACCTGGGTCGAGCTGCGGGGGATGCCGAGTTCGATCACCGCGCTGCTCATCGCCGTGGTGCCGGCGTGGATCGTGTTGCTCGAATGGTTGCACGGCGGACCGCGGCCCAGTCGCGTCGTGCTCGGCGGGTTGGTGCTCGGATTTTTCGGTGTCGGCCTGCTCATCTGGCCGGCGGGGAAAGCCGGCGCGACGGGGCAAACGACCGTCGATCCGTGGGGCGCGGCGCTGCTCATGGTTGCCTGCGTGAGCTGGGCCGTCGGTTCGCTGCTCGCCCGCCGCGCGAAGCCGACCGTCGGCGCAAGGTTTTCGCCGCTGCTGCCGGTCGGTTTGCAAATGCTCTGCGGCGGCGCGTTGCTCCTGCTGCTCGGACTCGTCTGCGGCGAGCCAGCCAAGATTCGCCCGAGCCAGATGTCCGCCGCGTCGGTCGGCGCGTTTGTTTATCTGCTCACCGTCGGTTCGCTGCTCGGGTTCAGCGCGTATAGCTGGCTGTTGCAAGTTTCCTCGCCGACGCGTGTTTCCACTTACGCCTACGTTAATCCCGTCATCGCCGTGCTGCTCGGCTGGCTCTTCGCGCATGAACAACTCAACGGCCGCATGTGGTTCGCCGCCGCCATCATCGTTGCCGGCGTGGCGCTCGTGATCGTCGGCCAAACGCCGCCGTCTCCCGCTCGCGCCGTGATCGCTCCCGCGAAAGCGCCGCTGCCGCCCGGCGTCGCGCCGAATCCCGAATAAGCGGCAGGGACGGCTCGCCGCAGTCGTCCGAATTTTCAGGGACGTTTCGGCGAAACGTCCCTGCCGAGCAATGAGTTTGCGCGCCCCCGCGACCGACGACGATCCACCGCTTCCCCCGACCAAGACCGACGCGCCGCCAGCCTCCGCCGCGCCGACCGTCGTTCCCGCCGAGCCGGCGGCTGGCCCGGCGGCATTGACGTGGCTGCGCACCGGCGCCGAAGGCATCGCCGCAGTCCTGCGCAACCTCGCCACGGCGCGCGAATCGGTCCGGCTGGAAATCTACACCTTTGCGCCCGACGGCGTCGGCCAGCGCATCCGCGACGCGCTGCTCGCAGCTTGTGAACGCAAGGTCCGCGTGCAGGTCATCGTCGATGCGCTCGGCTCCTACGACTTGCCCGATGCTTTCTTTGCCCCGGTGCGCGCCGCCGGCGGCGAGATGCGCTGGTTCAACCCGCCGAAACGTTTCAACTTCGGCGCGCGAGATCACCGCAAGCTCTTCGTCTTTGACGAAACGCGCGCCATCGTCGGCGGTTTCAACCTGGCCGACGAATACGACGGCGACGGCGTGGACCACGGCTGGCGCGATCTCGGTTTGGAAATCCACGACGTGCCGCTTGCGCGCAAGCTCGGGGCGAGCTTCGACGCCTTCTTCGCCCGCTCCGGCGCGAAGCTGCGGCCCTTCCAGGCGTTGCGCCGTTCGCGGCTGAAACCAGCCGCAATCGAGGCGACGCTCGGCGAACTTTTTCTCGGCGGTCCCGGCCTCGGCCCGCCGTCGTTGAAAATCGCGCTGCGGCAGGATTTGCTCGGACTTTGCCCGCAGAAAAAGCGCCGCCGTCTCGACCATTCCGCCGCGCCGACCTTGCCCAAAACCCGCGCGCAGGTGGACCTCGCGACGCCATATTTTTTGCCCACGTTCCGGCTCCTGCGCGCCATCCTGCGCGTGGCGCGCGCGGGCTGCCGGGTGCGCCTCGTGTTGCCCGTGCGCAGCGACGTGCGTCTTTCCCAACTCGCCGCGCGACGGTTCTATGGCCGGCTCTTGCGGGCAGGCGTGGAGATTTATGAATACCAGCCGCAAGTGCTGCACATGAAGCTCCTGCTTATCGACCAGGCCGCCTACGTCGGCAGCGCGAACCTCGATCCGCGCAGCCTCAATCTGAACTACGAACTGCTCCTGCGCGTCACCGACCCGACGACCGTCGCCGCGGGCCGGGAAATCTTCGAGTCAGTGCTCCAGAATTCTGTCCGGGTGAATCCGAAATCCTGGTCGCGCCAGCGTTCCTGGTGGCAGCTCTGGCAGGAGCGCTGGGCGTTCTTTCTCCTTGCCCGCGTGGACCCGTATCTGGTGCGTTTGCGCGAGCGCTGGCTCGGCTGATTCCGCGCCGGGCACGCTGCATTTCCGCGTCGCGCGCCGCAATAGCGTTGCCAGCGCGGGGCGAATGTGATTTTTGGAACGCGTCGCCGTCTGTCCGTCCGTCCGCGCATGACCGCCCGCCACGCCACTCTGCTGTTTTTATTTTTGCTGACGGCCTTGCGTCTGGCCTGCATCGGTCGCTTCGAGCTTTCGCCCGACGAAGCGTATTACCAGATGTGGAGCGAGCGGCTCGACTGGGCGTATTTTTCCAAAGGCCCCGGCGTCGCCGTGGCCATCCGCGCTGGCACGGCGATTTTCGGCGTGAACGAATTCGGCGTGCGCGTCTGGAGTCCGTTGCTCGCGCTCGGCACCAGCCTGTTGCTCTACGGCGTGGCGCGCCGCACCTACGGCGGGAGCGTGGCGACGTGGACGGTGCTCTTGCTCAATCTCACGCCGCTCTTCACGGCGGGGAGTCTGCTCATGACCATCGACGCGCTGTCGATCTTTTTTTGGACGCTCACCCTTTACGCCGTCCGTCGGGCGCTCAACGCCGAACGCGTCGCCACGGCCGGTCAGGCGCTCGCTTGGTGGGCGCTCGGCGGCGTCGGGCTGGCCCTCGGATTTCTCAGCAAATACACGAATGCCGTCGAGCTGGCCTCGGTCGCGCTCGTGCTCCTGTGGGTGCCACGCTGGCGCGCGGTGATGTGGCGGCGGCCGGGAATCTACGTGTTGACTTTCCTCGGCCTGCTCGGCGTCATTCCACCGTTTTTGTGGAACCGCGATCACGCGTGGGTCACGCTCGGTCACCTCTCGGCGCGGGGAAATCTCGACACGCCGTTCGAGTGGAATATCTGGGAACCCGTGCGCTTCTGGCTGGCGCACTTCGGCGTCTATTCGCCGCTCATCTTTCTCTGCATCCTCATTGCCTTGCCGTGGGGCTGGCGGCGCGCCCGGCTGCCGGTGCGTTCCTTGTTCAGCAAACGCCGCCGCGCCATGTTTCCGCGACCCCGGCCGCCGCTCGACCTTGACGGCGAGAACGCCCGGTTCCTGCTCGCCTTTTCCCTGCCGCTGCTGGCGATGTATGGCTTCGTTTCATTGAAAACTGCCGGCGAGCCGAACTGGACCGCTCCGGCGTTTCTCTCGCTCAGCGTGCTCGCCACCATGCTCTGGCACGAGCGCAGCCGCGCCCGGCGCAAGACCGTCGCGCGGTTCTGCGTGGCGGCGCTTGTGCTCGGCGCGGTGCTCAGCCTGCTCGTGCTCGACACCGATGCCCTGCGTCAAGCCGGCTTCCGCTGGGCTTATCGACGCGACCCGACTTCGCGGCTCTACGGCTGGCGCACGCTGGCCGGGACGGTCGCTGATTTGCGCGCCCGCACGGAAAAGGAAACCGGCGCGCCCGTCTTCCTCATTGCCAATCGCTACCAGCTCGCCGCGGAACTCCATTTTTACCTGACCGGCGATGCCGCGCGCATCGAGCGTCCCGGCCATCCGCCGGTTTATTTACCGGAATCGCAGGAGTTCCACAGCCAGTTCTCCTTCTGGCCCGGCTACGACGAAATCCCCGCCGTGGAAAACGCCCCGCCGTTGCCCGCCGACGACCGTGAGATGACGAGTGAAGCCGAGTTTGCGCGGGTGGGAAAAAATCCGTTTGCCGGACGCAGCGCGTTGTTCATCACCGACAACGAACGCCAAAACCGCCCGGCCTCCAGCGTCGAAAGCGGCTTTGAACACTGCGACCTGCTGGCCACCTACGAACTGCGCCGGCGCGGCCTGCCCTTGCGCATCCTGCGCGTGTTTCTTTGCACCAACTACCAAGGCGCGCCGCTTTGATGAAAAATGACGGATGACGAAGGTCCCGCATCGGCTGCTCATTTCCAAGCTGGTTAAAACACCGCTCCTTTCCCGTCTCTCAACTCTCAACTAACAACTCTCAACTCTCCCCCCTTCGTCCTTCGTCATTTCCCCCATGCTCTCCGTCGTCATCCCCCTTTTTAACGAAGAAGCCAACGTGCCGATTCTCCAGGCGGAACTCCGCGCCGCGCTCGCCGGCATCGAGCACGAGATCGTCTTTGTGGACGACGGCTCGCGCGACGCCACGCGCGCGCGCATCGACCGCGCGGACACGCCGACCGCGCGGGTGCGCGTGCTCGCGTTCGCGAAAAATACCGGCCAGAGCGCCGCGATGTATGCCGGCCTCCAGGCCGCGCGCGGCGAAGTCGCCGTGCTGCTCGACGGCGATTTGCAAAACGATCCCGCCGACATCCCGCGCTTGCTCGCGACGTTGAAAGAAACTGGCGCCGACCTCGTCTGCGGCTACCGCGCGCGGCGCAAGGACACCGTCGTCAAACGCCTCACCAGCCGCATCGCCAATTTCGTGCGCAGCCGCTTCGTCGGCGACGGCGTGCGCGACACCGGTTGCACGCTCAAAGCCATGCGCCGCGAGTGCGTCAGCGCGCTCGTGCCCTTCGCCGGGATGCACCGTTTCATCCCCGCGCTCATCAAAGGCGCCGGCTTCCGCCTCGTCGAACTGCCCGTCAACCATCGCCCCCGCCAGCACGGCGTCAGCAAATACGGCCTCGGCAACCGCGCCGTCCGCGCCACGATGGATATGTTCGGCGTCCGCTGGCTGCTCTCGCGGCAGATTCGTTACGAAGTGAACGAGGAGGAAAAAAGCGCGAGCGGCAATGTTGACTGAAACTACGATAAATATCGGGCGAACCGCACCACAGAGTCGGCCAGAATAACACAGTAGGTGCCACGGCGGAGCAAGGCTCACTGGCATTAGGTTTATGCTGTCGGGGCGAGGGACACAAGGCCAATGTAGTGTTAGAACATCTGGGGGCACGCTTCCTTAACGAGCTTGGCGAAATAGGTTTTCATTTGCTGCCAGTCATCACCTGCCAGAGCGTGAGCCTTCTTGATTTTGCTGAATTGGGCCATTCCAGTCAAGAGGCCGCTAGCAAGCTCAAGCCACTCCGCAACCGCTTTTCCTTTCTCGATTGCCGCCTGCTCTTTGGGTTTTATGCCACGCTTATTGAGACAGGTTAAGAGGAAGTGAGTCGTGCGGGAGGCATCCAGATTATAAGTTGCTTTCTCGTTCCTAGGTTTGTATTCCTCAGCCATGAATACACTAAAGTAGTTGCCAATTAGGTTCTTTGGATTCGTATCGTATTCGAATTCGATGATGAGATCGACGACCTTCAATTGAGTGTCGATGACGATCAGGTCGGGACGCGCAATTTGCCGTGCCTGGTTCGTCTTGCAGGACGGCCTGCTTTTGAGGTAAAGCGGCAGCATATTTTTGTAGGAAGCTCCAGGAATTTCGCGTCCGATACCGCAACAGATGTCAATGCGGTGGCCGTTCTTTATGCCAAGCTCCTTGAGTAGAGTAAGGATGTCAGTGGCCATTTCCGACTCTTCGATCGCCTTGGTATTCATTGCATAGCTCCTGCGCCGCCTCCAAGACTACCCGCCGCCCAACTCCCGCGTGCTCAGGGCGCACCATGTTTCTTGCTTCGCGTCGGGCAGCGGCTCGCGTTGGGTTTGAGCGACGGCGCGCTCGACTTCGGCGACGGCTTCAGCGCGCCATTGTTCTAATTCGGCTGGCGTGGCCCAGCGGGCGGCGATGGCCTGTTCGGCGGCGACTTTCAAACAATCCCGGCCCACCGGCGCAGCGCGCAACGCCGGGTCCATGTAGGCGGCGTCGTCGTGCGCGCCATGACCCGTGAGCCGGAGCAGCGTGGCGACCACCATCTGCGGGCCGTGACCCGCCCGCGCGCGTGCCACCGCGCGGCCAACCGTGTCCAGGCACGCGAGCAGGTCCGTGCCATCGACGCCGTGCCCTTCGCAACCGTAGCCGGCGGCGCGGTCGAGCAAGTCGGCGCAGCCAAACTGCCGGCTCGTCGGCGTCGAATAGGCGTATTGATTGTTCGCCACCACGACGACCAGCGGCAGCCGCTCGACCGCGGCTTGGTTGACGCCTTCGTGAAATGCGCCGGTCGAAGTGCCGCCGTCGCCGATGCACGCCGCGCCGACGCTGTCGCCGAGCGTGCCGCGCAAGCGCCGGGCAAAGAGCGCGCCATTGACCACTGACACCATTGCGCCGAGGTGCGAGATCATCGCCAGATAACCCTCGCGCGGACGTCCGCGATGGATGTTCGCGTCGCGTCCGCGCATCGGCCCAAGGCTGGAGCCGAGATACGTGCGCGTGGCGTCGATGACCGGCTCGCCAAACGCCAGCCGACCGGCCATGTCGCGGATAAGCGGGGCAAAGATGTCCTGGCCCCGGCGCAGATTCACGCCGAGCGCGGCGCTGAGCGCTTCCTGGCCGGTGCCGAGATAAACGCCGCCCTGGATTTTGCCGGCGCGATAGAGGCTGGCGAGCTTTTCTTCCAACAACCGCGCCAGGAGCATCCACCGATAGGCGGCGAGGAACGTCGCGCGTGGCGCGGAGGCTGCATTGGCCTCCGCGGGGACGGCGACTGGCGGCACGGCGGCGCGGGGCAAAGCCGCAACCTCGGCGACAGGGAGCATCCGCCGACTGTAAAAACGGAGCGTCGCTGGCGCAAGGACGAAGAAAGCGCGCGCCTCGCTGCTGTCATTCCGAGCTTGTCGAGGAATCGCTCATTATTTTCCGGCTCAATGAACGCGGTTGCCGCGAGCGATTTGTTCCCGCAGCGAGCCACGCGGTCAGCAAAAGATTCCTCGACAAGCTCGGAATGACAATCAGCCTTCCCCGGTTGCGTCCGCTTTGTCCAAAGCAGCGGCGACGGGCGGCGTTTCAGTGTCGCCGCCATTCGCAGCGCCACTGCCATTCATCTGTTGCTGCGCGATGGCTTCGCCGTCGGAAGTGTCGGGTGTCGCCTTGCCATTTTCCCCCTCCTCGTCGGCGCGCGCCAGGCGCACGGTCACGAGCTTGGAAATGCCCGCTTCCTCCATCGTCACGCCGAAGAGCGCGTCGGCGCGCGCGATGGTGCGCTTGTTGTGCGTGATGACCAAAAACTGGCTCTGCTCGGCAAAGCGGTCGAGCACCTTGATAAAACGTCCGATGTTCGATTCATCGAGCGGCGCGTCCATTTCGTCGAGCACGCAGAACGGGCTGGGTTTGACCAGATAAATCGCGAAGAGCAACGCCACCGCCGTCATCGTTTTTTCGCCGCCGGAGAGCAGGCTCAAGCTCTGCCGCGGCTTGCCCGGCGGACGCGCGGTGATCTCGATGCCCGACTCCAGCGGATCGTCGTCCGCGAGCAACGCAAGGTCGGCCTGGCCGCCGCCGAAAAGCTCGCGAAACATCTCGCCGAAGTGGACGCGCACTTTTTCAAATGTCTCGTTAAACAATTCCCGACTCGTCGCGTTGAGCTTCGCGATGATGCCGCGCAACTCCGCTTCGGCCTTGCGCAAATCGGCGTCCTGCGATTCGAGAAAACGATGCCGTTCCTCCAGGGCATCGTGCTCCGCGATGGCGTCGAGATTCACCGCGCCGATGCTGTCGAGCCGGGCTTGCAGTTGGGCAACGATGGCCTCGGCGTTTGGCGCGAGGGGAACGGCCGCCGTCGGCGCGGACTCGGGAGAATTTTCATCGAAGTCGGCGTCGAGTTTCAGCGCGGCGCCGTCCGTTTCGGCGGGAGTAATTTCTGCTTCGTGGCGTGGGCTGCGATTCTCTCTGGCCCGCGCCGCGAGCACCGCTTCGTAGGTCGCGGGTTGCGGCACGAAAAGCCGCAGGTCGAGGTGGTATTTCCCTTCCAGCCGCTCGGCCAGATTTTCCTGCCGCAGACGCAACTCCGCCTCGCGCACTTCCTCCGCGCCGCGCCGCGCTTGCAGGCCGCTGACGGCTCCGCGCCGCTCGCGCAACGTCGCTTCCAAAGACTCGGCAGCCGCGGCGAGTTCGGCGCGCTCGGCCGCCAGTGCCGCGACGGCGGCTTCCGCGCGATTTAGTTCCGCGGTGGCGCTGGCAATGGTTTCTTCCGCGGCCACCGACTCCGCTTCCGCCGCGGCGATGCGGCGGTGCTGTTCCTCCAAATCTCGTCCAGCATTTTCGATCCAGGTTGCCAGTTCCTTGCAACGCGCCGCGAGCGGCAATTTCTCCCGCACCAGACCGGCGTGGCGTTGCTGCTCGGCCGCCACGCGGATGCGCAGTTCGCTCAGTGCGGCGGTCAGCGTTTCTTCTTCCCGGCGCAAGGCGTCGAGCGATTCCTGCGCGGCGGCGCGTTCGGCGAGCGCGGCGGAGAGCGCGGCGTCGTGCTCGGCCAGGGTCGCGTGCAGCCGCGTGGAGCGTTCGCGGATCGTGGCGGACCGGCGATCCACGTCGGCCAGCTCGCGGCGGCTCGTTTCCAAGCGTTGCGCGAGCGTCCGTTCCTCGCGTTCAGCGGGGCCGAGTTGCGCACGACGGTTGCCAGCCTCCGCGGCGGCATCCTGCGCGGCCTGACGCGCCTCGCGCAAGGCGTCCGCGGCCGTGCGCGCCGCGACTCCGGCGGCGTCCCGGCGAACCTCTGCGGCATTGAGCGCCGTGCGGGTTTCCGCGCTCTCGCGTTCCAGGGTGGAAATCTCCGCGCGCCGTTTCAACAACGCCTGGCCAGGAGTTTCACCGCCGGTGCGGCCACCGTGCCACACGCCGTCTTGGGATAAAAACTCGCCGGCGAGTGTGGCCACGGCACAACCCGGAAGCTCGCGCCGCAACCGCCGGGCCGCCGCGAAATCCTCGGCAATCCAGGTGTCCGCCAGCCAGCGTGTCAGCAGCGCATTGGCGGGCGGCAACGCGCGCACCGCCGTCAGGAGACTGGCCACGGCGCCTTTCGGCAACGGTGGCTCCTTCGCTGCGGTGAGGCCGGAAATTTCCTCGACTGGCGCGAGCGCGGCGCGGCCGAGTTTTTTCTCGTGCAAGCTGGCCAGAATTTTCGCGGCTACATCCGCGTCGGTAACCAGGATGGCTTGCAAGTGCGCGCCGAGCGCCGCTTCGACGGCGGGGATGAAACGCGGCTCGACTTCGAGCAGCGGCCCGAGTGCGCCGAGGATGTTTTCTTTTTCCAAATCCGACCGGCCCGCGCCGCGCAACGCCGCTTTGGCGCCGCTCGCCAGCCCTTCGCCCTCCACGGTCAACGCGCGCAAGGCGTTCAGGCGCGACGTTTTTTCCGCGAGCCGGCGACCGGCGGCGACGACCTCGGCTTCGGCTTGCGCGAGCGCCTGCTGCGCGGCGGTCGCGGCGGATTCGGCGGGCGTCAGCGCGGCGCGGAGTTCCGTCAGCACGCGCTCGGCGTCCGCGATTTCTTTGCGCAACGCGGCGACCCGCGCGGTCGCTTCATTCCAGGCCGGCGACAGCGGCGCAAGTTCGCGTTCCAACGCTTCTTTCCGTGCTTCGGCAGCCGCCTCGTCGGCCGCGGCGCGAGCCAGTTCGGACCGGGCATTTCCCAACCGCCCGTCGGCCTCGCTGGCGCGGCGGGTGGCGGCGGTCAAGGCAGCCTCGACGCCGAGCCGGCGTTGCCGGAAATCCCGCACCCGCGTGTCCTCGGCGGTTTGCGACGCCTGATCGTCGGCGAGCTGGGCGAGGGCGGCGCGCTCGGCGGCGTCGGCGGCGCGCAGATGGTCTTGATGGTCGCGCAGGTTTTCGCGCGCGGCGGTGAGTTCAGTTTCGAGTCTGGCGCGGCGGGCGCGGCTGTCGGCGAGGCGTTCAGCGTTGAACTCCAACCGGCTGCGGGCGGAGAGCAGCCGGTTTTTGTCTTCCGCCACCTGGGCGCGGGCTAGTTCGAGACGGGCTTCCTGATCGGCGAGCGTGTGGCGGTGCGTCGCGAGCGCGGCTTCGTCGGCCGCGAGCGCGTGGGCGTGGTCCGCCGCGAGCAGGTGCAGGCGCTCGATCTCGGCCCGCGCGTGCCGCAGCTCGTGGTCAAGCCGCAGATATTGCGCGTGGCCGAGGTGCGTTTCCAGCAGCGCGAGATCGTGGTGCAACGCTTGAAAGCGACGTGCCTTGCCCGCCTGCCGGCTGAGGCTGCCGAGCTGACGGCGGACTTCCGCGAGCACGTCGCCGAGGCGCTGGAGATTGGCCGAGGTCGCTTCGAGTTTGCGCAACGCATCCCGGCGCTGGGCCTTGTATTTGGTGATGCCGGCGGCTTCTTCAAACACCGCGCGCCGATCCTCCGGCCGCGACGACAAAATCTGGTCGATCCGGCCCTGCTCCATGATCGAATAAGCGGAGCGGCCGACGCCGGTGTCCATGAACAGCTCGTGGATGTCGCGCAAGCGGCAGGCGGTGTTGTTCAACAAATACTCACTGCCGCCGTCGCGATACACTCGACGGGTCAGGCGCACCTCGTTCCAAGCGGTGCCGAGCTGCGCCTCGCAATCGCTGAAAGTCAGCGACACCTGGGCCAGGCCGAGCGCGGGCAGTGCCTCGGTGCCGTTGAAAATCACGTCGCTCATTTCCGAGCCGCGCAATGCCTTGGCGGACTGTTCGCCGAGCACCCAGCGGATGGCATCGAGCACGTTCGATTTGCCGCAGCCGTTCGGGCCGACGACGGCGGCCACGCCGCGCGGGAAACGCAGCTCGGTCTTGCGCGCGAACGACTTGAAACCGAGCAATTCGAGAGAGCGGAGATACATCGAACCGTGCGGGCGGAAAACGACGGCTACTGAGCCGAAGGAACGGTGGGACCGTTCTCGCGGATGCTGGCGATGAGCAACGTCGAAAGCGCGTCCGAGCCACCGCCGTCGTCCTCGACCCAGAGCCGGCTCTTCGGCGTTACCCAGACGTGATCCGCCGTGGGCACCGGATATTCCCGGCCATCGGCCATCCGGATGATGAACGCCCGGAAGGGATGCGCCAGCAGACGCTTGCGGATTTCTTCGAGCATGGCCACAGGGTAGGGCGGGGCGCGAAATCGGTCAAGACGGCGGGGCTAAACGTTTCTTTTCGTTGCGCGACGCCGGTCTTGCGTGACGTTAAGCGGCTTGTTTTTCAACGAGCATTTATGACGACTACGAACACCGATCCCGCCGTCGCCGATCTCCTGGCATTTCTCAAGTTCCCGAGCGTTTCCACCGATCCCGCGCGGGCCGGTGACGTGCGGGATTGCGCGGGCTGGGTGGCGAACAAACTGCGCGCCATCGGGCTGCTGGCAGAGGTTCACGACACCGCCGGTCATCCCGTCGTGCTCGGTCGCTCGACGCCGCACCGCGCGGACCTGCCGACGGTCTTGATTTACGGCCATTACGACGTGCAGCCAGCCGATCCGCTCGATCTCTGGCATACGCCGCCATTCGAGCCGCGCATCGAAAATGGCGTAGTCTTTGCCCGCGGCGCGACGGACAACAAAGGACAAATCCTGGCGCACATTCGCGGGGTCGAAGCGGCGCTGCTGGGCACGTCGGCCAACGGGTTCCCGGAGCTGCCGGTGAACGTCATTTTTTTAATCGAAGGTGAAGAGGAAATTGGCAGTCCGAATTTGGAGCCATTTTTGCGCGAGCACCGCGAAGAATTGCAGTGCGACGTGATCGCGATTTCCGATACTACCATGGTTGGCACCGCCATCCCGACGTTCACCTACTGCTTGCGTGGACTGACGGCGCTGGAGGTCCACGTCACGGGTCCGGCGATGGATTTGCACAGCGGCATTTTCGGCGGCGCGGTGGCGAATCCGGCGACCGCGCTCGCGCGTCTGCTGGCGAGCCTGCACGACGCGGACGGGCATGTGGCGGTCGCCGGTTTTTATGATGCCGTGCAACCGCTGGCCGACTGGGAACGCGAGGCCTGGAAGGCGCTGCCGCTGAATGACGAACACGCGTTGCTCGCCCTGACCGGCGCGAGCGCGACGTTTGGCGAAGCCGGCTTCACGAGTATCGAGCGATTTTCCGCCCGGCCCACGGCGGAGATCAACGGCTTCGCCAGCGGCTACCAAGGCGAGGGGAGCAAGACGATCATCCCGGCCAAGGCGTCGGCCAAGCTCACCTTCCGGCTCGTGCCGGACCAAGACCCGGCGAAAATCCAGGCGCTCGTGACGGAGCATTTGTTCACCCATTGCCCGCCGGGCGTGAAACTCGACGTGGTGCCCGGCCACTCCGGACGGCCCTATGCGTGCGACCCGCACTCGGCTTTCGGCCAAGCGGCGCAACGCGCGTTACGGCACACGTTTCCGGGCAAGGAGCCGGCGCTCATCCGCGAAGGCGGCAGCATCCCCATTGTCACGACGTTTCGCGAAGTGCTCGGCGTCGAGACGCTCCTGCTCGGCCTGGCGCTGCCGGATTGCCGCGCGCATTCGCCCAACGAGAACTTCCCGCTGGCGAATTACTTCGCGGGCATCCGTTTGAACCAGGTCTTGCTGCGGGAAATCGGCGCGACGAAACGCTGAGCGTTTTTGGATTGATTAATCGGTCACGGCTGGCTCCATCCGCCGAGCCAGCCGCTCGGCCAGCGCGATCAATTCGCCAGCTTCGGGTTCGGGAAAATGGAGGCGGCAGCTCTGTCGCCACTGCGCGAGCCAGAGGTCAAAATGTTCGCGGCGCAAATCCAGCGGCTGATGCGTGTGCAGCAGCTTGCCGCGATAGCGCGCGACGGTCGCGGGCGCGCCCGCTTGCACCGCCCAAAAATCGGTGAGCCGCGCGAAGTGCGCCGGCCAGTCAGCGACGTGCGCAGCGAAGATCGGACCGAGCACGGGATGAATGCGCAAACTCGAGTAGAAATTGCGAATGAGAATGGCCAGCCGCGGCCTCCCGCCCAAGCGCTCGAAGAGGGGTCGCGGATGGTTGAGGATGGAATCGTGCGGAGCAGTTACGGGTATTTTGCTAAAAATTTTGCCTGTCATCCTGAGCTTGTCGAAGGATCACTCATTGCCTGCCTTGGCTCGCAGCGCATCCGAAACGTCATTTGTTCATCCATCGAGCCAGACAAGCAGCAAGCGGTTTGGCTTCGCCTGTCTCCGCTGCGCTCCGGCTCTCGACTTCGCTCGGGATGACAGAAGAGTAATCCGGGACAAAGGTTATCATCGAATGATTTCTCGCCTTCTCTTGCGGCATCGACTTCCCGTTGCGTGCTTTGTTTTGTTGGGCGGCGCGTCGTTGCTCCTGCCGTTTTTCGTTCTACCGGCGAGCGCCAAAACCTCGCGCCGGAAACCCCTGCCGAGCGATGACGAAACGCCGGCCGCCGCCACGCCTGGCAATCCTCGACGCAGCCAAAAAAAATCGTCAGATGACGCTCCCGCTGGCGACGGAGCTGCTGCCAGTCCGACGCCCACGCCGCGTGCGGCTACCAGCAACGCGCCCGCAGCCGTAGCGAGCCTGAAACCGGAAGAGCTGGCGGACTTTGAAAAACTACCCTCCCCGGTGCGCAAGCTCCTCGCGGCGGCACTCGATTTGACCAGCCGAAATTTGACTTACACCTACGGCTCGGCGGACCCGGCGGCCGGCGGCATGGATTGCTCGGGCACGATTTATTATCTCCTGCACGGGGCCGGCTTTGACGACGTGCCGCGGCAGGCGAACGAGCAGTATCTCTGGGTCCGTCAGCGTGCGACGTTTTACGCCGTGCTGAGCAAGGCGAATGAAAACGTCGAACTGCGCGAACTCCGGCCTGGCGATTTGTTATTCTGGACGGGCACTTATAAAATCGACCGCGACCCGCCGGTGACGCACACGATGATCTATCTCGGCCGGCGCAAAAAGGATGGCAAACCGTTGATGTTCGGCGCCAGCGACGGCCGCTCCTACGACGGTCAGCGATGCAATGGCGTGAGCGTTTTTGATTTCAAATTGCCCGCCACCCGCGTCGTCGGCGACACGGCGGATGCGAGCACGACCGCGGCGCCGGACCGAGCACCAAATTTCGCCGGTTACGGCCCGGTCCCTGGCATGGCCGAGTTGAAGGAGGCCGAGGTGCGCAGAGCCGGCAGCAGCGACGCACCGCCGAGCAGCAGCCCTCGCAGCCCGGCGAGCAAGGCAGCGCGTCGCGAGCGGGAGTGACGCGCCGCCGGCTCAGCGCGATTTTCCGCCGGCGGCTTTCACGTAGGCGAGCAGCTTTTTTTCGTTGCCCTCCGTGGCCCAGACTTCGCGCAAAAACTCCGCCGGATGGAGATCGTATTCTTGAAGGAACCGCCGGTCGCCGCCGCAGCCATACATCAGGTCAGCCGGCATCTCGCCCCGAAGCTTCGCATGCGCTTTGGCGATGAGGCGGCGCAGCCACGGGATGCCGTCGAGTTCATCCGCCTTGGCCGGCAGATCGTCCATCGAAATGACGCGACCGCTGAGAACGCCGCGCTGGACGTTGAGGAAATAATCGCGGCGCACGGAGGCCACGAGCAGCGTCGTTTCCCAATCGGGATCGCCGTCGTTTTTGACGTGATCTTCCGCGAAATCAAAAAGCTCCTGCGCGGTGTGCCCGATGGAAGCGAGAAAGGCGAGTTGGCCCGTGTTGAAAAACGTTGCCGCATTGCGCTCGCCCGCCCGATAGCGCGCGACGGCGGTGTCGAAGATTTCACGCAACGCCGCGTGCCAGCGGTAGTGATTGGCGGTCAGCATGAGGAAAGAAAAATCCAGCCCGCGGGCCGGTGTTCAAGGTGTTGCCGGATTCGGAATCGGCGCCTCGCCGGGCAACTTGGTCTGCGCGGGACTGGAAGGCGGGAAGATGCCCAGGCGGAAGCTGGCGCGCACAGCCGCGTTGGCCGGATTGCTGGAGGGATAAACGAGGCTGGCGGCATTTTGGATTGTGCGCGCGTCAGCGAAGAGGATGTTCGCGTCGGCATTGCGGTCGCCCGTTGTGCGGACCCGCGTCAGGCTGCCGGCTTCGCGCACGGCTTCGGAGTTTTCGAGGGCGCTGACGACGTCGGTTAACTCGGCGGTGTCAGCGCTCATCCAGCCTTCAAACGAGAGCGCCGTTTCGTTGTGACCCTCGGCGCATGAGTTGGCGACGATGCGGGCGCGTTGGATGACTGCGGCGAGGTTGTTCGGCTTGCGGATGCCGATTTGAAAGTCGTTGCGCAGTTTTTCGTTCTCGCCGTGAAACGCCAGCCGTGCGCTGCTCTTGGCGCCGCGCACGAGGTCGTTCATGCGATGCACGAGGTCGTCAATGTCCGCCGCCATGCCGCCGACGGCGGCCGGTTTTTCGTCAGGGTTAAGCGGGCCATTTTCGATGATGTCGATGAGCGCATCAACCTCGTTCACAAAACCTGGCACGCGTGAGCCGAGCCGGACGGCAATGGCGTCCCGGTGGGCTGGGTCTTGTGCGGCGGAAACGATGAGGCGAGCCTCGGAGAGCAGCGTGCTCAGCGGAAATTGGAAATCGAGTGGGACGGCCATAGGGTGTTTTGAATGGGTCGTGGGATGTGACTGGGAGCAACAGGGGGAAGTCGGAACGGCCCGACTTTGGCGAGGTTGCGCCCGATGGGCTGGCGGGTCAAGTCCGCAGTGCGCTTGCGCCTGGGGGTGTTTCCCTCGATGACAGCCGAAGAATTGAAGTTTTCAGGTCGAACCCGGTTGCACAACCTCGCAGGATCGGTTAAAGCCCAGTTTACCTATGGGATTTACCCCTTCGTTCGCCGAATCGGTGGCCGACGCGCAGTTGCCGGAAGTGCGCGCCTGGTCGGCGGGGTTGGAAACGTTGTCGCTTGATGAACGGCTTGCGTGGTGCTGGCAGGAGTTTGGCAAGAGCGCCGCGGTGGGCACGAGCCTGCAAGGGGCCGGGTTGGTGATTTTGCACCGTTCGCGTGAACTTGGCCTCGATTTTCCGGTATTCACCGTGGATACCGGTCTGCTGTTTTCCGAAACGTTGACGCTGAAAGCCCAAGTCGAGCAACGCCTGGGCATCCAGATTGAAAGCCTGCACCCGGAGCAAACGCTGGCAGAACAGGCGGCTGAATACGGCGCGGAACTGTGGAAACGCTCGCCCGACCTTTGCTGCACCCTGCGCAAGGTCTTGCCGTTGCAAAAAAAACTGGCGGAACTCGATGTCTGGATTACCGGTTTGCGGCGGGAACAAGGTCCGACGCGCTCCAAAGTGGGCATCCTCGAACGCTACGAGTTTGACCGTTTGCGCGAACAGTATTTGTTGAAGTTCAACCCGCTTGCCGGCTGGCCGCGCGAACGCGTCCGGGCCTATCTAAAAGCGCACAACCTGCCAATGAATCCGCTGAAATCGCAAGGCTACACTTCCATTGGCTGCCAGCCTTGCACACACAAGCTGCCGCCTGACGCCGCCAACGAACGCGCCGGCCGTTGGACCGGTTTCGACAAAACCGAGTGCGGCATTCACACGTTTCTCGGCGAGAATATCTGAAAATTTCTGCGCCCGAATTTTGGTTTTAATTTTATTGTCCTCAATGACGACTCCTGCGAGCGCCAGCGCGCTCTATCCGCACCTCGAAGCGCTCGAAAGCGAGAGCATCTACATCCTGCGCGAAACGTTTCGCCACTTCAAAAAAAGCGCCATGCTCTGGAGCATCGGCAAGGACTCCTGCGTGATGCTCTGGCTGGCGCGCAAAGCCTTCCTGGGCCACGTGCCGTTTCCCTGTGTTCACGTCGATACGAGCTACAAAATCCCGGAGATGATCGCCTTTCGCGACCAAGTGGCGCGCGAATGGAAGCTCGATCTAGTGGTTGGCCAAAATCGTGAGGCGCTCGCAGCCGGCCGCACGTTTCCCAATGGCCAGCTCGACCGTGTTGCCTGTTGCACCGCGCTCAAGCGCGATCCGCTGGCCGCGGTGATCGCCGAGAAAAACTACGAAGCCGTCCTCGTCGGCATCCGGCGCGATGAAGAGGGCACGCGTGCCAAGGAACGCTATTTTTCCCCGAGAAATAAAAACTTCGAGTGGGATTTCCGCGACCAGCCGCCGGAGTTCTGGGGACAATTCCAGACCGACTTCGCGCCCGGCACGCACCTGCGAGTGCATCCGCTCCTGCACTGGACGGAACTCAACGTCTGGGAGTATATCCACCGCGAAAACATCCCGCTGGTGAGCCTGTATTTTGCGAAGGAAGGCCGCCGTTATCGCAGCCTCGGTTGCGCGCCCTGCACGGGCACCGTGGCCTCCAACGCCGCATCGGTGCCGGAGATCATCGAAGAATTGCGCACCACGAAAATCGCCGAACGCAGCACCCGCGCGCAGGATCAGGAAAGCGAAGACGCCTTCGAGCGGCTGCGCGCGAGCGGGTATATGTGAGCTTTGAAAATTTGCGCCATGATCGAGTCGAGCTTGCCTCTTCGCATCGTCATCGTCGGCCACGTGGACCACGGGAAATCCACGCTGGTCGGCCGTTTTCTGCACGACACCGGCGCGTTGCCGGAAGGAAAGTTTGAAAGCATCCAGGCAAGTTGCCGCCGGCGCGGCGTGCCGTTTGAATGGGCGTTCCTGATGGATGCGCTCCAAGCCGAGCGCGATCAGAACATCACCATAGACGTTTCGCAGATCGCCTTCAAAACGGCGGCGGGCCGGCCGGGCGTTTTGATCGACGCGCCGGGGCACAAGGAGTTTTTGAAAAACATGATCACCGGCGCGGCGCGAGCCGACGCGGCGCTCCTGCTCATCGCGGCCAACGAGGGTGTGCGCGAGCAAAGCCGGCGGCATGGTTATTTATTAAGTCTGCTCGGCTTGAAGCAGGTCGCGGTGGTCGTGAACAAGATGGACCTTGTCGATTATAACGAGCAGGTCTTCCGCGACATCGAAAAGGAATACCGCGAATTTCTCGCCGGCTTCGGCGTCGAGCCGCAGGCGTTCATTCCGATCTCCGCGCGCGAAGGGGAAAACGTCGCGACGGGCGCAACGAAAACGATGCCGTGGTTTCGCGGTCCCGCCGTGCTGGAGGTGCTCGACCATTTTCAGCCGCCGCAACCGCCCGCCGACGGCCCGCTGCGGTTGCCGATCCAGGACGTTTACCGCTTCGACCGGCGCCGCATCCTGGCTGGCCGGATCGAGAGCGGGACGTTGCGCGTGGGCGATGAGCTGGTGTTTTCGCCGTTCAACAAAACCGCCGTTGTCGCCAGCATCGAGCGCTGGCCGGAAATCCCCGATGCACCGCCGACCCAGAGCGCGTCTGCCGGCGAAAGCGTGGGCATCACTTTGGCGGAGCAAATCTTCGTCGAACGCGGCCACGTCGCCAGTCACCGGGCAGATGCGCCCATGGAATCGAACCGGGTCAAAGCCAACCTTTTTTGGCTCGGACAACGCGATCTCGCCGTCGGCGGCCGTTACCGACTGAAGCTCGCCACGCAGGCGCTCGATTGCCAGATCGCGAGCATCGAGCGCGTGCTCGATGCCTCGCAGGCCACCGTGCGGGCCGGCGCCGAGAGCGTGGCCAAAAATGACGTGGCTGAGGTCACATTCGAATTGCGTGCCCCGCTGGTTTTTGACAATCACGATCGCATTCCCGAGCTGGGCCGCTTTGTCCTGGTGGATCTCGACGAAGCCCATGCCGTCAGCGGCGGCGGCATTTTATTCGGCGGCACTTACACGGACCGGGCCTTCGTCAAAAGCCAGAACATCACTTGGAGCGAAGGCGAAATCTCCGCCGCCGACCGTGCCCGACGCAACGGCCACCGTGGCGCTGTCATCTGGCTGACCGGGCTTTCGGGGGCGGGCAAATCGACGCTCGCCCAGGCGCTGGAGCGCGAGCTGTTCAGTCAGAACATGCAAGCCTACGTGCTCGACGGCGACAATGTCCGGCACGGGTTGAATTCCAACCTTGGTTTCTCACCGGAGGATCGCGTCGAGAATATCCGGCGCGTGGCCGAAGTCGCCCGGCTGATGGCCGATGCTGGCATCGTGGTCATCACGGCATTCATCTCGCCTTACCGGCAGGACCGGCGGCGGGCGCGGGAGATCGCCCTCGAAGGAGGCTGTGAATTTATCGAGGTCTTCGTCCATGCGCCGCTGGAAGTCTGCGAGCAGCGCGATCCAAAACAGCTTTACAAAAAAGCCCGCGCCGGCCAGATCAAGCAGTTCACCGGCATTGATGCGCCTTACGAGGCGCCCGAGGCGCCGGAAATTGTCATCCGCACCAACGAGCAGCCTGTTGCTGAAAGCGTGCGTCTGGCTTTGGTAAATCTCCTGCCCCGGTTGCGCTGAAACGGCGGCTGGCGGAAAAAGATTTTCCGTCGGATTTATCGTTAGTCTTGAAAGTAGCTGCGATTAAGCAGGTTGGCGAGTTTGTGAAAAATTTCACAAATACAGCTTGCCTCGCGCGTTCAGACGTTATTTAAGTTACCGCAACGCTTCCCCGGCGCTTTCCCCGTTCCGCCCCCTAGGTGGTGCAGCTCGCCAACTCTCGGCGAGCCTGTGGTTGATCGACATCCGGGAAGTGGTGTCCACTTTCCCTCCGTTAATCCATGTTCGGCTTGTCCTCCGTCCTGCCCGCCATCGTGTTGGCTGTTGAAGAGCAGATTCCGCTCAACGCGGAGCCGCTGACGGAGCACGGCTTCATCCGGTTCCTTACCAACTCTATCATCGTGGCATTCATCGTCACGGCGCTGCTGGTTTGGGCCGCGCGCCGCGCCACGGACAAGATGGAATTGGTGCCGCGGCGGACGGGCCAGAACATCTTCGAGGCGGTCGTCGAGGCGCTCTACAACATGCTCGAAGGCATCGTGGGCAGGCACATGGTGGGACGGGCGTTTCCGTTGCTGGCGACATTTTTCATTTTCATTTTGTGCTCAAACCTCTTCGGCTTGGTCCCCGGCGTGGGCACCATCGGGTGGGGGCGTCCCAGCGGGCCGCTTTCGATTGACGAAATGCACGCGCCCTTGCTGCGCCCGGCCAACGCGGACCTGAACATGACGCTTTCGATGGCCCTCCTGTTCATGGTCTTCTGGCTCACCTGGAGCTTGCAGGAAATGGGGGTGGGCGGTTTTCTTTCGCACATGTTCGGCCCAAAAGGAGGCGTTCAAGGCGCGCTCAAATACGCCCTTATGCCGATCTTTTTCTTTGTTGGCATTATCGAAGTGGTCTCGATCATCTTCCGTCCGGTGTCGCTCTCGCTGCGATTGTTCGGCAACATCTATGCGGGCGACAATTTGCTGCACACGATGACGCACCTCGGCGACGCGCTGCCGGCGTTCCTGCGCATCCCGATGAGCATCCTGGTGCCGGTGCCTTTTTATTTTCTCGAACTGCTCGTCGCCTTCGTGCAAGCGCTCGTCTTCACGTTGCTGTGCGCCGTTTACATCCAGCTTTCCACCACTCACGACGACAGCCACCACGCGGCTGCCGACGAGGCGCACGACGACGCCCACCAGCCCGCGCGGGCGCACTGAGTTTTTATTCAAATCCAACGCTTTCCTGCCGGGACCATCCGAAGCGCGTGGGCGGCAGCGAGAAACAACAAACCCAACGCAGTTAATCATCCGCACAGAAAACTCATCCAAAACCCATGAACACCATTCTTGCCCTGCTCCCACTCCTCGCCGAAGTCGCGGCGGAAGGCGGTAAATCCATCGGGCCCACGCTGGCGCTCGCCTTCGCCGGTCTCGGCGGCGCCATCGGCGTCGGCATGGTGGGCGCCAAGGCCGCCGAGGCGGTCGGACGCAATCCCGGCGCCTTCGGCCAGATTCTCACGATCTCCATCATCGGCATGGCGCTCGCCGAGGCCATCGCGATTTACGCGTTGATCGTCTTCTTCCTTTATCGGTAAAAGGCACGCACGGCTCGCGGAGCCAGGGTCGTCGCGCGATAGCAAACTGCTCGTGCGACGGCCCGCGCTCTTCACCCTTACAGGTCATTCTTCTTTCTACTCCGGCAATGGACAAAATCGCGCAAACCTTTGGCGTCACCTGGCCCACGTTCATCGCGCAACTGCTCACCGTGGGCATCGTCTATTTCGTGCTGAAGAAATACGCCTTCAGCGCGGTGATCAAGATGCTGGAAGAGCGGCGTCGGCGAATCGAGGAAGGCCAGGCCAACGCGGAGAAAATCAAGCGCGACCTCGCCGCTGCGGAAGCCCGGCATCGCGAGATTCTCGACCAGGCAAATGCGCAAGCGCAGAAGCTCATCGACGAAGCCCGCCAGAGCAGCAACGCCCTCGCAGATCGCCGCCAGCAAGACGCCATCGGCGAGGCGGAGCGAATCATCGCCCGCGCCCACGAAGCGACGCAATTGGAATATGAACGCGTGCTCAACGACCTCAAACGCGAGGTCGCCCGGCTGGTCATCGACACGACCGCAAAAGTCTCCGGCAAAGTGTTGACCGACGAAGATCAACGCATCCTCAGCGAAGAAACCGCCCGCCAAATCGCCGCTTGAACCGGCGGCATTTTCCTGAATCCGTCTAAAACTCAATCCCGCGCTCCCCATGAAAATTACCAAAGAAGCCCACGCGCTTGCCCGTCAATTACTCCGCCTCAGCCTCGCCGATGGCACGCTGGACCGTGCCCGCGTGAGTTCACTCGTGCAAAGTGTCTTGCAGGAGAAGCCGCGGCACTATCTCGGGGCGCTGGAGGCTTACCAGCGCTTGCTGCGCTTGGAAATTGAAAAGCGGCACGCGGTGATCGAGAGCGCCGCGCCCTTGAACTCGGCGACCGCGGACGCCGTGGTCAGCAGCCTGCGCCAGAAATATGGCAACGACCTGACGACGGAGTTCAAAGTAAATTCCGAACTGATCGGCGGGATGCGGGTGAAGATTGGCAGCGACGTGTGGGATGGCAGTGTCCGCAACCGTCTGGCCCGCCTGCAAGAGCAGCTTTAATTCATCGTTCTTTTTTTCCGCGAAGTTACTGACATGAGCACCATTCTCGAAGACATCGAAACCCAGATCGCTGGACTCAAAACGTCCACGACCAAGAGCAACGTCGGGACCGTCCGCGAGGTCGGGGACGGCGTGGCCAAAATCGAAGGCCTCAGCGACGTCATGCTCAATGAGATGATCGAATTCCCCAACGGGGTTTTCGGTCTCGCGCTGAACTTGGAAGAGACTGAAGTCGGCGCCATTCTCCTGGGCGAATACGAGAATATCGTCGAAGGCACCGAGGTTCGCACCACGGGAAAACTCTTGTCTGTGCCGGTGGGCAAAGGTTTGCTCGGCCGCGTGGTCAACGCCATTGGCCAGCCCATCGACGGCAAAGGCCCGATCAAGGCTGAGGCGTCGTATCCGGTGGAAAAAATCGCACCCGGCATCATCAAACGGAAAAGCGTCAACCAGCCCGTGCTCACCGGCATCATGGCCATCGACGCCATGATCCCGATCGGGCGCGGACAGCGTGAGTTGATCATCGGCGACCGGGCCACGGGCAAGACCACGGTGGCGCTGGACACCATTATTTCCCAAGCCCGCCAGAATCAGGCCGCGGAGAAAAGCGGCGACACCGGCTATCGTCCGCTGTATTGCATTTACGTAGCCATCGGCCAGAAGAACTCGAACGTCGCGCGCGCCATCGCGATTCTCGAAGCCGCCGGCGCGATGCCTTATACGACGGTCGTCAGCGCGCCCGCGTCCGACACAGCGGCAAATCAATATTTGGCGCCGTTCTCAGGTGCATCCATCGGTGAGTGGTTCATGGATAACAACATGGACGCGCTCATTATCTATGATGATTTGAGCAAGCACGCCGTAGCTTATCGCCAGGTTTCGCTCGTCTTGCGGCGACCGAGCGGCCGCGAGGCTTATCCCGGCGACGTGTTCTATCTGCACTCCCGTTTGCTCGAACGTTCCGCGCGCGTGGGCCAAGACTATGGTGGCGGCTCATTGACCGCTTTGCCCATTATTGAAACGCAGGCGGGCGACGTGTCGGCTTACATTCCGACCAATGTCATTTCGATCACTGACGGGCAGATTTATTTGGAGACCGATCTGTTTTATCAAGGCGTGCGCCCGGCGATTTCCGTCGGTTTGTCGGTGAGCCGCGTCGGCTCGGCGGCGCAGATCAAAGCGATGAAACAAGTCGCAGGCAAAACGAAACTTGAGCTGGCGCAATTCCGTGAGCTGGCGGCGTTTGCTCAATTTGGAAGTGACCTCGACGCGGGCACCAAGGCGCGGCTCGACCGTGGCCAGCGCATCGTGGAATTATTCAAGCAAAACCAATACAGCCCGCTGCCGGTCGAAATTCAGGTCGCCGAACTGTGGGCGATGCAGAATGGACACTTCGACAGCGTGCCGGTTGACCGGGTCAAGGAGTTTCAGACCAAGCTCCAGGAGTATTTAACGACCCGCAAGGAAGCCGTGCTCGCTTTGATCCGGGAGAAAAAAGCGGTCGATAAAGACGTGGAAGGGCAGTTGAAGGGCGCGGTCGAGGAGTTCAAAAATACGTTTCACTAAAAGCGTTTAAGCTGCTGCTCCCGAGCGAGAACAATCACTTTCTCCAGATGGCCAACACCCGCGAAATCCGGCGCCGAATCAAGTCGGTCAAAAACACCGCCCAGATCACGAAGGCGATGCAGATGGTCGCGGCGTCCAAGATGCGCCGCGCCCAGCAGGCGGCCTTGGCCGGACGCGAGTATGCGCGATTGCTCAACGAGGTGCTGGTGTCGTTGCGCGAGCGCGTGGAGGAAGGCGCGCACCCGCTGCTCGTCGAGCGTCCGATCAAACGCGAGTTGGTGCTCGTCCTTGCCACGGACAAAGGACTTTGCGGCGCCTTGAACACCAATCTCCTGCGGGAAGCGAGTCAGTTTAAAACTGACACTGTTCGTTACGTCGCCAGCGGGCGAAAAGCCGTGCAATACTTGGCGCGCACGAAGCGCGATTTGCTGGCCGACTTCGAGTTAAAGGACGCTCCCGGCTTCGCGGAAACCAAGCGCATCGCCAAATTCTGCGTCGAAAAATTTCTGGACGGCGAAGTCGATAAAGTCACTGTTGTTTACACGCACTTTGTCAATACACTGACGCAGAAAGCGACTGTTCGCACGCTGCTGCCCATCAGCGCCGTGGAATTGCACGGCGGCAAGACGCCCGTGGCGGACGAGGCGCAGAAAGTGAACAGCTCCGGCTTCATTTTCGAGCCGAACGCGGAGCAGGTGCTCGACGCGGTATTGCCGCAGTTCGTGAATTTTCAAATTTACCAAATGGTGCTCGACGCGCGCGCCAGCGAACACAGCGCCCGCATGGTGGCCATGAAGAGTGCGACGGATAACGCCAAGCAGCTCGTGAAGGATTTGACCTTGGAATACAACAAGGTGCGCCAGGCTGCGATCACTACGGAGTTGCTCGAAATCACCACTGCACAAATGGCGGTCGGCGGCTGATCTCATTTTCGTATTCAATCCCCTTCGTCACGCTAAACGTAATTTCTTATTTTTATGGAAACCGCAACCGCTCAGCACATTGGCAAGGTTATTCAAGTCATCGGTCCTGTGATCGATGCCGATTTTGGTCGCGCGGAAAATCTGCCGAAAATCTTTGACGCGCTTGAAATGGAATATGAAGTCAATGGGCAGAACACTCGGCTGACGTTGGAGGTGCAGCAACACCTTGGCGGCGGCTTGGTGCGGGCGATTGCGATGTCATCCACGGAGGGTTTGAAGCGCGGCATGTCGGTGACCGCGACCGGCGCACCCATTTCCGTGCCCGTGGGCGAAGGCGTGCTCGGCCGCGTCTTCAACGTCACGGGTGAACCGCAGGACAACCGCGGGCCCGTCCCTTTTCAGCAGCGCTATCCGATTCACCGCAAGGCGCCGCCGCTGACCGAACAGGATACCAAAGCGCAGGTCTTGGAGACCGGCATCAAGGTCATTGATCTGATCTGTCCCTTTATTAAAGGCGGCAAGGTCGGTGCGTTCGGCGGTGCCGGCGTGGGCAAGACGGTCGTGATTCTCGAGTTGATCAATAACATCGCCAAGAACCACGGCGGGTTTTCTGTGTTTGCCGGCGTCGGCGAGCGCACACGCGAAGGCAACGATCTCTACGTGGAGATGAGCGAGGCGGGAGTCATTAACCAGGAGGATTTATCCAAGTCCAAAGTGGCGCTGGTCTATGGCCAGATGAACGAACCGCCCGGCGCGCGCCTGCGCGTGGCGCTCTCGGCTTTGGCGATGGCAGAGTATTTCCGCGACGAAAAAAACCAGGACGTGTTGCTCTTCATCGACAACATCTTCCGGTTCTCGCAGGCGGGCGCCGAGGTGAGCGCGCTCTTGGGGCGGACGCCCTCGGCCGTCGGTTATCAGCCGACGCTGGCCGCGGAAATGGGCGATCTGCAGGAGCGGATCACATCAACGACGAAAGGCTCGATCACGAGCGTGCAGGCGGTTTACGTGCCGGCGGACGATCTGACCGATCCGGCTCCGGCAAACACGTTTGCGCACCTCGATTCGACCATCGTGCTGGAACGGTCCATTGCCGAGTTGGGCATCTATCCCGCGGTCGATCCGCTGGCGAGCACGTCGAAGGCGCTGGCGCCTGACGTCGTTGGGGAAGAACACTATGGCGTGGCGCGCGGCGTGCAACGCGTGCTGCAACGCTACAAGGACCTGCAGGATATCATCGCGATCCTCGGCATGGATGAACTCAGTCCCGATGACAAACTGACAGTGTTTCGGGCACGCAAAATTCAGCGCTTCCTGTCGCAGCCCTTCCATGTGGCCGAAGTCTTCACGGGCACGAAAGGCGAATATGTGCCGGTAGCGGAAACCGTGCGTGGATTCAAAGAAATCCTTGACGGCAAACACGACGACGTGCCCGAAACAAACTTCTATATGAAGGGCGGCATCGACATGATTAAGAGCTAAATAAAGCCATGCCGACCTTGCGCTTGGAAATCGTAACTCCCGATGCGAAGACGTTTTCGGAAGACGTGGACATGGTCACCATGCCCGGCGCCGATGGTGAGTTGGGCATCCTTCCCTTGCACGCACCGTTGATGACCCAGTTGAAACCTGGCGAATTGCGTATCTCCAAGGGTGGCAAAGAAACGGTGCTGGCGGTCGGCGATGGGTTCGCGGAAGTGCTGCCCCACCGGGTTTCAATACTCACCGATCTCGCTGTGACTGAGCACGATATTGACGAGGCAGCCGTGCAGTCAGCGCTTGAACGGGCGCAGGCAGCAAAGGCGAACAAGGATCTGGGTTCCGAAGAACAAGCGACCGTGGAGGCGGCGATTGCCAAGTCCCTAGCGCAATTGCATGTCAAGCGCCGTCGGCGTTCGGCTTGATCTAACTCGGTAGGGACGTTTCGCCGAAACGTCCCAAGCTTCGGACGGCTCGGCGAGCCGTCCCTACCGCAAGTTTCGTCATTTGCACCAGCCGACCGGATTTCATTTCAGGATAAAGTTGTGCAGTCCGCGCGCTTCCGCTACGCTGCCCGATTGGCATGACGGGCTACCGATCCTCGGACGACTACGAGCCGCTTTTTTATGCGCGCGGCTACCCAGTCACTTTGACCGTGCTGCTGGTGGCGACGCACGTCCTCAGCATGGTTGCCTGCACTTTTCTGCTGGCGGCCAACCACGCTGCCCTCATCTCGTGGTTGGATTTCAGCGGTGCCTCGGTGCTCCGCGGCGAAGTCTGGCGACTGGTCACCTACACCCTCGATCACCGGCCATCGCTGGGTTTTGCCATCGAGATGGCGATGCTCTTTTTCTTCGGCCGCGAAGTTGAGCGCTACCTGGGCCGACGGGCGTTCGGGTGGCTGTATTGTGCGTTGGTTTTGACCACTCCCTTGCTCCTGCTGGGCTGGAGCTTGGCGACCAACCTCGATTTCGTCGCGGCCGGCACGACGATGATGCACTTCGGTATTTTCATCGCTTTCGCCGCGATTTATCCGAGCGCGCAAATTTTCTTTGGCCTCACGGCTAAATGGATGGCGGTGATCCTGCTCGCGATCTACACGCTGGTCGGGCTTGCCAGCCAGGAGTGGCGCGATCTCGCGGTGCTCTGGCTCATCACGGCCGTGGCAGTGCAAGGCGCGCGGATGGCTGGCGTCGGCGAGGTGTTTTCCTTGTTCCGTAAATTTCAAAATCCATTCCCACGTAAATCCAGCGTCCCGCGCGGCAGTAACATCAAACCGCGAATCAAGCCACGTCGTGCCGTCGAGGCGGGCACCATCGCGGGAGCCGGCGCGGGCGCCGGTTCACGCAGCAGCGGGACGGGCGAGGACGTGCATGACTCCATCGATCCGCTGCTGGATAAAATTTCCAAGCACGGCATCGGCAGTCTGAGTCAAAGCGAACGGGCCACGCTGGAACGGGCGCGTGCCTCGCTCCTGCGGCGGGAGCGCGGGAACTGAAGCGGACGCTTTTGTTTTGTGGCTGAGAACGCCCTGAACCGATTGCGAGCCATCGTCGCCCGCCTGCGCGACCCTGCGGGCGGCTGCCCGTGGGATTTGGAACAAACGCACGCGAGTCTGCGCGCCGCGTTGATCGAAGAAGCGCACGAGACGCTCGACGCCATCACGGCCGGGGACGATGTGAACTTGTGCGAGGAACTCGGCGACCTGCTGCTGCACGTGGTCATGCACGCGCAGATCGCGGCGGAACGCGGCGCATTCGACTTTGACGCCATTGCGTCCGGTGCGGCGGATAAAATGGTGCGACGACACCCGCATATTTTCGCCAACGAATCCGCTGGTGACAGCGCCGCGGTGATCGTCCGTTGGGACGAAATCAAACGTCGCGAAAAAGCCGGGCAACCGCCGGCAGCCTCGCCGCTTGACGGTGTGCCCGCGGGTTTCCCGGCGCTCATACGCGCGCAAAAGATCCAAGCCAAAGCGGCCAGGGTCGGCTTCGATTGGCAAAACATCGGGGCTGTGCTGGCGAAGGTGCGCGAGGAAATGGAGGAAGTGAGCACCGCCTTGGCGATTGGCAACAGCGCCGCCATCGCGGAAGAATTGGGTGACCTGCTTTTCAGCGTCGTGAACCTTGCGCGCTGGCGACGCCTGGAGAGCGAGCTCCTGCTGCGTAGCGCGACCGAAAAGTTTTCGCGCCGTTTCGCGCGCATGCACGATCTGTTGCTCAACGCCAAGCGCGACTGGGCGGAAGCGACTCCCGCGGAATTGGATGCGCTCTGGGAACAAGCCAAAACGGCAGTCGGTGACCGCCTGCCTGCTACTGAACGAAATCAAAATTCGGCGGTCTAATTCCTAGCTGCCGGTGTAGCTTCATTCCGGCTGCAAACAACCATGTTTCTACTCATTATTCTCTTCACCTTTGGCATCTCGCTGTGGGCTTCGTGGCGCGTCAAGCACATGGTCCACAAGTATTCGCAGGTGCCCGCCAGCTCCGGCTACACCGGGGCGGAAACCGCCGCGCACATCCTGCGCGCCGCCGGCATCGGCGACGTGGCGATTCAGGAAGCCAACGGCTTCCTCGGCGACCACTACGATCCGTTGCATAAAACGCTCGTGCTCTCGAGCGAGAACTATCACGGCACCTCGACTGCCGCGCTGGGCATCTCCGCGCACGAGTGCGGCCACGCGCTCCAGCACAAGGCCGCCTACGCGCCGCTCCAATGGCGCATGGCTGCGGTGAGCACGACGAATTTTGCCAACCAAATCGTCATGTGGCTGCCGCTCATCGGCATGTTCACCGGCCTCATCCATCTGCGCACGGCGCTGCTCATCATGACCTGTGCGTGGGGCGTCATCATGCTGTTCAACCTCATCACCCTGCCGGTGGAATTCGACGCCAGTAACCGTGCCAAAGTGATCCTAGGTAAGATGGGCTTCATCCGCGGTCCGGGCGAGACGGCGGCGGTGAACAAGGTGCTCAACGCCGCGGCGCTGACGTATGTCGCCGCGTTCCTGACCTCGCTGGCGTATTTCCTCTGGAATCTGCTCCGGCTGATGGGCGACCGACGCTGATTGACGCGCCCGCTGCCTCGGCACTAACTTCGACGCCCCGCCTGGCCACGACGTGCCGGGCGGGGCGAATTTTTTTAACGCACATGGCTTCCCCAACGAAAAGCGATCACACCGAGCGGATGGAAAAAATCGTGAGCCTCTGTAAGCGGCGCGGTTTCATTTTCCAATCGAGCGAAATCTACGGCGGCATCAACGGCTTCTGGGACTACGGCCCGCTTGGCGCCGAGCTGAAGCGCAACGTGAAGGAGCTTTGGTGGCGCAGCATGACGAAGCTGCGCGATGATGTCGTTGGCCTCGATGCGAGCATCATCATGCATCCCGCGATCTGGAAGGCGAGCGGGCATGTGGATACGTTTGCTGATCCGATGGTGGATTGTTTGCTGACGAAGAAGCGTTTCCGCGCAGATCAGATCGAGCCGCAGAGCGGGACCGTATATCATTTTGTTGGTGCTGCCCCGATGAAGAAACTTCGTGAGGCGGCACAAATGACTGGGCCGAACTCAGATTTGATGATC
>JAFAXH010000142.1 GCA_019241085.1 Verrucomicrobiota bacterium | reverse complement strand
GCGGCCACCTGCGCCTGCGCATGCCCCTCGCGCACGCGGGCAACGGCTAGTTGTCGGCGCCGCTCCAGCTCCCGGGCACTGCCTTGACTTCTCATGTCCGAACCTTAGCATTGGCTCTCCCTTTTGCTTTCCTGAAGATCAATAACGACAGCGGCGAGCACCATCGCCGAGCAAGCCGCTTACCCAATACGAGGTGCTTCCAGACCGGTTTGTGAACTTGGATCACTTAAACGCTGGCATTCTCCAACCAGCCGGTTGCTAGGCCAGTTTAGCAACCATAAGCATAAGTGCCTGAAAATCAACTGCCGGCGGAGGGGGTCGAACCCACACACCCGTGAGGATACCAGATTTTGAGTCTGGCGCGTCTGCCAGTTCCGCCACGCCGGCTGAAATCGAAAAGAAAACGGAAGCTTCGGGCGACTATGTAAACTGGCCGTTGGCCGCTGGCAAGCGCAGGGCGCGCGGCGGGCCGAGAATTTCCGCCAGCACGATGGCTTGGCGCACGCTGCCGGGCGCAGTGAGTCGGGCACGTAGTTCGCCGACTGCGCGCTGGCGACGAACCACTGTCGTCAGGACAGGTAACAACGGCGGCGACTGTGCCGTCGCCGGGGGAAGCTCAGGCGAAAGGAAAGGAGCCGATTTCTTTTTGCGTTTCTCGGCCCGGCGGCGGGCACGAGCCGACTCCGGCAGGTTCGCACTCGGAAATCCCGCGGGAACTGGTGGCGGCGGCGTCGAAGGACTCGGCAGGGGCGGGGGTGGTAGGCGACGCACCGGCGGTAAAAAATCCGGCTGAACTGGCGGACGCGCGGTCAACACGGGCGGGCGCCAAACTGGCGCGGGTGGCAGTGGCGGCGGAGGAAAATCTGTCGTCGGACGGCCCAAGGCTTCGAGCAATTTGCGCAACTCGGCGTCCTGCTCTTGGGACGGCTGGCTGGGCGCGGTGCGAGCGCGTTGAGCGTCAGCGGATTTTTTGGTCCGCCATTGTTCCAACAAGCCGCCTTTTTTGAAAAGCGTGTTCAACATCGCTCCGGCGGCGAACAGGAGCAGGAGGATGACTTTGTCGCTTTGCATGAACGACGACGCAGGCGGTTGTCCGCGTTTGTTCTGATCAAGGCTTGCTCGCCGTGCTGCCGGCGCCGCTGCCTTCGCCACCGGCAATCGAAGTGCGCATTTCGGTGTCGGCTTGCAGGTTGCGCAGACGTTGATAATCCATCACGCCCAAGTTGCCATTGCGAAACGCCTCGGCCATGGCTTGCGGGACGAGCGATTCGGCTTCGACGACTTTTGCGCGCATCTCGGCGACGCGCGCGACCATTTCCTGCTCGACGGCCACCGCCGCGGCGCGGCGCACTTCGGCGCGGGCTTGCGCGACGCGCTTGTCCGCCTCGGCTTGCTCGGCCTGGAGCTTGGCGCCGACGTTTTCGCCGACATCGACCTCGGCGATGTCGATGGACAAAATTTCAAACGCCGTTGCGCTGTCGAGTCCACTGTCGAGCACGTGCTTGGAAATGCTCGACGGATTGGCGAGCACGTCTTTGTAAGAATCCGCCAAGCCAATCGAGGTGACGATGCCCTGGCCGACGCGGGCGATGATCGTTTCCTCCGTCGCGCCGCCGACGAAGCGGTCGAGATTCGAGCGCACCGTGACGCGGGCGCGGGCGCGCACGCCGATGCCATCCTTGGCCACGGCATCGACGGTGTTTTTTCCAGAAGCCGGATTGGGACAATCGATGACCTTGGGATTGATGGACGTGCGCACGGCTTCGAGCACGGTTTTGCCGGTGCCTTTGGTGGCGAGGTCGATGGCGCAGGCGCGGTTGAAATCGAGCGAGATGCCGGCTTTGTCCGCGGCGATCATGGCGAGCACGGTCTGGTTGACGTTGCCGCCGGCGAGGTAGTGCGCTTCGAGCTGGTCGCTTTCGAGATTGATGCCGGCTTTGACGGCGGTGATGCGGTTGTCCACGATGAGATCGACGGGCACGCGGCGCAGGCGCATGGCGATCATGTTGATGATGCCGACGGGCGCGTTGGCGACGCGGGCGCGAATCCAGATGCCGATGAAGTTAAAAATAACGATCAGCACGATCAGCAGCACGAGCGCCGCGCCGGCGAGGAGGACGAAGAAAATCGTGGGATTCATAAGGCTCGAACCAAGTTGCGGAAACGGGACGCCCGCATTGCTACACGCTTGCGCGGCAGCCGCATAGCGCTAATCCCGGTCGAGGTCGCTGTGACCGCGGAAAAATCGCTCCACGGTCGCGCCCGCGTGGCGCAGGCTGCGCTCGACCTGCCGGCCGGTCTTGTCCAGCGTGCGTCCGCTGCGTTCGAGGAATCCGCCACCGGCGCGCGGGTCGTTGGTATCGACGATCACGTTGGGTGGAGATGGCTGCGGTGGCGGGCCGCCCGGCTCCACGGCGGGAGGCGGCGTGACACCGCTCCCTCCGCCGGCCGCGGCGATGCGGCCGGTGGTGCTGAGCACGGAGCCGTCGGTGGCGGAAATGAGCAGCGTGCCGAGGTCATCGTGCTCGGCGCCGAGCAGTTGCACGTTCCAAACGGGTTTGCCCGTGGCAGGATCGGCGCGCAGCGTGTAGTTCAGCGCGTCAAAGGAGAGCCGGATTTTGCGCGCCTGCGTGTCGGCGGCGGTGAACGCGCCGGAGCTATCGAGGTTCAAATCGCGCAGGTTCATCGGCGCGTTGACTGTCCCCAGCGCCGGCCGGGAGATGCGCGAGATGTTGCGCCGCGCCACGATGCGTCCGCCCGCCACTTCGATCTCGCGCAAGCCGTCGCCGCCAGCGCGGTCGGGCAGCAGCGTGACCCGCCAAACAAACGGCTGCGGCACGCCTTCGCGCCCGCTGACCTCGACGACACGACCGAGATTTTCCGAACCCAATTCGCGTCCGATGAGCCGCAGCGCGGAGTAGGACGATGGGTTGTCGCGCGTCTCGGGCGCGGGCGGGCGGGCCGCGCGGAGAGTGGTCGAAGTGAGCGCAACAACCGCGAGGAGGCAGCAACGAAAGAAAAGCCGAGAGGACTGCATGCGTGAACCTTGCGCAACCGCTGGCGCGCGCAACGAAGAATTCGTGCGAGGTTCAGCTTGGATCACGGTGCGCGCAAACCGGCGGAGCGAATCTCGTGCGTAAAAATCTGGAATCCGCCGGCGTCGGCCGCCCGCTTCAAGCGGCAGGTTTCTTCGGCCGAAAAACGTTCGTAGCGCGTGGTATAGACGAGTTGCAGATACGTTCCCTCATCCGTGCCGAGCTGCGTTTCCACGCTCCAGCGCGCGAGCCTGGCTTCGCGCAATGGTCCGAGCTGATCCTGCACGGCGATCAGCGTCTTGCGCCAGCGTGGGCGCGAGGTTTTCACGAAAAAATCGGGCGCGTAAGCATCGAGCGCGGCGTCGAAATCGTGCTGCTGCAATTTTTCGTAAAAATCCTGCATCGTCCGCTCCGCCGCAGCCTTGCCGGAGGCGATGCTGTGACAGCCCGCCAGCAGCCCGAGCAGGATCGACACAGCGAGCGCGACACCGCCGGCTCGGCGGGCAAAGGCGGAGGCGCGGCGCATTTCGGCAGCGAGCTTCGCAGAGTTGCCGACAGGCGCAAACCGCCTTCTGCGCTTGCATTTATTACAATTTCGTGACGACGATGCACTGGCAGCCTCCTCCCATGACCCACGCTCCGGCCGACCTTGCTCCCGGACCTTCCTTGCCGCCCCCGGTCGCGCGCGGCGAGGACGGTGGCAGCGTCGCGGTGAATCGGCGGATCGCTGCGCTGGAGCGCACCATCACGGTTTACAAAGGCTTGGTGGAAGTCAGCGCGCTGATGGGTGCGATCACGGACTTCGACGAACTCCTGACCGCCATTCTCGAAGTCGCACGACGCGTGATGGCTGCGCAAGGCAGCGCGTTGATTTTGCACAACGAAGCCACCAGGCAGTTGGAGATCGTCGTGGCGCGCACGGGGGACGGCCTGACGAGCGTGGCCAAGCAGGTGATCCCGAGCGGGCGCGGCATCGCCGGCTGGGTCTTTGACCATGCCCGCAGTTTGCTCGTGCCGGACGCGTATGCGGACGCGCGATTCTATCGCGAGATGGATGCGAAGAGCGGTTTCCGCACCCGCTCGATCCTGGCTTCGCCGCTGTTGCGCGATGGCAAGCCGGTCGGCGTGCTGGAGGTCATCAATTGCGAACAGCCGGATAAAACGGCCTTTGACCAAACCGACTTGGAAGCCTTCGAGGCTTACGCCAACCTCGCGTCCACGGCGATCGAGAAGCTGCGTTATCTCGACGAGGAACGGCACCGCGCGCGCTTTGAGCAGGAGCTGAGCATCGCCACCGAGATTCAGCAAAATTTTCTCCCGCGCACGCTGCCGCAGCGCGACGATGTCGAGTTCGCCGCGCACTACCGCCCGGCGCGCGAGGTCGGCGGCGATTTCTACGACATCTACGAAACCGGGCCGGACGAAATTTATTTTGTCATCGGCGATGTCGCCGGCAAGGGCGTGCCGGCCGCGCTGCTGATGGCGCAATCGCTCAGCTCGCTGCGGCTGCTCATCGTGCCCGGCGTGGCGCCCGTCGCGGCGATGGCGCGCTGGAACGAGACGCTCGGCCGGCAGGCTTTGCGCGGGTTGTTCGTCACCGCGACGCTCGGGCGGCTGACGCCGTCGCGGCGCGTCGTCGAGCTGGCCAGCGCGGGGCATTGTCCGCCGCTGCTCGTGCGCGGCGCGGGCCACGCGAGCGGCGAGGAGCGAGTGGAAGAAGTCGTCCTCGGGCGCGCGCCGCCGCTGGCCGTCGTGTCGCACGCCGTGTGTCCGGCAAACTTTCTCCAACTCGCGCCGGCCGACACGCTCGTTTTTTTCACCGACGGGCTGACGGACAGCCGTTCGCCCTCGGCCAACCCCGGCGGCGGCTGCCTCGGCGTCGAGGGGGCACGAGCCATGCTTTTGAAAAAACCCATTGGCAGCGCCACGGAAATTGTGAAGACTCTCTCAGAAGGAGAAGCGGCTTACCGAGGGGAAGCCGCGCCACCGGACGATCTGACGCTCCTGGCGTTTGGTTTCCGCTGACCACTCCATGTTGACCCCAACACTTTCCGCCCGGCCGGCCCGCAGTCGCCTTTAAGTATTTTCCCGCCCTGCCTGATGAAGCGAAAGGTCGAATTTTGCAGCCACGTTGGCAACCTGGCCCTCGTGCGCAAATACGTCCGGAATTTTCTCGCTGAACTGGGCTGCGCCGCGGATATCGCCGACCTCCTGGTGCTCGGCGTGGACGAGGCGTGTTCCAACGTGATCCGTCACGCCTACGATAACCGCGACGATCAGCGCATCTGCCTTTCGGTCGAAGTGCTCGGGAACAAAATGCCGGGCCGTTGCGGCGTGCGTTTCCGCCTGCGCGATTACGGTCCGCCGCTCGATCCGAAAAAGCTCAATGGCCGCGCGCTCGACGACGTGAAGCCCGGCGGACTCGGCTTGTATTTTATCAAACAAGTCTTCGACCGCGCTTACTACTTGCGGAAAAATGTCGGCACCGAGCTGGTGCTGACGAAAGTATTTTCGCCGCCGGCCGAGCCAGCTTGAGCGAACGCGCGCTCACAATTCCGCCGTTTGTCCCAGCGGCGTCGAGTAGAGCAGCAACCGACTGACCCGCCGGCCAAGCCCGCGCTCGAAAACCTCGGCATAAGCCCGCAGTTGCGGGCCGTATTTTTCCGCCAGGCGCGCGAGCAGTTGCGCCTCGGTTTCGTCCTGCCGGCGGCGGTCCGTTTTCCAATCCACGATCCAGACTTCGCCGGAGTGCGTGAGGACCGCGAGATCGAGGATGCCTTCCAGCCATTCACCGGCGTTGCGCGGATACGAGAAAGGCGCCTCCGGCAAAAACACGTTGCCCGCGTGCAGAAATTCCGCGTGCGCCCGGCTCTCCGCAAAACGCGCGACTTCAAACCTCGCGCGTTCGGAAAGCTCCGGCTCGCCGGCCGGAATTGTGGCCAGCCTGCCGGCCAAATACTCCGTGCGCGCGGACGCGGCACCGTGCGTCCACGGATAACTTTCCAGCGTCGCGTGCCACCAATTGCCGTAGTCCTTGCCGCCGCGTCCGCCGAGCAACGCGCGCGGCGGGAAAAGCAGCGCGCCGCCGCGGTGGTCCGCGACCGCCGCGAGAGCCTGCGACGCCTCGTCGCTCATTGCGTCGGTGTCTTCGAGCGCCGCGGCATCGGCGGCGAGCAGGCGCTGGAGATCATCGTCGTCAAAAACCGGCACGGTCTCCGGTGCGGCGGCATCCGTGGCCGCGCCGTGCGCGAGGCTCGACGGCAGGATGCGCTGGGGAATGCGCTGCGAAATCTCCGCGGCTTGCGCGGTGAGCTTTTCGTCGGACGAAAACCACGCCGGCGGCGCGCTCTCCGCCGGCCCCGGCAAACCGGCGGCGTCGTTAAAAAAAAGCGCCTGCGCGGCTGGCGTCAGCAACGCGCCGAGCGCGCCATTTCCAGCCAGTTCCGGCCAGTGCGCGAGACTTTGCAAACTCGTCTCCGCCTCGCCGTGCAGCCGGCTGCCATCGGGCACGATGAGCAACTGCCGCGCGCGGGTCAGCGTGACATAAAGAAAGCGCTGCAGCTCCTCGCGCCGGCGCTGCTCGCGCGTGTCAGCGAGATTTTTTTCCAACGTCAGCGCGCTGAAATGAATTTGCGCGACCGCGCCGAGTTCGCGTTCCAGCCGCGGATAATCCGGCGTCCGTTCGTGGATCGCGCAGCCGAAACCGAGCGGGATCACGACCGGCCATTCCAAGCCCTTGGCTTTCTGACAAGTGAGCAGTTGAATGCTCTCCGCCGCCGCGCCGAGCGTGGGCGGCGGCGCATCGAGCGCTTCCACCAACCGCCGCACCCAAGCGCGCAACGGCCAGCCGTCGCACTCCGCTTGCAACGCCTCTCGCCGCAACCAATCGAGCGCCACGCGCGCGTCTTCGCAGCCGATGACTTCCAGCCGCGCTGCCAGCGCCGTGCGTTCGAGCAAATGTTCGACGAAGCGCGCCAGCGTTGTCATTCTCACCTCCACTGCCTCCAGCTCGCCCGGCAGCACGGCGCGCAATTCGTGCAGCAGCGTCAGCGCGTCGCGCAGGCGTTTCGGCGCACCGGCCAAAGCGGCGGCGGGCAGTTGCGGCCAGAACGCCAGCCCGCCTTCCGCCCGCCGGTGCAGCCGCGCCAGTTCGACATCGGAGACGGCAAAAATTTCCCGCAACACGCCGATCAACTCGAAGCGATCCCACGGATTGACGAGCACGTGCAACAGCGCCGCCGGCCAGGAAAAAACCGGCAGCTCGCGCGCGAGGCGGTTTTGAGAAATCAAACTCACCGGCAACCCGCGCTCGCCGCACGCCGCCGCGGCGGCTTCGAGCCACGCGATGCGCGGCGCGATGACGGCGACCTCGTCCCAGCGCGCGACGCCCAATCCCCCCTTGCCGCGCGCGAGCAAAAAATCCGCCACCTGCGCGCACTCGCGCGCCACGCGCTCGGCCGTGTTTGCGCGCTCGTCTTCAGTGTCAGAAATTTCATCCAGCGGCAGCAGCCACGCGCCGCCGTCGGGACAAGCCGGGCGCGGATGCAGGGCGCGAAATTCGACGTGCGGTTGCGGCAGCCGTCCGTCCGCGAACAGCGCGTTGACCACGCTGAGCACGCGCGTCGGACAGCGCATCGTCACGCTGAATTCCAGCCGCCGACCGCCGCGGCCTTCACGGAAGGCGCGCACGTATTGCGCGTAAATTTCCGGGTCGGCGCGCTCGCGGTAGATCGCTTGCTGCTCGTCGCCGACGAACGAAAAATGGCCCGGCAACGGCCCCGGCGCGTCAGCCTCGCGCGGCCAGTTGCCGAGCGGCGCATCGAGCGGGCGCGCGATCTCGCTGAGCACCGCGAACATCTCCGCGTCGGTGTCCTGCGCTTCGTCGAGAATCACGAGGTAGCGGCGCTCGCGCAACGCGCGCAAGGTCGCCGGCCGGTTGAGGAGCCGGCGCGCCCAGAAAATCTGGTCGCGATACGTCATCGCGCCGTGTTCGAGCCGGTAGTTCCGCCACGCTTGGGCCAGCAGCGCGGCGAGCCGGCCGGCGGCGGCGTTCAACCAGCGCGCGTAAGGCCGCAGACCATCGGCGAACGCGGTTTTGAACGTCTGGCTGCCGGTCTTGAACTCGGGGAGCTTGAGAAAGCGCGACGCGTTGGCTGCCGCGCTGTTCGCATCCGCAGCCTGCCACTCGTCGAGCCAGCGTCGCAATCGCTCTTGATTTGCAGCCGTCGAGACGCGGCCCTTCGCGTTCTTGCCGCCGGCATCGGCGAGGGCTGCGGCGAAATCGGGCGCGGGCGAGACGTCGGGCGCGAGCAGCGTGCCGGCTTCCAACAACGGCTCGATCTCCGCCGGATCGAGTTCCCGCGCGAGCGCCAGGAGTTGCTCGAACGTGAGGTGCCGTTCCACGCGCCGCAGCAGGTCGGCGGGCAGACTCAGCGACAGGAGTTGTTCGCTGTCGCAAAACTTCGTCCAGAGCGTTTGCAGCGCGCGGCCTTCCAAAAGTTCCGGCGCCGCGGGCAGGCCGAGAAAGCGGCCGTGCTCGGCGATGAGCTTGAGACAAAACGAATGGATCGTGCCGAAGAACGCGCCGCGCAGATCACCGAGCAGTTGTTGCCGGCCGAAGGCCGTGCTGTCGCCGAGGCGCGTGAGCAATCGCTCGCGAGTGCGCACCCGCAACTCCTCCGCGGCGAGCCGGCCGTAGGTCACGACGACCAGCCGCGAAAAGATGTCCGGCTCCTGCGCGCGCCGGCCCGCGAGCGCGGCGATGCGCTCGGTGATGGCCCGCGTTTTCCCCACGCCCGCGCCGGCGGAGACGCAGAAGTTTTCGTCCAGCGCGGTGATGAATTCCTCGCGCGCGGCGGCGTCGCGCAAGGGAGATTCCGCAGCGGTGTTCACGCCGGCGAGCGTAGCAGGTTTGGTCCGCCGCAGCCACCCGGTGCGAGCAGCTACGGACGCAGCAAAATCTTCGACCGATCAATGTCGCCGCCGCGGGCGCGAAACCACGCGAGCAGCTCCGGCGTGTAGAAGCTGCCGTCGTGTTCGGGATTGAGGTCGAGATAAACCCGGCCGCCCGGCGCGAGCAGGTGGGTTTTGAGATCGTGGAGGAAAAAATCCCACTCCCGCGTGCTCCAGAGCGCCGGCGATTTGTGGCCGTTGAAGGCGATGGAAAACGCGGTGACGAGATCGAAGCGCTGGCCGCCGTTTTTATTCAGCAACGCCGCCGCGGGCAAGGGCTGGAATTTCTCGATGCGCGCGATTTCGCGCGGCAGATTCAGCAGCGCAAACATCTCGCCGTAGAGCGGGATGTCGTCCGTGTCGAGGCCGACGCCGGTGTGTCCCAGGTGCCGGCAGACGAGCAGGAAATACCCGGCGCCGCTGCCGAGGTCGAGCACGCGCAACGGACGCTTCGCGGCGGGCACGCGATTGAGGCCGAGGTCTTGCGCGCGGCGCGCGTTGAGCGGCAGCCATTTCTCGGCATCGACGTATTTCGGCCAGCGCCGTTCCTCGCCCGGCACGCGATGGCGCGCAGCGACCTTTTCCAATTCCACCGGATCAATCGTGCGATGCACGTCGCGCCAATCGAGCGGGTGCAACATCCGGCGCAGGCCCAGCCGCAAGCTGCGCCAGCCGCGCGGGGTGAGGGGACGCAGGAGCTTGTCGGTCAGGCGCATGATGGGGAAAGGAAGGGAGCGGGAATATGCCGGACGCTGCGGGCGGGATGCAAGCCCGGCCTTGGCGGCATGGCCCGTGGGCGCAGGTGAAACAATTCTCCGCCGCTGCGCTCACCCTCGCCGGCGAGCGCTTGGGCGCGAAGTTAAACCAAGTCTTTGCGCTGCCCGCCCGCGCCGTGAGCAGCAGCGCTGGCGCGCTTCCCTCGCATGCTATCCGCCGGAGCTACCCGCGAGTCGCGGAGCGGGTTGACGTTGGCTTCGCCCCGTGGCGCCCAACGAGACCAAGATGAGCTATCGACGGAGCGTGTCAGCCAGCCTGCTGCCAAAGGTATGCAGGATAGATGACACACGGAGCCGGCTAGCTCCATCGCAGGGTTAGGTCATTGTGGTTGGTTCATCAAAGTCGCATATGCTGATTCCACGCGGTGCGAATCACCTCTTGGTCGGCTGCACTCAGGACGCCGAGCCGCCGTCCCAAAATCGTCTTCTCGGCTGTGACCAGCCGGTCAAGGCGGACTACTGACGGCTTGGCGAGCCCTGCCTGCGCCCAAGCCGTAAGAGCGACATCGAGCAGGCCGGTGCGAAGAACAGATGTGATTCGACAAATAAGCACGTCCTGCTGCAAGTCAAAGAGCACAAGCACCGGACGCGGCTTGCTGACTGCTCCGGAAGTAAAAGGAAACTGGCAGATGAAAACCTCGCCAAACACGGGAGAAACTCAACGATAGCTGTCGTAAACGGCATCCTCTGGAAAGTCCTCGCGCATGAACTGCTCGTAGGCACCGCTGCGCCACTGCGAGTCATTGGGATCATCGGCAGTCAGAATGATGATACGCGCCTGAACGGCTTTGGGAAGCTGCGCCGCAACCTCGTGCGGAATGGTTACGACCGGCTGATCGCCCAACTGGATGGTAAACTCTACCGCGTGCATGGCAAAAGCGTAGTCTGGTGATGCCGCTGGGTCAACGCGCGATTCACGCGAGGCGCGGTGGAATGGCCTAACGAGAACAAGATCACCGACCGGCGGAGCGTGGCGTGGCTCCTGCGAAAGCAGGAGACATGACAAGCGGAGCCGGTTCGGTGCATCGCAGGGTTAGGCCTTGGACTGGCTGGAGGCGTTGAGGCAGATACCTGACCACAACAGACGGGCGAAGGGATGAGGAGCAGCAAAGAGCAATAATGAGCCAAGCAACTCGATGGAAATCGCGACGACCCAAAAACCATGTGTGGCATGGAGCAGGTAAATACCTGCAAACCTAAATGAAGGTTCTGTCGCGAAAATGTCGGACGCCGGTGTGTCTGAATAGAGGCCAACATCAAAGTGCTCTCGGAGTAGATGAACAATTAAAGCCAAGCCGATCAGGCGAACGATGAAAGCGGTAATCTGGATATGTCGCATGTCGAGAAAAGCTCAGGAGCGTAAAGGGGCCTATTGATCTTCAGGAAAGCAAAAGGGAGAGCCAATGCTAAGGTTCGGACATGAGAAGTCAAGGCAGTGCCCGGGAGCTGGAGCGGCGCCGACAACTAGCCGTTGCCCGCGTGCGCGAGGGGCATGCGCAGGCGCAGGTGGCCGC